>DIFG01000048.1 GCA_002419025.1 Deltaproteobacteria bacterium UBA5754 | reverse complement strand
CCACACGAAATGACGAAGAGCCGGATTCAGACCGCTCCCTTTATGGCCTTCTCCAGCCGGGCGAGGAGCGCTTTCTCGTCGATGGTGACAAGACGCCTGTCATCAAGAAGTGATCCACCCTCAACAAGGACGTCCTGTACGTCCCCGCTCCGGGCCGCGTAGACCACCAGGGAGACCGGGTCGTAGCAGGGCCTCAGATGGACCTGGGCCAGATCGATCACTGCAAGATCGGCCCGCATGCCTGGCCTGATGCATCCGAGATCCCCCCTGTGGAGGGCGGCCGCTGCCCCTGTGGTCGCCATGCCAAAGGCATCTCTCGCAGAGACGAGGGTCGGGTCCCTGTGGACGCCCTTTGGGATCTTGGCCGCACTGTCCATCTCGCTCATGAGATCGAGATCGTTGTTGCTCGCGGCCCCGTCCGTCCCAAGGGCTACCTGGATCCCGGCGCGGAGCATCTCCGGGACCGGGGCCACACCGGAACCGAGCTTGAGGTTGCTCTCCGGGCAGTGGGCGACATTTACCCCGCGGCGGGCCATGAGCTCCACGTCTTCCGGCCCGACGGCCACGCAGTGTGTCGCAAGCAGCCGGTCCGAAAGGAGCCCGAGCCTGTCGAGATGGGCCGTGGGGGAGACCCCGTGGCGCCGCCGGATCTCCCCGTCCTCCCACCAGGTCTCGGCGAGATGGGTCACCAGGAGTGCATTGTGGCGGTCTGCCAGGTTCCGGCACCCTTCGAGGAGCCCTGGAGCGCAGGTGTAGGGGGTATGGGGATCCACTGTGATCGTGATGAGTGGATGGCCCTTCCAGACCGAGATGAGCCTTTCCGTCTCTTTTAGGGCTGCCTCGCCGGACGGAAAGGCAGGCGTAGGGAAATCGAAGATCCCTTCCCCGAGCCAGCCGCGCATGCCCACCCGGTCCACCACCTGTGAGACAGCGGATTCAAAGAGGTACATGTCCACAAACCCCGTGGTCCCGCAGCGGATCATCTCCGCACAGGCAAGCTCGGTCCCGAGGGTCACGAGTTCGGGCGTGAGCCGGGCCTCGGCCGGGAAGATGTGTTCCTCGAGCCAACTCTTGAGTGGCAGGTCGTCGGCCAGGCCGCGAAAGATGGTCATGGCCGCATGGGTATGGGCGTTGATGAGGCCGGGGATGATGAGGCCGGAAGGCCTTTCAAGGATGCGCTCGGCCTCGTAACGGGAGAGGATATCCCGCCTGTTTCCGACTGCGATGAAGGCCCCGTCCCGGATGGCGACCGCGCCGTCCTGAATGGGCTCTGCATCAGGGGCTGAGACCAGGATCTCCCCGGTGACGATCAGGTGGGCGGCATCCATGAATCGGCCTCCTTGAGAAATCGGACGATGAGACGGGACAGGACCGCCTCTGCCTTTCCGGCGTTTGCAACCACGTCCTCGATACGGATGGGCTGGAAGGCGTCCGGGTCGTTTACATTGGCGATTACAGAGATCCCAAGGACCTCCATGCCCGCATGCACGGCGACCACGACCTCCGGCACGAGGGACATGGCCACGGCATCCGCCCCGATGAGGCGGAGAAACCGTGTCTCTGCCGGGGTCTCGAGGCTCGGCCCGGGAACCGCCACATACACCCCTTCCCGAAACTCGATGCCAAGTCGGTCAGCGGTCAGCCTGATGCCTGTCCGAAGCCTTTTGGAATAGGCGCGAGAGAGATCCGGAAACCGGAGCCCCCACTCCTCCACGTTCGGCCCGCGCAGGGGGTTGTCAGGAATGAGGTTGATGTGGTCGGAGATGAGCATGATATCGCCTGAGGAAAATGCGGGATTGAGGCCGCCTGCGGCATTGCAACCGATGAGGACGCGCGCGCCCAGCAGGGACATGACCCGGATCGGGAGGGTGAGCTCCCGTGTGCTGTATCCCTCATAGTAGTGGAACCGACCCTGAAAGACGGCCACGCCGACCGAGCCGAGCGTACCCATAAGCAGGCGCCCTGCGTGGGACGGGGAGGTGGAAGCCGGAAAATGGGGGATATCGCTGTAGGCAGCGGACCACGGTTCATTGAGGGCGTCCGCCATACCGCCGAGCCCGGTTCCAAGCATGATGCAGACGTCGGGCGTGCGTGGAAGGCACTTCCGAAGATGGGAAACGGCCTCCTCGACCCGGGCAGGAAAATCCTCCGCAGTGAAGTGCGTCCCTCCGATCCCGCACCCTTCCTCCCTTGCCCGGTGACCCATCTCCCTCTAATCCTCTAATCCTTTCCACTCTTCAAGCGATCTGCGCGATCCCCTGCCCTGCCACTCGAACCAGAAAGGCGACGACCCAGGCAAGGGCGATCAGATACGAGACGGCAAAGACAGTCCAGCCGACGGATCCCGTCTCCCGCCAGATGGTGATGACAGTGACGATACACGGGACGTAGATGAGGACAAAGAGCATGAACCCAAGGGAGGTAACGGGATCCATGCCGCTCCTTTTCAAGGCCTCGCGCAGCCCGCCTTCTTCGTCTTCCCCAGCCTGGTATAGGACGCCCATGGTGCTCACGACCACCTCCTTGGCAACGATGCCCGTAACCAGGCTCACCCCGAGTTTCCAGTCAAACCCGAGGGGGCTGATGAGGGGCTCGATGGCGTGCCCGATGCGGCCGATGTAACTCTGGGAGAGCCTTTCCTCCTCCCGCATCCTTTCTACGGCATTCATTATCTCCCCGGCCCGCGCGCGCAGCTCCCCGGCCTGAACCAGATCGATTTCGGCCCGATCCGCAGCGGCGAGGAGATCCCCCGCCTCTTTCTCCATGGCGGCATAGTCATGGACATAGACGACATCCTTGGGAAATGCGCCGAGGA
Organism: Deltaproteobacteria bacterium UBA5754; assembly: GCA_002419025.1. Taxonomy (GTDB): domain Bacteria; phylum Desulfobacterota; class Dissulfuribacteria; order Dissulfuribacterales; family UBA5754; genus UBA5754. Next base: position 11,376 of record DIFG01000048.1, on the reverse strand, counting down.
ACCAGATAATCACGGAGAACACGAGGACCACGCCTCCCATCTTCTGAAGAAAGACCTTGGCCTTGTCCCACATATGGATGAGGAGACTTCGAAGAGTGGGGACCCGGTAAGGGGGAAGCTCGAGGACGAACGGGGCGGCCTCCCCCCGAAAAAAGGTCTTGGCGAAGATCTGACCCATAAGGATGGCAAGCACGATCCCTGTCAGATACAAGGCAAAGATGACATTTCCCTCATGCCCTGGGAAAAAGGCCCCTGCAAGGAGGACATAGACGGGAAGGCGGGCGGAACAGCTCATGAGGGGGTTGATGAGGATGGTGAGAAGCCTGTCGCGGCGGGTCTCGAGGGTCCTGGCCGCCATGATGGCCGGGACATTGCACCCGAAACCCATGAGAAGCGGGATGAAGGATTTTCCGTGCAGCCCCATGGAGTGCATGACCCTGTCCATGATGAAGGCGGCCCGTGCCATATAGCCTGTGTCCTCGAAGATGCTGATACCAAGAAAGAGAAGGACGATATTTGGGAGAAAGACGACCACCCCGCCCACGCCCCCGATGACGCCGTCCACGATCAGGTCCCTCAGATCCCCGGGCGGCAGAAACCGGTCGGCAAGATCCCCGATAAGCCCCACGCCAGACTCGATCCATTCCATGGGATAGGCGCCGAGGGTGAATGTCCCATGAAAGAGGAGATAGAGAAAAAGGAAGAGGATGGGAAAGCCGAAGGCCCGGTTCGTGAGGACCTGGTCGATTCGGTCGCTCAGGGTCTTCTTGGCTGCGGCGGATAGCCTCATGGTCTCCTTGAGGGCGCCGGAGATAAACCCGTAACGGGCCTCGGCAATTAAAGTCTCCGGATCGTCATCGAAGATTCGGGCAAGGTGTCCCCGGCTTTCCTCCACCTGGGCCAGGATTTCAGCGGACGCCGGGGATGCAGCCACGGCCTTTTTCACGAGGGGATCATTTTCAAGGAGCTTGAGGGCGGTCCAGCGGGGATAGTACCTGGCCGTGAGTTCCGGATCCCTTCGAATGACCTCCCGGATCTTGGCTATCTCCTCCTCGAGTTCTGGCCCGTAATGGACATGGATGTGCCTCGAGACCGGATCTTTATCAGCGGCTACGGTGACAGCCGTGTCGAGGAGGTCCTCCAGGCCTTCTCCGCGGGTGCCCACGGTCTGGACTATGGGTACGCCGAGGAGCCGGGCAAGGTGTTCATAATCCGTAACCATTCCCCGGCTGCGGGCTACGTCCACCATGTTCATGGCAAAGACGAGGCGGATGTTGAGCTCGATGAGCTGGGTCGCCAGATAGAGATTGCGCTCCAGGTTCGAGGCATCGAGGACGTCGATCACCACGTCAGGGCGCTCATCGAGGATGAAGTCCCGGGCTACGACCTCCTCCACCGAATAGGCCGTTAGCGAATAGATGCCTGGGAGATCCACGATCCTCAAATGCTCTCCCTTGTGCTCCCGAAACCCCTCCTTTTTCTCCACGGTGACGCCCGGCCAGTTGCCCACATGCTGGCGGGCGCCTGTCAGGTGGTTGAAGAGGGTGGTTTTTCCGGCGTTGGGGTTGCCCGCAAGGGCGATGGTGATTCCCATGGCCTAGTCAGGAAGACGTTCCGGAAACCGGTATGCCGTCGCCTTCATGTAGGCGACCGGTCTCCCGTCGTTGTTCGTGACGAGGACCGTGTAAAGCCCGGTGGTCTTTCCACAGGAGATCTCGGAGGCCGCGGCCGTTATGGTCTCCCCAGCCGAGACCGGCCTTATGAAGTTGATGGAGGACTCGAGGGCAAGGGCCTTGGTGCCGTGGCTGTTGCACGCAAGGGCGAAGGCCACGTCAGCCAGGGAAAAGATGGCCCCCCCATGGCAAAGGGCAGCGGTGTTGAGAAGGCCTTCATGGACGCTCATGGAGACCCTGGACGAACCAGGCGCCACCTCCTCGACGACCATGCCGAAAAGCCCGATCAAGCGATCCCGTGTCTCAATGAGATATCTTACCCTGTCAAGCTCCTGCACGACCCTTCTCCTTTTACCCTGACCTCCCGGCGTTCATGGGGCCTGTCGCCGGGGACGAGATTTCTCCACTTCCAGAGGAATTGACCGCGGATCTCCACGGGAACCAAGGCGCTCAGGCCCCGCGCCACAGCCACCAGCCTTGGATACAGGACAGAACCCGTGAGAAGATCGCTTTTGGGAGGGAGAAAGAGGGTGAGAACGAAAAGAAGCACCCCTACCATTACAAGACCCTTGGCGATCCCCATCCCGGCACCGGCGATACGATCCAGCCAGCCGAGGCGGATCAAACGAAAAAAACCCTGAAGGACGATGCCCACGAGGAAAAACCCTATATATACAAAGAGAAAGACAAGGACAAAGGCAGAGATGCGGGCCCACATCTCATTGGACAGGATGAAAAGGAGCCTCTCCGAAAGGGGGCCGAAAAGACGTATGGCCACACAGAATCCGGCCACGAGCCCGACGAGGGCCGAGACGGATCTGCTGAACCCTGTCCAAAGGCCACGGACGAAGGCGACCGCAATGATAACGCCTATCAGGATGTCGAGCCAGTTTCCGTTCCAGGAAAAGGCGCAATGGAGGGTTTGAAGATTCACGGGTTTGAGAGATTCGATCCGTGGTTAGTGGTCAAGAAGGCGGTCGGCCTCGACGGTTGCCGCATTCAGGCGGGTCTCGAGAAGCCTTTGATATTCCTCGATGCGGGTTCCCCGGGAGTCCTTTGGGACCATAATGGGTTCTTCGTATACCATAATGACACGGGCAAAGGGAAGAGGAAGGATGGTCCTGTCCCAGCTCCCAAGCCGTTTACACGGGCGGGCGGACATGCCGATCGGCAGTATGGGGGCGTTCGTCTCGCGGGCGATCACCACAGCGCCTTTCTGGGCGACACGGGCCGGTCCTCGGGATCCGTCGGCCACAATCCCCACATGGAGCCCCCTGTCCCGCACTGCCGATGCCAGTTCCACCACCGCCTTGGCCCCACCCTTGAATCGGGATCCGAGGACAGGCATCTGACCGTGTCTCTCGATGTAGCTGGCGACCAAGCTTCCGTCTCCGCTCCCGCTCACCATGATGGCCGCAGGGCATTTCCGAAAGTGATAGAGTGTATATACGAAGGCGGCATGCCAAAGGGCGATGACGGCTGCCTCCCCCCTTTTATGAAGGGCGGTGAATCGTTCCTCGTGCACCACGCGGGGCCTGCAGGTGGAGAGCCAGAGATCGATGAGGGGGAAGGACACGCCCGTGAGGAGTCCCAGGTTCGGCCTTCGGAATGATTCGGTCTTTCGCTGGATATCTCGCACTTTCATCCGCTGTGAGGTACCATGCAAGGAGTACGGATTCAAGGTTCCCTCAAGAAAAAAACCATCAGCTATCAGCTTTTTGATGGTCTCGTAAAAACTCGAANNCCAATTTGGCGTCATTCCGGCGGAGACCAGAATCCAGTGTTTTCAATATGTTCAGGATGCCGGATCAGGTTCGGCATGACGAGTTTGGCACTTTTTACGACGCTATCAGTTTTCTGATTTTGCTGAAAAACTGATGACTGATAGCTTATAACTGACAGGACACAGATGCGCCGCGACACCATGGCCGAAGAGACTACAGACAGACGTTTCGAGGATATGCTCAAGGAACTTGAGAAGATCGTCCAGAGGCTGGAGGGGGAGGATCTTCCGCTCGAGGAGGCCATCGAAGTCTTCGAGGAGGGGATCAGGCTCTCCCGCCTTTGCTCCAGTTACCTCGACCAGGCGGAAAAGAGGATCCAGCTCCTGACAAAGAACGAGTCCGGAGCACCATCAGTCACCGAATGGGAAGGTGATGTCTGACGCCTTTGTATTCGATCTCGCCGGTTATATCTCAAGGCGCCGAAGCCTTATGGAAGAGGCCATTGATCGGCTCCTTCCCCGTCCGGACGGACCGGACGACGCCCCGGTCTTTGAGGCCATGCGCTACAGCATCAAGGCCGGGGGAAAGCGCCTCCGTCCCCTCCTTTTCCTTGCCGGGGCCGAGGCTGTGGGAGGCGGAATCGAACCACTCGTTCCCTTTGCCTGCGCCCTCGAGTGCATTCATACCTATTCCCTCATTCATGATGATCTGCCCGCCATGGATGACGACGATCTCCGCCGGGGCCGTCCCACCTGCCACAAGGCATTCGGGGAGGCGATCGCCATCCTCGCAGGGGACGGGCTACTCACCCTCGCCTTCGAACTCATGACCCGGACTAGTGGCCCGTCAGCCCCCCCGCCGGAAACCGTCCTCGAGGCAATCCAGGTCCTCGCCCGCGCCGCCGGGGTTTCAGGCATGGTCGGCGGACAGACCGCTGACATCCTTGCCGAGGGAAAGGAGATCACCGCAGGGACCCTGGACCTGATCCACAGGAAAAAGACCGGCGCCCTTATCGCCGCGTCCGTTGAGACGGGCGCTATGCTCGGAGGCGGGAGCCGAAAGGAGATCTCGTCTCTTGGAGAATATGGAACGAATCTCGGGCTTGCGTTCCAGATCATGGACGACATCCTGGACGTGACCGGAGATCCGGCACTTCTCGGGAAAAAGACCGGAGCGGATGCCCGGCGTAAAAAGGCCGCCTACCCCGCCCTTTTCGGGATAGAGGAGGCCAAAAGGCGGGCGGATGACCTGCTCTCCCGGGCCGGAGAGGCCCTCTCCGGTTTCGGCCCCGAGGGTGATCCCCTGAGGGCCATTGCCCAATACGTCGGGAAACGGGACAGATAGCAGCGCCATGCCTAACCCTTCCATCCTCAAGTCTATTAACGGTCCAGAGGACCTGAAGACCCTCAAAATCCGGGACCTCTGCCAGCTTGCCTACGAGCTCAGAAAAAGGATCATCGAGACCGTCTCCACAAACGGGGGACATCTCGCCCCGAACCTCGGGGTCGTGGAACTCACCATCGCCCTGCACGCGGTCTTCGAGTCCCCCACGGACAGAATTATCTGGGATGTGGGCCACCAGGCCTACGCCCACAAACTCCTTACGGGCCGACTTGACCGGTTCTCCACCCTCCGTAGGCATGGCGGCATAAGCGGATTTCCCAAACGGTCCGAAAGCCCGCACGACGCCCTTGACACGGGGCATTCGAGTACATCCATCTCCGCGGCTCTCGGCATGGCGACCGCCCATTCCCTTCTGGAGAAAAATGGCAGGATCCTTGCCGTCATCGGAGACGGCTCCATGACTGCCGGGCTCGCCTTTGAGGCATTGAACAACGCCGGCCACCTCAGAAAGGACCTTATCGTCGTCCTGAACGACAACGAGATGTCCATCTCTCCGAACGTGGGGGCCCTTTCGTCCTTTCTAAGCCGCACCCTTACGAGCCGGCTCGCCACCCGGGTCAAACGGGAGATGGAATCCTTTCTCAAGAAGTCCGGGACCGGGGAACAGATCTGGGCCGTGCTCAAACGGAGCGAGGATTCCCTGAAGAGTCTGCTTACGCCTGGGATGCTCTTTGAGGCCCTCCAGTTCGAATACGTGGGGCCCCTTCCCGGCCACCATATCGAGACCCTCATAGAGACCTTTCAAAACGTCCGGAACATCCCAGGCCCTGTCCTTGTCCACGTCATCACGAAAAAGGGCAAGGGATACCCGCCAGCCGAAAACCAGCCGGAGCGTTTCCACGGGGTCGGCCCCTTCGAGATCTCGACCGGGGAAACCATCCCTCCGCCCGTGCCCGCACCACCGAGCTATACGAAGGTCTTTGGCGAGTCCCTTGTCCGAATGGCTGAAAAGGATCCTCGCATCGTGGCCATCACTGCTGCCATGCCCTCCGGGACCGGCCTCGATGCCTTTGCCAAGGCCTATCCGGACCGTTTCTTTGACGTGGGGATCGCGGAACAGCACGCCGTTACCTTTGCGGCAGGGCTTGCCATCGAGGGCATGAGGCCTGTTGTGGCTATCTATTCCACATTTCTCCAGCGGGCCTACGACCAGATCATCCACGACGTCTGCCTCACGTCCCTTCCCGTGGTCTTTGCCATCGACCGGGGCGGTCTCGTGGGAGACGACGGCCCTACCCACCATGGGGCCTTTGACCTCTCCTACCTCCGGGCCATCCCCAACCTCGCCATCATGACCCCGAAGGACGAAAACGAGCTTCAGCACATGCTTTACACTGCGCTCAACCAACCCGGTCCCATAGCCATCCGCTACCCCAGGGGGGAGGGGGTAGGCGTCCAGATGGACTGGAGACCCATGGAAATCCCAATGGGAAAGGGCGAAATCCTTCAGGACGGAGACGACATCGCCATCCTCGCCATAGGAAACCACGTCCAAACGGCTATTCAGGCCGGAAAAAGGCTCGCTGAGTCAGGGGTCTCGGCCAGGGTCGTGAACGCACGATTCCTCAAGCCCCTCGATACCGATCTCGTCATCGAATCGGCCCAGAGGACCGGACGCATCATCACCATCGAGGAAAACGCCCGTGCCGGAGGTTTCGGATCCGCGGTCGCCGAATGCCTCCTTGATGTATCCATGGACAACGTTAGACTCCGGCGCCTCGGCCTCCCGGACCGATTCATCGAACACGGAAGCCAGGAGATCCTTCGGGAAGGCATCGGACTTACCGTGGAGGCCCTCGTCCGGGAGGCCCTCGACCTTCTTGCAGGCGCCTTATCGGCAGGTCCATGTGAGGCCTGAGTGCGCGCCCGAGGCCGTTCTCTCCCACCCATCGTGGAAAGAAGGGCTCAGGACCCTTCAAAACCCGGCCTGGCCCCTCCTCCGCCTCTCGGCCCTCCTCTTTCTCACCGGCCCCTTCGATTCCCTTGAGGGCCTGGCACAGGAGCTTCCTTCACCCCTTGATATCGACGGCGTCACCTATCAGGACCCGACGAAGACCCTCCTGGACCACCTCGACTGCATCCAACGTCTCTCGGAGATAAAGACGGGAAGACCTGGCGTCGGACTTCCGGTGATCCTCTCCGAAACAGGAGACATTCTAGACCCCATGGAGGCGGCCCTCGCCCTCATCCATCAGCAAGCGCTCGAAAGGGAACTCGAGCGCGCAAACTCCCTTCTCTGTGCGCCGTGCGGGTGCGCCCTCTGCTGCACCGGGCCGTCTCCAGGATCACGCAAGCTCTTTTTCGAGATCCCCCTTACCGGGGAAGAATGCGCCATATTTCCCCTGCCGGTCATTGACACCCCGAAGAGCCGGACTCTCACCTCCGGGGATGAACCTCCCCTCTTCTTCTCAGGCCGTCCATTTTACGAAGGGGATCCGGGGATCTACCGCTGGTCGGACGGCCCAAGTCTCATCCTTCCCGTTGGCACACGCTGTCCCTTGCTTGAGGAGACATGCCGGTGCCGGATCTATTCGGCCCGTCCCCGTGTTTGCAGACTCCCCCAGGTATTTTCCGTGGTCGTCGAACAAGACGGCGGAAGGTTTGTTCGGCGAAACAAGCTCCTTGCGGTCTGGGACTGCCCTTATGTCCGGGCCCTCACAAACGAGATCGAAACCTACGCAAGACGTAATGGTCTTACTGTGGTCTACCGGGAAAACAAGGGGGAACACGGTTCCTTCATGAGGCATGCATGAGCAAGTACTTGACGCCCCAGACGATTGGCGTGTACAGGCCCGGGGCTTCCTCACAGCCGTGGGTTTTGATTTTAGACCTGTCGCAGATGACCACTGGGAAAGAAAAGTGTACCATCCACGGGCTTTGGTGCCTCTCCAAGGAACGGAGGAATGGGGTCCACCGGACAGTGCAACCCAAGGGGCATCAAACTCCAGGCCATTTTTTTCTCAATATGGATGGCGAGTGGCCAGGCGCTCCTTCAGACCCCATACATGGCGCGAGAGAAGGGACCCTCGCCTCCCAGGTAGCACCCATGGGCCTCAGGGTGAGATCCCTGCGCTCCTCGTCCACCCATTCGAGAAGGATTTCGAGTGCCTCGGCGCCAAAGGCCCCTTGTCCGTATTCGGCCCATTCCACGATGAGGATGGCCTCTTCTCCGATGGCGTCCACTATCCCGATCTCGGAGAGATCGGCCCCGGGACCGAGGCGGTATAGATCAGCGTGGACCAGGGGAATGCGCCCCTCTTCGTAGATATTGACAAGGGTGAAGGAGGGACTCGATACCTCGTTCTCGTCCACGCCGAGCTCGCGTGCGATCTTTTTCGTGAGCGTGGTCTTGCCCGCCCCCAGATCTCCGGAGAGAAGAAGGACATCTCCGGGTTTGAGGACGACGGCAAGGCATCGGGCGAACCTTTCAAGGTCACAGAGACCAGTGATGCGGAATTTCCGTCTCGGATCGGTGGGCTGATTCACGTGATAAGCCTGCGACGGAGGAGGAGGGTGGCGATCCACGTGAACGCTGCAGCGTGGAAGGCCGTCACGGTCACTCCGAAGAGGACATCCCCCATGGATCCTCCGTAGCAGAGGACACGCGAGGTCTCGACGACGTGCGCGAGTGGGAGTGTCTTCATGACACTCTGGATCCAGGGTGTTAGGTTTTCCAATGGAAAAAATATGCCGGAAAAGAGAAACAGGGGCGTGATGAAAAGGGATGTGAAATAGTTGAAGAACTCGTAGTTTCTCGCAAGTGAGGTCATCATGAGGCCGAGGGAGGCAAAGGCCATTCCTTCAAGGAATAGGACCGGAAAGAGGAAAACAGACGTCGCAGCCGGCATGATTCCAAAAAGGGGAAAGACGGCGAACATGACGAGTCCCGAGATGATGCCCTTGGTGGCCCCCCAGGTGATCTCACCTAGGGCAAGATCGCGGGGAGTGAGAAGGGTCATGAGGATGGCCTCGAAGGTCCGCTGGGTGGAAAGCCGGGTATAGGACCCGTACGTGGTCTCGAAGGCCGCGCTGTACATGACGGCCGAGGTCACGAGTCCGGGGGCGATGAACTGAAGATAGGTCAGCCCCCCGATATCCGTGATCTCACCCCTGAGCCCGAATCCCATGGCACCCAAAAAAAGAAGAGGCTGTCCCAGGTTTCCGATAAGGCTTGCGGTCATGTATTTGCGCCAGACCCGGCAGTTTCTCATCCAGACCTTGGCAAAAAGGGGGCTCATCGGTCCTCCCGCAGGGTTCTTCCCGTCAGTCGCAGGAAAAGATCTTCAAGATTAGTCGGCCGTTTCATTACGTATGAATGGGATAGGGCGAGGGCCTCGAGCTCAGGACAAGGCCTGCGGACATAGATGAGTATCCGGTCGGAGAGACGTTCGTAGTCGGCAGAGCATGAGTCGAGGATGGCGGCGAGGTGAGTGAGTTCGTCTTCGACGCTCATCACCTCGTACACCTCCTGACCGATCCTCTGGTGGACGAGTTCCTGCGGATCCCCCTCGGCCACCCGCCTTCCTGATTCCATGACCATGACCCGCCCCGCAAGCCGCTCCACCTCCTCCATGTAATGGCTCGTGAGAAGGATGGTCGTCCCCTGCCCCTTGAGGGTGGTGATCCTTTCCCAGATGAGGTGCCGGGCCTGGGGATCGAGGCCGATGGTCGGCTCGTCGAGGATGAGCAGGTCCGGGGAATTGATGAGGGCGCGCGCGATGAGAAGACGCCGACGCATGCCCCCCGAGAGGTTCTGGATCACTTCGGATTGTCTAAGGGAAAGGGCGAAGAATTCGAGGAGCTCCTCGGCCCGGACCCGGGCGGTTCTTCTACTTATATCGAAATAGGACGCATATGTGAGAAGGTTCTCGATGACCGTCAGATCCGGATCCAGGTTGTCCATCTGGGGGGCGACCCCTATCCTTTTTTTCACCTTCCAAAGGTCACTGGGATAACCCTGTCCAAAGATGCGCACCTGCCCAGCGCTCTTCTGGACAAGGCCGAGGAGGATGGCGATGGTTGTGGTTTTACCCGCTCCGTTTGGCCCGAGGAGACCCATGCATTCCCCGTGATACAGGGAAAAATCGAGGGAATCCACCGCGACCCTATCTCCGAACCTCTTCGTGAGCCCTTTCACCTCTATGACAGGGGCAGGCTGGACGATCTCCTCCGCCATGTCACCAGCACCAGGGTCGCGGCCGATACGGATATGGATACCACGGATACCAGGGATCGTACCACCAGGAGGGGCAAGGACGATAGGGATAATACGGAGAGGCGGATACATCCGCCTCGGGCCAGAGATATATCATCTCGGCCAGGATGACTGGATAGGCGTAAGGGGCGCCGCCAACGGATTCGTGACGTATCCCCGAAACGGAGCCAGACACGGTCACCCGCCGGTCCTTGGCATAGACCTCAGGATCGAGAAATCGCTCGGTGACGACAAGAAACCGTCCGAGGGAACGGTCCTTCCCTTTGGGCTCGAGACGGGAATCAAGGGGCGACTGGATGACCACCAGCTCGCTTCCCTTTTCGGTATTCCGTGTCACAGCCACAAAGCCTCCCACAATAACGGCACGGCCCGTGAATTCGGCTGTTTGATAAAGGAGGAGTTCAAATGGGACGGGCTCCGCGCCCCGTGACCGGGCCTCCCTGAGGGCAACAGGAGCACACCCAGTGATGGAAGCAAGAAGAAGGAGGATGCAAACAGGAGCGAAGGGCTGATCACAATGAAAAAACCTTTGAGACATGGGAACGATGTCCATGGAAGGACGCCATATACGAAGTAGATCGGTTTTTTTCAGCGGCATCAAGGATCTGCATTTCATGCCTTCACCTAAACCCCATGTGGATCAAAAGGTCGTTCCTATTCCGAAACTGAAAAAGACATTGGAAAAATCGTCCATGTGCGCCTGCCATGTCTTGATCTCAATGGGATCGAGTATGGGGTAGAGATAGGAATAGCCGCCGATTTCCCGGTATTCGCCCCCCATGACCCTGCCGACCACGGTCAGACGGGTTCCAGGCGGGTAGACCTCGGGGTCGAGGAAGCCCCTTGATCGAACAATGAACCTCCCTTCGGAGCGGTCCGGATCCGCTGGCACATCCCCTTTTTCGAGGGGGATCTGAAGGACGAGGATCTCGGAGAGGCTGGAAGAAGAAATGGTCTCGATAATCCGTCCGCCAGCAAGCACCACAGCGCCCAGGTATCTCTCAGGATTGCCCGCAAGCACGGTAAAAGGCTCGTGAAACGTAACAAGTGTGCGAGATGCGGGGGAAAGGCCATCCGCACAGGCGCAAAGAGGCAGAAGAAGGATCATGCAGACATATATGTAAAATCGTTCTGAAAAAGATCGGCTCTTCGTCATTTCGTGTGGAATTTGATCCGTTTCCAGTGCGCAGTTGCATACCGCCTCGTCATTCCGGCGGAGGCCGGAATCCAGTATAGAACGTGAATTATGAAGCCGTGCGTCTATCTTCTGGCCGGCCGCAGAAACAAAACCCTGTATGTGGGTGTCACATCCGATCTCGTAAAGCGCATATGGGAACACAAGAACAATGTGGTGCCAGGC
>DIFG01000094.1:4015-4330 GCA_002419025.1 Deltaproteobacteria bacterium UBA5754 | reverse complement strand
TGACACTCTTAGCGAGATTTCTCGGCTGATCCACGTCGCACCCCCGGGCCACGGCCATCTCGTAGGCGAGGAGCTGAAGAGGAACGGCATAGAGAAAGGGGTTGAGATCAGGGTCCTGGGGCCTCGGGACGGTGACCACGTGGCGGGCGATGCGCCCAAGGCCCTCGTCACCCTCCTCTCCATAGGCGATGACCACACCCCGGCGGGAACGGACCTCTTCCACGTTGCTCACCATCTTTTCATACACGTGGTCACGGGGCACAACAGCGACCACGGGCATGTACCGGTCTATGAGGGCGATGGGGCCGTGCTTCA
>DIFG01000094.1:2808-4005 GCA_002419025.1 Deltaproteobacteria bacterium UBA5754 | reverse complement strand
TGTACGAGATCTCCTTGAGCTTGAGTGCCCCCTCGAGGGCGATGGGGTACTGGAGATCCCTTCCGAGATAGAGAAAATCCTTATAGGAATAATAGACATCTGCAAGCTCGACAGCCCCCTCGTGCCATCTCGGGATCTCGGCCTCGAGAACAGCCGGGATCTTAAGAAAGGCATCTATCTTGGCGGATCGTTCCTCCCGGGAGAAGGTCCCCCTTTCCTGGGCGAACCAGAGGGCAAGGAGGAAGAGGGCGGCGAGCTGGCTCGTAAAGGCCTTGGTGGAGGCAACTCCTATCTCTGGCCCGGCGTGGGTATAGATCGTCCCGCAGGATTCCCGCGTGATGGTGCTCCCCACCACGTTGCAGATGGATACGACCGGAGAACCCAGATCACGGGCCATTCGAAGACCAGCGATGGTGTCGGCGGTCTCCCCGGATTGCGAGATAGGGACCGTAAGTACCGATGAATCGAGGACAAGGGAACGGTAACGGAATTCGGATGCGAAATCCACGTCCACGGGGATCCTCGCCCATTTTTCGAACCAGTACCGGGCCACCAGACCCGCATGCCAGGAGGTGCCGCACGCAAGAAACGTCACCCTTTTGATGTCCCTGACCTCATCGGGAGAGAGCCTGATCTCCGGAAGGACCACATCCCCGATCTCGGGCACGACGCGGCCCCTGGCAGTATTCATCACCGCCTGGGGCTGCTCATAGATCTCCTTGAGCATGAAGTGTCTGAAGCCCGCCTTTTCGGCCATGGACGCATCCCAGGTGACGGTGTGGACGGGCCGGGCGACGGGTCCTCCGCCTGCCAGCGAGCGCATCTCTATACCGCCCGGCCGAAGAATCGCGAGATCCCCGTCCTCCATGAAGATGAGATTTCTCGTGTGGGGCAGGAGGGCAGGTATGTCAGAGGCCATGAACTGTTCGCCGTTTTCTCCGATGCCAAGGACGAGAGGGCTCTGTTTTCGGACGGCGACCACGGTATCAGGAGCGCCTTTCCAGAGGACACCGATGGCATAGGCCCCCCTTGCCTCCTGGAGGGCCGACTTCACCGCGAGGATGATGTCGCCCGCGAGGTATTTTTCAATAAGATGGGCGAGGACCTCGGTATCGGTCTCGGACCTGAATATATGTCCCTCCGCCTTCAGTTCCTCTCGAAGGGTGAAGTAATTCTCGATGATCCCGTTGTGGACGA
>DIFG01000094.1:2472-2772 GCA_002419025.1 Deltaproteobacteria bacterium UBA5754 | reverse complement strand
CGCCGTGCGTGGCCCAGCGCGTGTGCCCGAGCCCAACCGAGGATGTGATCCCGGCAGCAGCCCCCACGATCTCCTTGAGCCTCTGGAGCTTTCCTTCGCACCGGAGCCGACGGAGGGCGCCGTCCTGGATCCATGCAACCCCGGCAGAATCATAGCCCCGGTACTCGAGGCGGCCCAGGCCGTCGAGAAGGATGGGAAGGGCCTCGCGATAACCGACATATCCAACGATTCCACACATATCCATGCACCTCACACATCCCTAAAGGTTCCCATAATTGATGGTCTCATAAAAAGTCCCAG
>DIFG01000094.1:0-2451 GCA_002419025.1 Deltaproteobacteria bacterium UBA5754 | reverse complement strand
TCCGGCCTCCGCCGGAATGACACCAGATTGGATTCTTCGACTTTTTACGATGCCATAATAATTTGGGGTGAACTTTTAGCGGGACCCCTCCCGAAAGAGGATCGTCTTGATGGTCTTGAGGATGATATAAAGATCGAAGACGACAGACATGTGCTTGACATAATACAAGTCGTATTCAAGCTTTTTTTTCGCGTCCTCCACAGAGGCCCCGTAGGGGTAATTGATCTGGGCCCACCCGGTGATGCCCGGCGGCACGGCGTGACGCTGATCATAATAAGGGATCTCCGCAGCAAGGGCATCCACGAACTCGGGCCGCTCCGGGCGGGGGCCGACAAAACCCATGTGACCGGCCAGCACGTTCCACATCTGGGGGAGCTCGTCGATCCTCGTTTTTCGAATGAACCTGCCGACACGTGTCACCCTGTCGTCGTCCTTTTTCGCCCACTTCGCCCCGTCCTTTTCCGCATCCGTCCTCATGGAACGAAACTTCACGAGGGTGAAGGGCCGTCCGTTCTTCCCCACCCGTGTCTGCCGGAAAAGGATCGGCCCTGGTGAGTCCAGACGGATGAGGAAGGGTGTGATGAGGAGGACGGGGCCGAAGACAACAAAACCGACAACAGCGAACATGACCCCGACAAGCCTCTTTACCGCCAACCTGAAGGGTGACTGATCAAACCCCTCACGAAAGATGATCCAGCTCGGGTTGATCTTGTCCACGAGGATGCGACCGGTCATCTCCTCGAAAAAGGTCTCGCCATCCAGGACCTCGATGCCGTGAACCTTGCAGTCGAGAAGCTCGCGCACCGGCAGCCTCCCTCGCATCTCATCCATGGCCACGATGATGCATTCTGCCCCTGCCTCCAGCACCTTGTGGCGGAGGCCGGAGAAACCGAAACTCACGGGATGGCCAGAAGGGACCTCGCTTTCCAGGTTTTCCAGAACCAGGCCCGCTACACTGAAACCGCAATCGCGATTTTTTCGCACCGCTTCGAGGATGTCATGGAGGAATTTCCCTGAACCGAGGATGAGCACGGGCCGGGCCAAGAGGCCTTTCTTGATGATGAAGCCATAGAGCAGACGCCAGAAGATGCTCAGGCCGAAAAAGAGGCCAAGACCGGAGAGGAACACCCACCGTCCGGGCAGGAGCACAGGAAAGAGAAAAAACAAGGCACCGAGGAGGATGGACGCACACCCAAGGGCCTGTGACAAGCGGAGAAACATGTCGGAATTGGCCAACCCCATGCGAAAGGTATAGAGGTCGAAATAATACAGGGAGAGGAGACAGACGAAATCGATAAAAAGGACGCGCACAAGAAAGGCAGGATCAAAAACGGACGGTACCTCCTCGGGGGAAAGAAGGGAGCTGACAACGATCATCGAGCAAAAAAGGAAAAGGCCTTCTCCAAAGAAAAAAAGGAGCTTCCGAATGGGATAGACCTTGCCGAAAAATCTGATCATGTGATATGGAGGTCGGCCTGTTCCTCTCTAAGGCGTATGCTTCAAAGAATATCGAGAGGGTTTCCCATAGTAGGAGTAGCGGCGGGGCGGCACATCAAAGCCGTTGAAGACGATCCCGAGGACCTTTTCCCTGCCGATCTTCTCGATGGCCTCCTCCACCAGATCCCGGTTGGAGCTTCCGTATCTCACCACCATGATGACGGCATCCGCCTGCTGGGCGAGTGTGATGGTCTCGACAGCCAGGTTTATGGGCGGGGAATCGATGATGACGTGCCGGTCCTCGTATCTCCTCCTTACCTCCTGGATGAGATGGAACATCCTCTCCGAGGTCATGAGCTCGGCAGGATTTCGGGGTGGGCGACCAGCCGGCAGGACCGTGAGCTTGGCGAGCGAGGACTTGAAGAGATAGGGGGCCACGGATCCGCCGTCCTGGAGATACTCGGATAACCCCTGCCTCGGTTCCAGGCCGAGCATCTCATGCACGGAGGGCCGTCTCAGGTCGGCATCGATGAGGAGACAATAGGGGTCCACGCCCTGTGCGATACTGACCGCGAGGTTGCATGCGACAAGGGTCTTGCCCTCCTTCTCCATGGCCGAGGTAATCAGGATGACCTTCCGCTCTCCGCCGTCCCTCGGATAGAGGATCTGCGCCCGCAAGGCCTTGAAATGCTCTGCGGCAAGGGATTCAGGATCGTGAAAGACGACCAGCTTGGGGCTGATGGGCCCTTGACGGATGAGCTCGCCCTGCGCCGTCTCGCATGTCCGGTCGGAGAACGGGCTGAGGTCGTGCATTACAGCCCTTTCCTCTCCGTACCTGGAATCAGCTTCGGATGAGACCGGGGGCGGCTCGCCCCCGTCATGCGCCGGCGTCTCCCTCTCGGCCTTTTTTAGCAGCTCCGTGAGCTTTCCCATGAATATAAGTACCTGTCCTGTTTTGCAGGTTCCATCGCGTTAGGTGCCGTATCAACCAAGATTGATGGTCTCGTAAAAACT
>DIFG01000032.1 GCA_002419025.1 Deltaproteobacteria bacterium UBA5754 | reverse complement strand
GGAAACCGATCAAATTCCACACAAATGACGAAGAGCCTCACTTTTGTGCCAGCATGATCCTCGCGTCGGCCACGACGCATCTTTCAGGGTTACACATGACCGGGTTTAGGTCCGCGGACTCCATATTCCCTTCAATCTCCATGAGGAGGCAGGAAAATTTGACGACCGTCCGGACCAGGGCATCCCGGTTCACCGGGCGTCCTCCCCGATAGCCGTCGAGGAGGCGCGAGGCCGTCAGCTCCCTGAGCATGCCCTCCACGTCCTTAGCTTCGATGGGCGCCATCCTGATGGCGGTATCCCGATAGATCTCCACCCCGACTCCACCCATGCCTACGAGCACGACCGGGCCGAATTGTTCATCCACTTTTCCTCCGACGATGAGCTCCAGCCCTGAGACACTCTCCTCCACGAGGACCCCCATGTACCCATCGAGGCTGCGAAAACGTTCGAAGACCGCGGCCAAGGTCTTGTCGTCCCGAATCCCGGTGGCCACACCCCCTGCTTCGGACTTGTGGACGATGCGAGGAGAAACCACCTTGGCAACCACGGGGTAGCCAATCTTTCGGGCGAACCGCAAGGCCTCGTCCGGATCGGCGGTAAAAAGTCCCTGTGGGACATCCATCCCCGAGAGGGCCATCACACGCTTTGCGTCCGGCTCGAGCACCCAGCCCGTTTCCCGAGATCTTTCGATGATCTTTTTTATCTCTATCTCTTCGTCCGGCATATTTCGCACCTCCTCAAGGCGTCAGCCATCTGCACGGTCCCCTCTATGGACCGGGACACGGGGATATCGTTGAGTTCGAAGCCCTCGATGAGCATCCTGTACTTCTCCACATGGGGGACATAGGCCACAAGGGCCTTTCCGTCCCTCTGGCGGATCCTGCTCAGCCTTGCCCCGAGATCCATGGTCGTACCAGGCAGATACGGAAGGAGGAGGACAAGCACGCAGTCTATCGTCGGATCCGATTCCAGATAAGAGACCGCCTCCACGAAATCGTCGTCCACGGCGCTTCCCGTGAGATCACATGGGTTCGCAAGGGATGCGATCGCTCGGATTCCGGGTGAGAGCCTCTCACGAAGGGCCTTTTGGGTTTCTTCGGAAAACGCGGGAACGCCAAGCCCATATCTCGCACAGAGATCCACGCACATGGCCCCGTGACCTCCACTTCCGGTAACGATGCCGATTCGTCCCCCGATGCCCATCCTGCCCCGGCTCAAGGACTCGCAGAAAGAGACGAGTTCCTCCTCGTCCTGTGCCTCCAGGATCCCATGCTGTGCACAGACGGCCCGAAAAACGGCGTAATCGCCTGCAAGGGAGGCCGTATGGCTGGAAACGGCCTTTTGTCCTCCAGGACTTTTCCCCGCCTTCAGAACCACCACCGGTTTCGGACACTTTTGCGCAGCCTGAACAAACGCCCTCCCCTGCCCTCTGGTAAAGCCTTCGATATAAAAGGCAATCACACGGGTCGCAGAATCCTTTGAAAAATGGGCGAGCAGATCGATCTCTCCCACAACGGCCTTGTTCCCGACGCTCACACCAACCGAGAGCCCGATCCCCTCCTGGGAGAACCTGAGCATCTGGTCCACGAGGACACCGCCGCTCTGACTCACAAAGGCCACGTCCCCAATCTCCGGCTGGATGATCCTTTCACCCGGCAGGAAAAGGGTGTCGAGGTGGGAGGGGATGAAAATGCCGAGGCAGTTGGGACCGATGATGGGAAAATCCGCATTTCTGGAAAGGACGCCGAGCTGCTCTTCCAGGTCCTGCCTACCCGCCTCGGCGAACCCCCCTGAAATCACCACAGCGCCACCGGCCTTGGCTGCGATACACTCCTCGATGACACCCGGGACGTATTCGGCCCGGACCGCGACTACGGCAAGATCGATCTTTTCAGGTATCTCTCCCACGCTTTTGAAGACGCGTTCTTCGAGAAGGGTCCCACCCTTGGGGTTCACTGCATAGGTCCTGACCCGCGAACGAAAATGGCTCTTGGCGTATATGACGTTTGCCGGGTGTGTTTCATTCGAAAGCGAGACACCGATAACGGCAAGACTCTCAGGCGAGAACAAGGGGGCAAAATCCATGATGCTTCCTCATTTCATGATAAGATAATGGAAAACAGACATGCTCTCATTTAATCATAATTAGATGATATAAAACAAAAATAGTTTGGATCGACATGCGAAGCGCAAAATTCGGAATTATGATTCGCCTCTACAGCATACGCCGCATGAACTGGAAAATTGAAGCAACGCCGAGAGAATCGGATTTTTTCAGGGATCAGATCATAGCTTTTTCACTCAATATAGTATAAGGTTGTGTCTCTTTGTGAAAGCTATCGTCTGATACCGCTGAAAAAATCCGATCTGTTGCGTTGAGCTCTATCCTTCGACCTTGCGGCGTACGGCCAAGCACGCCTCATTTCCAAGGAAAGGATTTGATCGGCCTTACATTTCGGGCTTTTTGAACGGTATCATATCTCAAATTTTTTCGGCTCTTCGTCATTTCG
>DIFG01000028.1 GCA_002419025.1 Deltaproteobacteria bacterium UBA5754 | reverse complement strand
TTTCCAGTGCGCAGTTGCATACCGCCTCGTCATTCCGGCGGAGGCCGGAATCCAGTGAAGTCCTGTATAGCTCCAATCCACACAAAACGTCGAGGAGCCCAATTTCCACACAAAATGACGAAGAACCTGAAGTTTGTCATTACCAATGGCTTTGAAATCACTTTTCCGCCTGTTGACCGATTGAATGCTCAAAATTTCCTGCCTGCGAAACCCAAAACAAATACCCGAAACGCCCAACCACCCCCTTTCTCTACGACGTCCTGAGACCATCCCAAGGGATTTCCTCCGGCTTATCTGATCAATTCAATGACAAAGACATCTCAGAGAGATCACGTATCACCTGCAAGACCTGGATCAGGCTGACAGCATGCCCTCCAGTTTATGCTGGCCGCCCTTTCTTTTTTCTCGATATGAATTTTAAAATGCCTTTGTTACAAGACGATGACGATTAAATTACAATTTCGTGATATTTAGAATTTATTTAGGAAATGGATGAGGGGAACTCTGTGTTCGACTGGATTGCGTTTTATCCACGCCGATAAACAAACGAGGCTCATGGTCATGGTGATTGTCAAGATACCGGAACGCATCCAACCAAGGTTCAACCGCCATATTGGCATCGACTACTCCGGAGCTGAAACCCCGGATTCCAGCCTTAAGGGGCTTCGTGTCTACGAGGCCAACCGCGAGTCAATGCCGGTAGAGGTCAAGCCCCCACCCGGTCCGCGCAAGTACTGGACCCGGCGCGGGCTTGCCAAGTGGCTGATTGAACGGCTTTCCATGGATGTCCCCACCATCGTCGGCATCGACCACGGTTTTTCCTTTCCGCTGCGATACTTCGAGGTCCATTGGCTGAAGCCGGACTGGCCGATATTCCTTGACGATTTTCAAAAACATTGGCCGACCGACGCCGAACACACATATGTTGATTTTATCCGGGACGGTTTGCTGGGCGATGGACAGGCCCGTTCAGGGAGCGCCCGCTGGCGACGTATCACTGAGGAGCGGGCCGGGGCCAAATCGGTCTTTCACTTCGACGTTCCTGGTTCAGTGGCCAAATCGACCCATGCCGGGCTGCCATGGCTGCGGTATCTGCGCAATCAGATGAGAGACCGGATTCACTTCTGGCCCTTCGATGGCTGGGAGATCCCTGCAGGGAAATCGGTACTGGTGGAGATCTACCCGTCGCTGTGGAGCAGGAACTACCCACGAGAAAGTCGCACACCCGACCAGCACGACGCCTACGTGGCCGCTGCCTGGCTGCGGCAGGTGGATATGGACGGCAGCCTCGGCGCGTTCCTCAGACCCCGCCTCCTGCCCGGCGAATACCCTGTCGCCCGGGTCGAGGGATGGATTCTCGGTGTGAGATAGGGTCCACGCCTTGCGGCAGGCGGATGTCTTCAACCCGACAGAAGCCTGCCCGGCAACGTTTTCTGTGTCATGTCTTATTGAGAACCGGAAATCGGTGGATTTTTCGTATCGGCGCGGAAAATGCCATTTTGATTTCCTGGAGGTCCGCAGCGATGCTGATGGGGAGAATGCTGTTTACCGGTTTCTGAGCGAGGCTGTTTTCTTCGGCTCTACATCTTGCTTTTACATTGACGACATGGAGATGCCGTTTAGGACCTCGATGCTGCCATTGTTGTAATTCTGTGGAACACGATATCGAGGCTTCAGCCCTGGCGGCCTTCTCCAGCGGAGAGCGGGAGTTTGATCACAAAGACCGTCTCATTTTCTCCGCAGTGGATGTCCACCTTGCCGTGGTTTGCCTGGACGAAGCGGTAGATGATGTTTAAGCCCCGACCCTTCACGTTCCCTGCCCTCACCTCCTCGATCTTGTCCGCCGGGATCTCACCGGTGTTCCGAAGGGATAGACAGGCCATGTTTCCTTCCCGATAACATTTCATGGCGATGATCCCGCCTGTCTCGGGAACCGCCTTCGTGGCATTGCTCAAAAGGTTATCGATGACGCGTTCAAGGGCGAATCGGGGGCAATAAACGGTAAGCGGGTCCTGGCACTCCGGATAAGGCAACTGTATGAAGGATTTTCCAGAGGCCTGGATCGCCATCTCGTTCATCATAAAGCGTTCCCGTGCAATGGCTGCCAAGTCGAGGAGTTCTTCCCTGCCCTCGGCCCCGAAGGTGATGGCAAGATCCTGGAGCCGGCCTGTCTCCCTGATGATGATATCCAAGTAGTCGTTGAGCTTCTTTCGTACGTCCTCGAGATTCTCCGACTGCAGGACCTTTTTCGCCCGTGAGGCAAATCCGGCAATGGCGATGGCGGGGTTCTTGAAATCATGGAGAAGATCGTCCAAAAATTCGAGCCGGCTTGCCTTCATGATCTCCTTGCCCAAAAAGGTGAGAAGCTCGATCTCCTCCAGGGAAAAGGATTCCTTCTGTTCGGTAGCAGCGAAGACCATCAGGTAGCGGGGGATACCGGCCACTTTCAAGGGCACGACTAGAATGGAATGAATGCCCGCTTTCTCGGCAAATTCGCGGATTCCCGGTGTCACGAGTTCACTTCTCAGGGGATCCTTGATGAGGAGATAGGCGGGATCTATACGGTGGAAGGGCATGTCGCCGTAAGGTTCACCCCCTGTTAAGACGATTCGAAAATAGGGATGGTTGCCAACCGTATATGTATAGCCGATCTTGTGATAGGTGGCGTCAATGGGATAAGCGGCCTCGAGGCGGATGAACTGAAGGTCCTTTGAGATGGAGAAAAGGGACCAGCTTTTGATGTGAAGATATTCTTCGAGCATGGGAACGAGGGATACGAAGAGATTCTTGAGCTTGATCCCCTCTTTGTTGCTCAGTTTTTCAAATATGGCGCTAGCTATCCGCTCCTTGCAGGCATTGATCCTCTCGAGGATGAGTATTCTCCGCTTGGCCAGGACGAAACTCAGACGCCTTGCAAGAAGATCGGCGTGGAGGACATGAAACGGGGCAAACCGCTTGTTGTCTTCCCGAAAAAAGATCTGGATGGAACCCACAACCTCCTCTCCCCTGGGAAGAAGAAGCCTTGGGATGCGCAAAGGGACCGCAAGCAGGGAATGGAAGCCCTGTTTCAGGATGATATCCCGGTTCTTGAAACGCTCGTCAGAGGCAAGGCTCGAGACCGTTATGGCCCGGTTTTCTCGCACCACTTGTCCGGACACGGAATCCTCAATGGGAATATAGGGGATGAGCTCCGAGGGCGGGATTTTGCAGGACCCTCGAAAGACCATGCTTTGGGAGACGGGATCTATCATCCGTATGGACGCGCCGTCCGCCCCGAGGGATTCTATGATTCTGTCGGCCGCCTTCTCGAGAATGGCCTTTTCGTCGAGGGTGGGATCGATTCCCATGATTGCATCCACCTCTTCGATAATTCTCTGCAGGCCCGTGTAGAGACATACCTCCTTGATCCATAAAACGAGGTCGTCCAGATCCTCTTTGGGAACGGAAAGAAATGTAGGATGCTCGGAGAAAAATTCCTGAATGCTGTGGTCAATATCTTGCTGGGACATGGCACGAGATTCCTTTCGGCCTGCATTGTGAGATAGAAGGACTAGTTCCGATCCCCATCCTGAACCCGTGAGACATATATCCTGTACTGCCACATTGCGATTCAACCGGATAAGCCGGCGGCTGGGATATTTGCAGCAGAACTATTATATATTTTATCTTGAATCCGTGGGCCGACGTAGAGGATGTTTGTGGAGTGAGGCGCCCAAGTACGGCCTGCCTGTCGGCAGATAGGGCGCCGTCGGCAAATCCGCCCCCCATGGACCAGGGCTAATTGCCGCATGGAACAAACATCCCGCACGTCGGCTTATTCTGAAAAATCGCAAAGTTGGATGCATATCTCACGGATTCAGGTTTATTTTTCAAAAACTTTCAGCACAATCACCCCTGTTCAATTCTACCTTAGCTGTTCTCCACGAAGCGGAAAAGAGGTATAAGCCTGGCTCCATGTTAGACACACCCGATAAATCCGCTATCCTATCCGTGCTGGCCCGCGCGAAAAGGCCGTCCCGTTATCTCGGGACCGAGACGAACGCCCGGAGAAAGGCATGGCAGGATGCAGACCTAAAGGTCTGCCTCATCTTTCCCGATCTGTACGAGATCGGGATGTCCCACCTGGGTCTCCACATACTCTATCATATCCTGAACGATCTCCCCTGGGCCATGGCGGACCGGGCCTACTGCCCCGCTCCTGACCTGGAGGATGTCCTTCGACAAAAGGCCATTCCGATCTGGGGTCTGGAGAGCGGACGTCCACTTGGACAATTCGACATCCTCGCCGTCACCCTGCCCTACGAGCTGAGTTCATCGAATATACTCACGATCCTCGATCTTGCCGGAGTTCCGCTCCGGGCCAGGGACCGGCGGGACCCCGCCCTCCCCCTCATCATCGGCGGCGGAAGCTCGGCCTCCAATCCCGAACCGGTCGCCCCGTTCTTCGACGCCATCCTCATCGGGGACGGAGAAGAGGCCATTGTCGAGATCGCCGAGGCCGTCAGGGACGGACGCGCAGAAGGGGTCCCGAGGCGCGAACTCCTCCATGCCCTTTCCCGGATCGAAGGGATCTACGTCCCGGAATTTTCAGATGCGCGTTACGGGCCGGATGGGTCCCTTCAGGAAATGGCCCCCCTGGAGCCGGACGCCGGGCCGGTCAGGCGCCGCATCGTCTCCGACCTTGCCAAGGTCCCGTTTCCAAACCGGCCCCTCGTCCCATTCGCCCCCATTGTCCACGACCGGCTCGGCGTGGAGATCGCCCGCGGATGCACCCGTGGGTGCCGATTCTGCCAGGCCGGAATCTTCTACCGGCCCGTTCGGGAACGCCCCCCTGGACTGGTCCTCGACCTCATGGAGCAAGGTCTCCGGGCAAGCGGCTTCGAAGAGGCGTCATTTCTGTCCCTGAGCACCGGAGACTACCGCTGCATCGAACCCGTCCTCGCTCAGGTCATGGCCCGTCACCAAGAAGATCGGGTCTCCGTATCCCTCCCGTCCCTCCGGGTGGGGACCCTCACCCCCGAGATCATGGACCTGGTCGGCAAGGTGAGAAAGACCGGGTTCACCCTCGCCCCTGAGGCCGGAAGCGAACGACTGAGGAAGGTCATCAACAAGGGGATCACGGAGGAGGATCTCCTCGCGACCTCTGAGCGGGTCTTCAGACTCGGCTGGCCCGGGATCAAGCTCTATTTCATGATCGGACTACCCACCGAGACCCGGGAAGATTGCCTTGCCATCGCAGAACTCGCCCGAAAGGTCCTCAAGACCGGCGATCGCGGGAAAACCGTCACGGTGAGCGTAGGGACCTTTGTCCCCAAGCCCCACACCCCGTTTCAGTGGGAGAGACAGATCACCGTCCTTGAAGCAAGGGAACGATTTGAACTCATCCGTTCCGCCATTCGGGAGCGGGCGATAAAATTCAAGTGGCACGACCCGGAGCTGAGCTTCCTCGAAGGGGTCTTCTCACGGGGTGACCGGCGGCTTGCTTCCATTGTGGAAAGGGCCTGGAGGCTTGGAGCCCGCCTCGACGCCTGGAGCGACCATTTCCGGCCGGATCTCTACCGAAAGGCCGCAGAAGAAATGGGTCTGGATCTCGACGCCATCCTGGAAGCCCGCCTGGTGGATGCCCCCCTCCCCTGGGATCATATCGACACTCGCATCACAAAGGCATTCCTCCTCGCGGAACGGGAGAATGCCTTCAGGGAGCTCCCCACAGCCGACTGCCGGCATGGGGCCTGCCAGGGCTGCGGGGTCTGCGATTTTCGTCTAATCCGACCGGTCACGCACACCGAATGCGACCTGGGCCCCATGCCCCACAGGGAGGCCCGACCACCGGCCGGACGCCATCGTCTCCGCTTCGTTTTTGAGAAACTCGGGCCTGCCCGCCTCCTCGGGCACCTCGAGGTCATGCATGCCTTCCACCGGGCTGCCCGCAGGGCCGGGCTGCCGGTGCTCTTCAGTCTCGGACACCACCCACTGCCCCGGTTCTCCTTCGGCCAGCCCATCCCCCTCGGAACCGAAAGCCTCTGTGAAGAAATGGAAATCCTCCTTGAGGAAGACTGGAGAGCAGAGCGGGTGATGGATGCCATGAACAGCCAACTCCCCCAAGGACTCCGAATCGTTTCGGGTATATCCTCCGGTGCGGGAGGCGGCCTCAATGCCGCACCGGAGATCACAACCATTGTCTGTCTTTCAGGAATCGGGCCATCGGAGGCACGAAAGGCCATTGGCGTATTCCGGTCTTCAGGTAATGGAAAACTGGCCATTCGGAGAAAAGGACGGGAACGGACAGCCGACCTGGGCCAAGCGGTCACGCGCATGGAGGTCATCCAAGAGGGGTCGATCACACAGGCAACCAAGGTCCTCTCATGGATCCGGGAGGTTCAGAAAGGGACTGCTCCTCCCGCATGCTTCGTGGCCCTATCCCTCTCCCGTGCCGTCACACCCTTGCCCAGACCCGTAGAGGTCATGGAAGCGGTCTTCCCCGCCCTCGGCCCAAACCCTGACCTGCGCATCCTCAAGATCCCGGCCTGGCCCATGTGATGGGGCCATCCCCACACGGCCGGCATCCCAGGAGGAAAGATATGCAAGGAGCTCCCGGTGAGACGTGAGCACAGCATCCGCCGCGGAGAGTCGTTCGGGTGCGAGCGTGGTCGCGAGTGCAATGCAGTGGAGACCAGCGGCCTTGGCCGCGGCGATCCCCGCTGGGGCGTTTTCCACCACAAGGGAAGAGGCCGCATCGGACCCGATGGCATGAAGGGCGGCGATATAGGGATCGGGATGGGGTTTGCGGCGGGAAACGCGGTCCCCGGTAACGATGTGGTTCAGGGCATCCCGAATCTCGTGGGGCAAAATCTGGTCAAGGATGGCGCCATGGGAACTCGTCACGAGGGCCATGGTCCAGCCCTCTTCCCTGAGCCGGGCGATGATCCCCGGGACCTCGGGATAGGGCTGGACGTGGGGGCGGAACCTCTCCTGAAAAATGGCCATCTGGCGGGCAAGTATCGCGGCGAAACGGGCCTCGTCCATGTAGAACCCGTGATCCTGAAAGATCCTTATCGCCGTCTCGGGCTCGATCGCCCCCTCGTGAAGGTAGAGGACCTCCTCGTCCACAGCGCAGCCGAATTCCCCCATTGCCTCCTGCCATGCCTGGACATGGCAGGGCATGCTGTCAAGTAGGACGCCGTCCATGTCGAAAAAAACGGCCTTTTCAGGGGAGGTGCCGGGCACGACGGAGGTAATGCAGGACATCATGCAGTTGGCATGTCCTCGATGTAATCCTTGAGCTTCTCGATGAGGGTCTCGGGGAGCTCCTCTTTGTAGAGGAAGGCCTGGGCCTCCTCCCCTGTGATCCTTTCCTTGACCTCCAGGGGGAGAGAACGGAGTGCGGCCATACGTTCGGGATCAGGCTTGTCCTTCCTGGGCGGTGCCTTCCTGCGTTCTTCCATGTGGATCTCCTCAATATGGGATACACGCCAAACGGCGCACCTCCCTTTTTACAGGCGAACGACGCAGAAGTCCATTATCCCAAATTATGCAGATCGCAAGTTTGATGACGTAGTTCCTGAATCCATAGGCCGACGGCCGGGGTACTGTAGGCCCATGGATTCAGGTTCAACTTTTCACAGAAAATGCTGAAAGAAGTTCGAAATATATTTCTTCAACACGGGCCGCCCGCTTCTCTTCCGTACATAGCTCGAGCACCAGTTCGCGGCCTCTTGCGGCGCAGGACCGTGCCAGTTCAGCGTCCCGGAGCATCCTGTCTATCGCGTCGGCCAGTGCCGCCGGATCTCCGGGCGGAACCAGCAGGCCCGTGCTGTTATGGATCACCAGTTCCCGATTGCCGGCCACATCACTCGAGATTACCGGACGAGCCATGGCAAGCGCCTCGCGCAACGCGCCGGTCAACCCCTCGCCGCGCAGTGATGCGCAGACGACAATGTCGATTGCGGCCAGCGCCGCGGGAACATCTTCCGTAAAGCCCGCAAAAACCACCCGGTCGGACACCCCCAGAGAGGATGCCATGGCTTGCAGCGCACTGGAATCCCCCTCGCCCACCAGCACAAAACGCAGTTCGGGGTATCGGTCCTTGAGGCGAGCCGCTGCCTCCAGGAGTATCGGCTGGCCCTTCTTGGGGGTATTCAGGGAGCCGATCAGGCCGACAACCGGGACCACCTCGGGAAGTTTCCAGGCACGACGCATCCCGGCCCCGGAAACCCCCGGGCGGAAACGATCAGGGTCGAAACTTCCGTACACGACTTCAACTTTTTCCCCGGCGATGCCATCGGCCACCAAAGCATCCCGAACGGCATATGCTACAGCGAATATACGGGCAACATGGCGGCGGTGGATAAAATAAGCCAGACGGCTTTGCGACAACGGATAGACGGTACCTCGATTTGCCGCCCACACAGGGCGGCGCATACCCAAGGTTGCGAAGTAGGCACAAAACAAAGCCCGGTTTTTGTGCGTATGGAGAACATCAGGGCGCTCTTCAGCCATCAGCCGCCTAAGTTGCAGCATACCGGCAAGGCTTTGCAGTCCAAGGCGCCGCGTCCGGACCCCGGCGCTTCGCAGGCTCTGGAACCACATCCCATGCATCGGTTGATCCGGCTCTCCGTCAAAGATACAGGTGAGGCGGTGTCCGCGCCGGGCAAGGGCTCGCGCAAGGGATGCGCACTGCACGGCTCCGCCGCGCTCGACGGAACCGTGGGAGTCGACCATCACTATGTTAAGCCGTTTATGATCGCAGGGATTTTCAGCGGCATTGTCGCTGGTTTTTTCATGGATTAGCATGAAGACATCGCCTCTGTTTCGTCAAGCATCTGCTTCCACCGGGTCTCGAAGGCATCATAGAGAAAATGGCTGGATGAAACCACTAAAAGTTCGTGATTTGCATGCAGCGATCTTTTCGAAAAATTCATACTGCCGAAGATGACTTCCCGGGTCCCATGGGTATCGATCAGGATGAACTTGTTATGCATGGGGAATCCTTGGGGATGGCGGTAGCGGCGGAAGAGCAGGTGCGCATCCAACAGATTCTCGACCCATTGCGGAACCCGCCGCTCTGTATCATGGGCAAGGATTTCGATGCCAATCCCGCGATTTTTGAGGGTGAGCAGGGTTTTTCCCATCTCAGTGTCGTTCAGATGGGAAATCGCCATGCGCAGAATCGTCCCCCCCGGCAGTGCAAGGAGCCTCCGGCGGAGGACATCGCGACGGAGCCGGGGGAAAAGGTAAATGCTCGTATCTCCCGCGGTCAGCACCCTGTTGTTGCACGGCAGCAGACGTTCCCAGGGACCGTGCGGGATGCCATGTAAAAGGCGGAGATGATCGCGCAGGGGGATGACTAGGCGGCTATCGGTAATTTCCACCAGGTGATTGTGCCCTCGGTCCTGGTCGCCGATTTCTTCCAGGATTCGCGGATCTTCGGGCTGATTACCAGAGGGATTGAACGTGCCGGTAAGCACGTGGGGTTCAGGATGACTGAAGTAATAGAGCTTTAGGTGCAGTCGGGGCTTTTCCCGGTGAAGATTGTCAGGACAGGAATGCCTGAGCGGCCTGCAATCGCGGGCCAGATTGCCGGCACGTTGCAGCATTTCGAGTACGGGGAGGTTGACATGGTTGCTGCGCGGATTCGCTTCCAGGGTCAGCCTGACCGCAACCCCCCGTTTCTTGGCCTGAACAAGCGCATCGGCCAGTGCTTCATCGCGGAAATAATAGGTCGCCCAGAAAATCTCGCCGCCGGACGGCACGGCGGAGACATGGGAATGGAGCAGATCGCGCAAGGCTCGGGGGGGACGGTCGGGCCCACCAAAAAAGACGCGGAAATGCGGATTGCCTGGCGAAGATGTGGATGTTCTGCTCAAACCCGCATTTAATGGAAAAGCGCCTTTCCCCATTTCTTTCCCAATTTCACACACAAAATTTACACTACAAATAATTACTAATGGAGAATTATTGTGCAAGATTATTACAAAAAATTTCGCCTTACCAATAAGGTCGCCGTGATTACTGGTGCAAGTGAGGGCATCGGTCGCGATATAGCAATTGGATTAGCTGAGGCTGGTGCTGAAATCATTATTTGCGGCAGACGGCAGAAAAAATTGTTGGAAGTTAAAGAAATCGCTGAGAAAAATGGCTGTAAGGTCGAAATGTGCGTCATTGACATTCAAAAGGTTTCGGATATCCAGAAATTAAAGGAATTTATAGAAGCAAAAACAGGCAAGGTTGACATCCTAATAAACAATGCAGGCTATGCCGTCACCAAGCCCGCATGGGATGTGTCCGAAAATGATTGGGACACAATGGTTGATACCGGTTTTAAAGGTCTGTTCTTTTGCTGTCAGGCAGTCGGTTCGATCATGCGTAGACGGGGATATGGAAAAATCATTAATCTCAGCTCCACATTCAGCAAAAGCATTGTGCCAGGTCGATCTGTCTATGGCGGAATCAAAGCAGGGATAAACCATCTGACAGAAGCCCTTGCCATGGAATGGGCCCCTCATGGCATTCGGGTTAATGCTCTTGCGCCAACGGCAGTAAACACCCCAAGCCGCCAAGCAACATTGCAAGGGCCAATGCTTGAAAAAATTCTATCTCGTATCCCAATGGGGAGGCTTGCCACACCTGAGGACTTAATCGGAGCAGTAATATATCTTTCCAGTGAAGCATCAGACTTCGTTACAGGTCAAACCTTATTCGTGGATGGTGGGTGGGTAGCAGCTAGTTAATCAAAAAATATATGGATCCTCGACATTTCGAGCGGATTGGAGTCCATTAAACTCCAAATCCAGAAACGTAGAGGAACCAATAGTTAAATAAATCCACAGCATGAAATGCGTCAAAAATTGGTTCTTCGTCATTTTGT
>DIFG01000027.1 GCA_002419025.1 Deltaproteobacteria bacterium UBA5754 | reverse complement strand
ACCACATTGTTCTTGTGTTCCCATATGCGCTTTACGAGATCGGATGTGACACCCACATACAGG
Organism: Deltaproteobacteria bacterium UBA5754; assembly: GCA_002419025.1. GTDB lineage: Bacteria > Desulfobacterota > Dissulfuribacteria > Dissulfuribacterales > UBA5754 > UBA5754. The sequence goes on along the minus strand of DIFG01000027.1, from coordinate 10,128 downwards.
GTTCCGTTTCTGCGGCCGGCCAGAAGATAGACGCACGGCTTCATAATTCACGTTCTATACAGGATTCCGGCCTCCGCCGGAATGACGAGGCGGTATGCAACTGCGCACTGGAAACCGATCAAATTCCACACGAAATGACGAAGAGCCAAATCTCACTGAATGTTATCCCGCGCCCAGACAGCCGAACACGCGCCGCCATTTTCCTCATATTCGTCGCCTCGTTCCTTGACTTCTTCCTCACCTGTCACCATCTCTCGCTTGGGGCAAAGGAGATGAACCCCGTGCTTGCCCCCCTGTTTCACGCAGGCAGATACATGGAGGCCTTCTGGCTGAAGACCTTCATGACCGCAGCGGGAGTCTCCGTTTTTGCACTCTTTCCCCATCGGCCCCTCGCCAGGATCGCCCTACCCTCCCTCATCGCCGTTTATTGCGGGGTTATCGTCTATCACATCCTCCATCTCTGATGGCGTCGTAAAAAGTGCCGAATTCGTCATGCCGGACTTGATCCGGCATTCAGAACATAATGAAAACACTGGATTCCGGCCTTCGCCGGAATGACGCCAAATTGGAATTTTTGACTTTTTACGAGACCATCATCTCTGATCCCGTTGCAAAAATCTCAAAATCTGGACCCGCTCAAAAGGCCCGAGCTGCCCTGAAATCTTCCACAAGGCCTCCTCATCCATCCCCAAGGATCTCCCGCCAGATCCTTCTCACCCCTTGTCGGAGATCCGCGTACTCCCCTTCGGGCACAAGCGACGGCTCTTCCCGGAGGTCGGAACGATGGACTCCGCTTCTAAGGGCGAGATAGGAATCCCTGAGAAAAAGGGCCTTTTCGCAGGGAATCACGTCGGCCTCAGCCGCCTCGTCGAGGATGCGGACGTTGTCCGTCCAGCGGGCAAGGGTGGGAAAACGGTTCGCCTCGGAGAGCACGAGAAACTGGACGAGGAACTCAATGTCCACTATCCCTCCTGGATCGTGCTTGAGATCAAAAAGGCCAGTGGGCGTCTTTTTTCTCCCTGTCGCCATCCTGGCCCTCATGCCCCGCACCTCCTCCCTGAGGGCCGACCGATCCCTGGGCCGGGTGAGGATCTCTTGTCGCAACCCCGAAAATTTCTCCGCGAGGCGTTCATCCCCGGCGACCGGACGGGCCCTTACGAGGGCCTGATGTTCCCATGTCCAGGCGTCCTTGCGCTGATAGTCCGCGAAGGCATCCATCCGGGAGACGAGGAGCCCTGCCTCACCGCTCGGCCTAAGGCGCATATCCACAGGATAGAGGATCCCGATGGATGTCCTCGTCGTGAGGATGTGAAGGATCCGCTGGCCGAGGCGGGCATAGAAAAGGGGGATTTCGAGAGGTCTTGGGCCTGACGTCCGTGTCCCTGGTTCACCCGCATGTATGAAGACGAGATCGAGGTCCGAGCCGTAACCGAGTTCGATCCCTCCGAACTTTCCGTACGCGACAACGAGAAAACCCCTGCCTTCCTGGCCTCCAACCGGTAAGCAGGCCGGGGGCCGGCCGTGGCGGTGGACGAGATAACCCCATGCAAGGTCGCATGCCGCGGAAAGCACCACCTCGGCAATGTCCGTCAGGTGATCGCTCACCCGCATGAGTGGAATGGCTCCAGTGATGTCCGCGATTGCCACCCGCAGGACGTTTCCCAGTCGGAAACGGCGAAATTCATCCATTACCAATTCCTCGTCCTCAGGTGAAACGGCCCCGAGGCGGAGAGCCAGCTCCTTTTCAAGGGCCTCGCGGGATAGGGGCACGAAGAGGAATTCGGGGGCAATGAGTTCATCGAGGAGAATGGGAAAGCGGGCGATCTGTGTGGCGATCCAGGGACTTTGAGCGCAGAGTGAGACGAGCCGGGAGAGGACCTCCTGATTCTCAACAAGGAGCGAGACATAGACGCTCCTGCGGGCGATGACCTCGACGATCCGGGCCATTCGGAGGAGGACATCCGTCGGCCTCTCCGTGCCTGCAACTGCAATAAGGAGGGCGGGCATGAGTCGATCGAGCCTTTGGCGGGCAATGGCGCTTGAGGCCCGGACAGCCGAGGAGCCCCAAAGGTCCCTGATGATGCGAAGGGCGCGGGCCGGGTCCTCAAAACCCGCGCTGGCGAGTTCCACCTCCGCCTCCTCTCCTTCCATGACATGATGCCAGAGATCTACGAATGCCCCCTTTTGGGACCCGCGAACGGTCTCGCACCTCTCCCGAAGAATGAGGCGCTCGAAGCACTCGCTCACATGGCGACGGTGTCTTTGAAGATCCCGATGGAAATCCTCCCATCCCTCGTAGCCGAGGGAAAAGGCCAGGCGCAGGCGCCCGGAGTCATCTGCGGGAAGTTCCTGGGTCTGCTGATCCGCGTATTCCTGAAGGCGGTTTTCCGCCATCCGGAGAAAGACATAGGCCTCGGCAAGTCCGCTTGCATCCTTTCCGGACAGAAGCCCCCGATCCGCCAGGGCAGGAAGCACATGGAGGACGGCCCGGACCCTCAGGCCCGGATCCCGTCCCCCGTGGATGAGCTGAAACGTCTGGCACAGGAACTCGATCTCCCGTATACCGCCGGATCCGAGCTTGATGTTATCCAGGAGACCCCTTTTTCGGGCCTCCTGGGCGATCATGCCCTTCATGTCCCGAATGGCGTCAAACGCCCCGAAATCCAGATACCGTCTATATATGAAAGGACGCATATCCTCGAGAAATCTCTCTCCCGCTGCCCTGTCCCCGGCCGCGACCCCGGCCTTGACCCACGCATAGCGTTCCCACTCCCGGCCGTGGATCTCGTAATAGTCGAGAAGACCGTCGAAACTCGTGACGAGGGGCCCTCCATCCCCAAAAGGCCGCAGCCTGGTATCCACCCTGAAGACAAAACCTTCCTCGGTGGCCGCGCCCATGATCCGAACAAGACGCCGGACGAGACAGTCGAAGAACTCGTGGTGCGAAACGGCCTCCTCCCCGCCCCTGGTTTCCCCCTGCTCTGGATAGGCGAAGACAAGATCGATGTCAGAAGAGAAATTGAGCTCTCCAGCCCCGAGCTTTCCCATGCCGAAGACCACGAGGGACAGGGGCGAACCGTCAGGGTCACAAGGGACCCCGAACCGTGTCACGAGTTCGCCATGGAGACGGGAAACGGCCACATCGAGAACAGAGCGGGCAAGTCCAGAGAGATCACCCATAGTCTCTGAAAGGGTGCTCAGGCCTGTCAGATCCCTCCAGGCGATCCGAACCATCTCACGGCGTCGGAACCGCCTGAGCGCCTGCATAAGGGAATCCTCTCCGCTCACATCCGTCAGGGCGTCCAGGAGGATCTGGCCATACTCGACCTCAGCCATGGTTCGATCCATGTATCCGTGGGCAAAGAGTCCGCAAAAGACGGCTGGATCCCGAATGGCCGCCTGGGCCACGAAATCACTCACGGCAAAAACGCGCTCAAGACAATCGAGAGGCAGGGAGGAAACGGGTACACGGGCCGCATCCGCAGAGGCGAGAAAGGCATGAAGACGGTCTTTTCCTGCCTCCTTAAGCCCCACGGGAATGGAAACGGCCTTGTCAGGAAGATGGAGAGTCCTCACAGGCAGATCCTGGTTGAGTGAAATGGCCAGCACAGGCAAAAAGATGGGGTTTCTGCCCCTGCAACTTCCCAACTCCTCGGTAATTTGATAAAAAATAAAAATTAGTTACCTAAAAAATATAACATTTTCACTTCCACCCTATCAAAAGGAGTCGCCCCATGGAAGGCATAGGAATCACGGTCACTGAACACATCCTCATCCACCAGAAACAGACACCCGCTGCCACCGGCCAGTTCACCCGGCTCATGAGCGAACTCATCTTCGCGGCAAAGATCATCGCCCGCGAGGTGAACAAGGCGGGCCTCGTGGACATCCTCGGCCTCACAGGAGAAGTGAACGTCCAGGGTGAGCAGGTCCGAAAACTCGACGAGTTCTCCAACCGCGTCCTCATCTACCGGATGCAGCGCTCAGGGATGCTCTGCGCTATGTCCTCCGAGGAGAACGCGGACATCATCGAGGTTCCCGAAGACATGCCGAGGGGTTCATATATCCTCATCTTCGACCCCCTGGACGGGTCTTCCAACATCGACGTGAACGTGAGCATCGGGACGATCTTCTCCATCCATCGAAAGACGAGCGATCGGCCATACGTCACGACTGAAGATTTTCTGAGGACCGGATCCGAACAGGTGGCGGCCGGCTATTTCCTCTACGGATCCAGCAACATGCTCGTCTATACCACAGGAAACGGGGTCCACGGTTTCACCCTCGATCCTTCGGTCGGAGAATTCCTCCTCTCCCATCCCAATATTCGCATCCCGGATCTAGGAAAACACTATTCGGTAAACGAATCCAACACCCTCTACTGGGACGACCGGACGAAGAAGGTCCTCTCCTATTTCAAGTCCACGGAAAACGAGCGCAAAAAACCTTACAAGGCCCGCTACATCGGCTCAATGGTCGCGGATTTCCACCGAAACCTCCTTCAAGGGGGGATCTTCATGTATCCGGCGGACAAAAAAGACCCGGCAAAGCCCCGCGGGAAGCTCCGGCTTCTCTGTGAGGCTGCCCCCCTCGCCTTTGTAGTGGAGCAGGCTGGAGGCGCCGCCACTGACGGCGAAAAGAGGATTCTCGACATCAAGGCGACCGCACTCCATGAACGGGTCCCACTTTTCATCGGAAGCAGAAAGGATGTGGAGATGGCAACGGCCATCATGCGAGGGGAGGCGTGACCACGATCTATCTCGTACGCCACGGTGAGACCCTCGCCAACCGCATCGGTCGCTTTGCCGGACGCACGAACGAACCCCTAACGGCCCTCGGGCGGAATCAGGCAAGAGAAGCAGCGGATTCCCTGAGGGAGGCCGGGATCTCCCTCATCTATACAAGTCCTGTCGCCCGCGCCCGCGAGACTGCCGCCATCATGGCATCGATCCTCAAGATCCCAGTGAAGGAGGAGCCGGGGCTTGCCGAGATCTTCATCCCGCAATGGGACGGCCGATTGAAGTCTGATCTGGAGCGCGACCCCGATTCGAGTTACGAGAGCTGGAAAAAAGACCCCGCGGGTTTTTCCCTCCCCGGCGCCGAAACCCTTGCGGATCTCCAAAAGAGGGCCATGGCCTCCTTTCATGAGATCCTTGACCGGCACGCGGCAGGATCCGTGGCAGCCGTCTCACACCTCGCCCTGATCCGCGTCATCCTCCTTGCCGTCGAGGGGAAAGACCTCTCCTTCTATCGTCTCATCCAGGTCCCCAACGCCACCCCACTTGCCGTAACATGGAAAAATGAGAATTATTATGTCCAATCCGGGGAGATTCCATAAGGGATGTAGCCCCCGGATAAACACCCAGGAGGCACGATTACACCATGATCAATACCCTTAAGACCACCCTTCTCCTCGCCGTCCTCACCGGCCTTTTCCTCGTGGTCGGGCAGGCCCTTGGGGGACGGAATGGAATGACCATCGCCCTTGTCATGGCAGGCGTCATGAACTTCGGCGCATACTGGTTCAGCGACAAGATGGCCCTTGCCATGAGCGGGGCCCGCCCGGTCTCGGAGCAGGACGCCCCCCAGCTCCATGCCACGGTGGCAAAACTCGCCCACAGCGCCGGGATACCCAAACCCCGTGTCTATATCATACCCACGGACACACCGAATGCCTTCGCCACGGGCCGAAACCCTGACCACGCCGCGGTCGCCGTGACCCAGGGGCTCATGCGTCTTCTCTCTCAGGAGGAACTCGAGGGGGTGCTCGCCCACGAGCTCGGCCACATTCGAAACCGCGACATACTCATCAGCTCCATCGCTGCCACCATGGCCGGGGCCATCAGCTATCTGGCCAACATGGCCCAGTGGGCATTCATGTTCGGCGGATTCGGAAGATCGGATGACGATGAAGGGGGAGGGGTCGCCGGGCTTGCCGGGGCCGTGGTCACCATGATCGTCGCACCCATCGCTGCCTTGCTCATCCAGATGGCCATATCGCGGGGCAGGGAATACAAGGCGGATGCCACCGGCGCCGAGATCTGCGGCAGACCCGAGGCCCTCGCAGGGGCCCTTCGCAAGCTCGAGGAATGGAACCACCAGCTTCCCATGCACGTCAATCCGGCGACCGCCCAGATGTACATCGTCAATCCCCTCTCGGGCGGTGGCATTGCAAACCTCTTCAGCACCCACCCCCCCATTCAGGAGCGCATCAAGAGGCTACTCTCTATGCAGGGTCGATCGTAAACGGCCCTGCGACAGTTTTCCCTGGAGGAGACCCGTGCCGACGCCCTTTCCTCCATGCACGCCAGGGGTCTTTCTCGCCCCTGATCGCGATGAAAAAAACCTTCTCCAGGGCTGAGCACCCGTGGAGATCGCCCTAATCGCCCCTCCCTGGCCCCTCTTCAACCGGCCATCCATCCAGCTTGCCGCCCTTGCCGCATTTATCCGCAAAAACGCCCCATCACATACGATCCGTGCCTTTCATCCGTATCTATTTGTGGCGGAGGCCGTGGGGTTCGGCGACTACCATGCCATCAGCCAGTCGGGATGGGCTTCGGAAGCGGTCTGCGCCGGCATTCTCTTCCCGGAGATGTCAGACCGCTGCGACAGGCTCTTCAGGACTTCCTTGAGGAAAAGGGGCGGTGTTCCGCCCCTGGGCCCGGATCCGCGATCGGTCAGGGAAAAGGTCGCCCTGGTCCTCAATGCCTTCATCGAATCGGTCCCGTGGCGGAGTTATGGGCTTGTGGGCATCTCGGTCTCCATCAACCAGCTGACAGCCGCCCTATACCTTGCCCGAAGGATCAAGAAACTATCGCCCGAAACACCCCTTGCCATCGGCGGCCCAGGCTGCGCCGGTATGACCGGGCCTTCCCTGCTCTCCAGATTTCCCGAAATCGACTACGTGATACACGGGGAGGGCGAGCTTCCCCTCATCGGCCTCATACAGCGCCTTGCAGGTGAAGGCCTCTCGCACCCCTCCGGGGTGTCGGCCCGAGGTGGCGATGGGACCCCTTTCTCCTTCTCCCAGGTCCTGGACATGGACTCCCTTCCCTGCCCGGACTTCGACGACTTTTTCCAGGATCTGACCCGGCTTCCGCCCGAAAAGGGATTCCGCCCCGTCCTTCCCGTGGAGATGTCCAGGGGCTGCTGGTGGGGTCGATGCGCCTTCTGCAATCTCAACCTCCAGTGGTCGGGCTACAGGATGAAATCCGTGGAACGGATGACCCGTGAGATCGACACACTTTCCCGCAGATACGGGACGATAGACTTCGCGTTCATGGACAATGCCCTTCCCCGCAGGGAGGCGCCCCAGCTTTTTTCCGCGCTCCTTGGACACGGGCGGGACTACCGTTTCTTCGCGGAGCTCCGGGCCGTGTACACCCGTGAGGAATGGGCAGAGATGGCCCGAGGCGGCCTCCGGGAGGTCCAGGTGGGGATCGAGGCCCTGAGCACCTCCCTCTTGAAGAGACTCGGCAAGGGGACCCGGGCCATGGACAACGTAGCCGCCATGCGCCATGCAGAGGAACACGGCATACGTCTATCCGGAAACCTCATCCTCCACTTTCCAGGGAGCACGGAAGACGAGGTCCGGGAGACCCTCGACGTCCTCCGGTTCGTACGGCCTTTCCGGCCGCTTAAGGCCGTCTCCTTCTGGCTTGGGACCGGGAGCGCCGTTGAAAAGGACCCAGCCCGATTCAAGGTCACGAAACTCACGGCCCATCCCTCTTACGCCGATCTCTTTCCCATGGAGCTCGCATCCTCGATCGCCCCCTTCATTCTGTCATACCGGGGGGATCGGAGGCAACAGCAGACCCTCTGGAAGGAGGTCGAGAAGGAACTCGCGCGCTGGCAACGGGACCAGAAACAAACGGGGGCCGCGGGAAAACTCCTCACGTACCGAGATGGAAAAGAATTCATGGAGATCCGCCAAGTCCTTCCTGACGGCCGGATCCTGACCCATCGGCTTACCGGCCTCTCGAGGGAGATCTACCTCGCCTGCCAGGACATCACCCCCTGGGAAAAGGTCACCAGGCTTGCGAAAGGACGCCGGCAGCACGAACTGGAGGCCTTCATCTCGGGTCTCGTAAAGAAAAGGCTCATGTTCCGAGAGGGAAACGAGGTTCTCAGCCTCGCCATACGATTAAAGGATTAGAGGGGTAGAGGGGTGTTGATCATTCCCACGCTCCAGCGTGGGAATGCTGAACTGGACCCCTCTGTCAAGACAGATTTCCTCCGAGTTTAATCTGTGTCCGTCGCTTCAATCGCAGCGGAACAGCGCTGCCCTGCTGTTGTGAGGAGAGCATCCCCCGCGCAGCGTAGCGGAGTGGGAGATGCTCTCCGCGCGTCGCCGAAATGATCGGGGATGCTCGCCTATTGGAGTCGTTTTCTTATCCACGCAGGGTCTCTTCGGCAGTCCAGAATAGCGTAGACCCTTACCTCACTCGCCTCAATACGATAATGATCGCAAACGGAAACCGCTTGGAGAGAAGACGATGATACCGCCCAAAATGTATGGCATGTATTCCCGCAAACAACCGAAGCGACTCAATATCAGAAAATAGGGATTCCAGAAAATAGCTGCCTATGCCCGTTTCTTGTGATTCGTAGAAATGAAAACCTTCCCTCAAATCTTGCTTCGCCGATTCAAGGTTTTTTATCTTCATGGAATCGAATTCCGGATGTCTTTCTTGGCCTGATTCCAATCCACAAACTTGTCTTTGCCATCCCTTATCATCCGTTCTCTTTCCTTCAAGACATCTTCATGCCAGGAAGGTGAAGAAAGATCGGGAGCACTCCGGCAGAGGTCATTCCTAAGCATTTCCATTGTCTTAAGTTTTTCTTCAGTGGTCATTTCTTCTAGGTCGAGAGTCATAAGCTATTTCCTTTCTTGTCGGTTTCGAGCGAACGTAAAGCTCAGTTGCCGCCACCTATTGGCGATCAACTAAAGCGACTGGTTATATGCTATTCAAAATTTTTTTCCTTTTCCAGTTCCCTTGTGACGCAATATACTCCGTGGCCTTCAAAGGCGGGAGTAAAGCATAAATTGTCGGATTTACATTCAGCTTTACGCAGGTCACCGCTTTTCCAACGGTTGATCAAATCAGGTTCCCGAATAAGCGGTCTGCTCATGGAAATGTAATCGGCAATCCCTTCTGAAACTATCTTGTCGGCGACCGCAAAGGATCGCAAACCGCCAACGAGAATCAACGGTGTTTTTATATTACTTTTGAAATATTTTGCATATTCTTGAAAGTAGGCTTCTTTATCTTCTGTCGTAATACCGGGTCTGCTTGGAGAAAGCTTACCCGTTCTGATGATTCCGCCACTGACTTCAATGGCATCGAAGCCTGCATCGGCAAAGAGTTTGGCGGCCTGCAATGAATCTTCTTTTGTCAGACCGTTCTCGATAAAGTCCGCACCATTCATCTTTATCAGTATGGGGTAACTTGTCCCGACAACTTCCCTTATGGCCTGATAAAGTTGGAGATGTATTCTGGCCCTGTTCTCAATTGTTCCACCGTATTCATCCTGCCGCTTATTGTAGGCAGGGGAGAGAAACTGGCTCAGCAAATAACCATGACCTGAATGGATTTCAATTCCATCAAAGCCAGCCAACCGGACTCTTTTTGCCGCTTGGGCATACGACGAAACAAGGTGCTGAATATCATCTTGTGTTATGGTTCTTACGTTACCTTCTGAAAATCCATCAGGGGCAGATACGGCTAATGCCGCCTGGCCTGTCAGCCTCACTTCGGCATACAGGCCGGCATGCGCCAGTTGCATGACGATTTTGCCGTTGTTTTCATGGACGGCTGAAGTCATCGTTTCCAGTTTTGAAATGAGATTGTCATCATAGACTCCAAGTTGCCAAGGCGTCCCCTGTCCTTCCTGTGAGACATAAGAATGGCTTGATACAATCAAACCGACACCGCCCTTGGCGAGCGATGCCATCCGTTCAATCAGTTCAGAGGTGGCTTCACCTTTTTCAGTCGCTAATCCTTCCCATGTAGCCGCCCGCACAAACCTATTCTTCAAGACCATTGTATTAATTGAGCTTTCTTCAAACAATCTGCTCATCCGTGATCTCCGTTATTTGCTAAGTGTTCCGTCTCGGTTGATCATATA
>DIFG01000037.1 GCA_002419025.1 Deltaproteobacteria bacterium UBA5754 | reverse complement strand
ACCACATTGTTCTTGTGTTCCCATATGCGCTTTACGAGATCGGATGTGACACCCACATACAGGGTTCCGTTTCTGCGGCCGGCCAGAAGATAGACGCACGGCTTCATAATTCACGTTCTATACAGGATTCCGGCCTCCGCCGGAATGACGAGGCGGTATGCAACTGCGCACTGGAAACCGATCAAATTCCACACGAAATGACGAAGAGCCCATTTTTCTATATCCACAGGGTAGGTGATGCGCAGGAGATCGCCTTTCACGGCGGAGGCACGAGAATGCATGGGGCCGCCGGAGGAGGGCTGGCCCGAAGATGTGTCTTGATTATTTGATGGTGGCCTTTCCGTCCGGGAGCGGTTTTGCCGCGAAGCGGCATGTTGATCTTCGATGCCGGTTTACCTAAAACCTGAATCCGTGAGCCGGCGGCAGGGGTATTTGTTCCGTGCGGCAAATAGCCCCAGTCCATGGGGGCGGATTTGCCGACGGGCGCCCGTCCATGGGCGTCTCCATCCACAAATATCCCTGCCGCCGGCTTATTCTGTGAAATCGTAAGGTTGAGTGCATATCTCACGGATTCAGGTAAAATTCAAAAAAACGGGCTGTGTGAAGGTGTTATGAAATACAAGGTAAATCTTCAAAAAACGGATGAGGGTTATTCTGTTTGGGTTCCCGGCTTACCAGGTTGCTGGTCTCAAGGCAAGACAGAAGAAGAGGCATTAGAAAACATTAAGGACGCAATACAGGCATATTTGGAAACTGTGGAGGAGTTGACGAAAGATAAGGATTTTCGCTACGTAGAAGTCGCCAATGTCTAAATTGGCAGGAGTAAATCATCAGCGGGCTGTCAAGGTTTTTCAGAAAGCGGGCTTCTGGATTGCCCGTGAAGGCAAGCCACCATGACCAACGGTGAGCGTATCATCACAATTCCGAGAGCGAATCCTGTCGATGCCTTTACGATGGCTGGAATTGTGAAGGATGCCGGCCTTGGTAATGACGAGTTCAAAAAATTATTATAGCATCAGATAACAATACGAAATGACAAAGCGCCAACGAACTACTTGAAATTTTTGCGATAAGGTTTTTTCTGTGCTCTCTGTTTCCTCTGTATTGAGGCCTTTTTTTTCGTAGCCCGGATCCGGAAATTCGTCCTCCTCCCCTTGACAGCCGGAGCGGACGGGGCTGAATATGGCGATCGGCCATGAATGAACTCATCCGCGACCTCCTGACCTTCCCCTTTCTCCAATTCGCCTTTCTCGCGGCCCTTCTCGCCTCCCTTGCCTGCGGAATCGTAGGAAGTTTCGTCACGGTCAACCGGATCACCTACATGGCAGGGGCCATTGCGCACAGCGTCCTGGGCGGTATGGGAATTGCGCGCTATCTCCAGCGTGAACAAGGGATCCTCTGGATGACCCCTCTCGTGGGGGCGGTACTCGCCGCCCTTGCTGCGGCCGTCGTCATCTCCTTCGTACGTGAAGTTGCAAAGGAACGGGAGGATACGGTCCTGAGCGCCGTATGGTCTGTCGGGATGGCCACGGGCATCCTGTTCATCAGCATGACCAGGGGCTACAGTGAAGACCTCATGAGCTATCTCTTCGGGAACATCCTCATGGTGACGCCAAGGGATCTCATCCTCATGGTCCTGCTCGACTGCGTGCTCGCAGGCGTTACCTTTCTTGCATACACAAGGCTTGTTGCCTTCTCCTTCGATGACGAATTCGCTTCACTCCGGGGGGTCCATGTCCCCTTTTACAACCTCCTTCTCCTTTGCATGACGGCCTTAACCGTCGTCCTTCTCGTCCAGGTGGTAGGGATCGTCATGGTGATCGCGCTCTTAACGCTACCTGCCGGAGTGGCGTCCCATTTCACCCGGCGGCTTTCGGCTATGATCCTCGCAGCCATGATCGTGTCCGCCCTGTGCACGTCCGGAGGTCTTGCCCTCAGCTATGTGGCTGATACCCCCTCTGGGGCGACCATCATCCTCCTGACCGGCATGGTGTACGGGTCGGTGCTTGCGGGACGCGGGATCGCCTCGACTGTGGGCAGGGCATGAATGGGAGGAGGATGCGGCCGGCCCCGATCCTTGCCTTTGTCGGCCGGCACGACAGCGGAAAGACGACCCTCATCCGTGAGGTGGCGCAGGAGCTCCGCTCTCGCGGCCACAGGATCGCCGTCATCAAGTCCACGAAGCATGACATGCCCCCCTCCGACACCCCCGGGACCGACACAGGGCTCTTTCTTGAGGACGGGATCGGGAGCGTGGCCCTGGTCGGGCCGTCCACCATCCGTCTTGTGCAGGAAAACATAGGAGAGCCCCTGCCCGAGCTCGCCGCCCGCCTCTTTCCCGGAGTGGATCTCGTCATCGCCGAGGGCTTCAAACACTGCCCGGACATCCCCAAGATCGAGGTATGGAGGGCGGGGCTTCGGGAAAGGCCCCTGTCCGGCAACGTCCCCGGGGTGGTGGCCATGGTATCAGACGTGGCGGTGGAGGATGGAGGGATTCGGTGTATAAGCCGTTTTGATGTCCCGGCCGTCATCGAGTTCATTGAGGGATTTATTCAGAAAGAATGACGCCTGGAAGGATGTTTAAAAGGCCTGTATCATGTCCTTGACGGTAAAAAAAATTAATGGGAATCTTGAAAAATGGTCCTTTCGCCCGATGGCTGTGTTGCTCGTCGGTCAAAAATGCTCACATACAGGGAGTATGCTCCGCTTTTTGACCTTCTCGCGCCTTGCCCTCGAACGAAAATCCTCATTTTTCAAGGTTCCCTAATGCAGAATTTATAGCAGAATTTATAGAGGTGAGGTGATTTGTTGAATTTCCGCGCTGTATGTTGAAAGGAGGTCCCCATGTCCCGTAATGTGTGCGTGTCATGCCTTGATCCTCGTCTCAGCCGCAGGGGATTTTTGAAGGGGTGCGCCATGGCCGCTGCGGCCCTCGGTCTCTCGGACTCAATGGTGCCGCGTATGGTCGAGGCCGCATCGTCTCCTGCCCGTCCCCCCGTAGTCTGGCTCCATTTCCAGGAATGCACCGGTTGCACCGAGTCCCTGCTTCGGGCATCCCATCCTGACATCGGGCGGCTCATCCTCGATCTCATCTCCCTCGATTACCACGAGACCGTCATGGCGGCCGCGGGTAAACAGGCGGAAGAGGTCCTCCATGAGACCGTCTCGAAACACGCTGGGAAATTCATCTGTGTCGTTGAAGGCGGTATCCCCACCAAGGACGGAGGTGTCTATTGCAAGATCGCCGGCAGGACCGCCCTTGAAATCCTGAAGGAGGTCGCGCCCCAGTCAGCCGCGGTGATCGCCATCGGAACCTGCGCCACCTTTGGTGGCATCCAGGCCGCGTACCCGAACCCGACCGGGGCCGTCGGAGTGCGGGATCTCGTTCATGACAGGCCTGTAGTGAACATCTCGGGCTGTCCTCCGAACCCCATCTCCTTCCTCGGGACGGTCCTTCACTATCTCACTTTCAATCGTTTCCCCGAGCTGGACGGACTGGGTCGCCCCCTCTTCGCCTACGGCAGGAGGAACCACGATCAGTGCGAGCGCCGCGCCCATTTTGACGAAGGCCGCTACGTGGAGCAGTTCGGTGACTCCGGCCACCTCAAGGGGTACTGCCTTTACAAGGTAGGCTGCAAGGGTCCCGGGACCTTTGCCAACTGTCCGGCCGTCCGTTTCAACGACGTGGATGTCTGGCCGGTAAGCGCGGGTCATGGGTGCGTCGGGTGCACCGAGCCCGGTTTTTGGGACACCATGACCCCGTTTTATGAAAGGCTTCCCGGTGTACGCATTCCCGGAGATGAAGGCATTATTACAAAGGCGGAGGACGTGGGCTTGAAGGTCCTCGGAGTCGCCGCCGCAGCCGTGGGTATCCATGCGGCGGTCGGGGCTGGGAAGCGTCTTGTCGCGGGAAAGAAGCAGGAAAAAGCCGATCAAAAGGAATAGTAAGGAGGCCACCATGGGTCAGAGAATCGTTGTGGATCCCATCACGCGGATCGAGGGCCATCTGAGGATAGATGCTGAGGTGGAAAACGGGTCGATCGCCAAGGCCTGGTCATCCGGCCAGATGTGGAGGGGGATCGAGGTGATCTTAAATGGCCGGGATCCACGGGATGCCTGGGTCTTCACCCAGCGGATCTGCGGGGTCTGCACCACGGTCCATGCCATTGCGTCCGTCAGGGCAGTGGAAAACGCCCTCGGCCTCCAGATCCCCCTGAACGCACAGCTCATCCGGAATCTCATCCTCGCCCTGCACGGGCTCCACGACCACATCGTACATTTCTATGTCCTATCGGCACTGGACTGGGTGGACGTGGTCTCTGCCATTGACGCCGACCCCAAGGCCACAGCCGCTCTGGCCCAGTCCCTCTCTGATTGGCCGGGCAACAGCGAGGAGCGATTCAAGGCGGTTCAGGCCAAGGTCAAGGGGCTTGTGGAGAGCGGCCAGCTCGGACCCTTTGCCAACGGCTACTGGGGGCACCCTGCCATGGCCCTTCCGCCCGAGGCGAACCTCATGGCCGTCTCCCATTACCTCGATGCCCTCGACTATCAGAGGAAGGCCGACATGGCCTGCGCCATCCTCGGGGGCAAGAACCCCCATATACAGAACCTCTCCGTGGGAGGGGTCACAACCGCCATTAACCTTGACAACGAGACCGCCCTCACCATGGAGCGCCTTTACTGGATCAGGCAACTCACGGAGGATGTCAGATCCTTTGTCCAGAAGGTATATCTGCCGGATGTGATCGCGGTCGGCGCCCTTTACAAGGACTGGCTCTCGTACGGGGCCGGGGTCACGAACTATCTCGCGGTCCCGGACATGCCCACGGATACGGCAGCAAATACCTTTGATCTGCCTGGCGGGACCATCTTCGGCGGGGATTTCTCCACGGCCAAGGCCTTCAAGAACTTCAACGATCCCTATTTCCGGGACAACATCGTCGAATGTATCACCCGCTCGTGGTACCAGGGCGACTGGACCCGCCCACCCTTTGAGGAGGACACCATCCCCAACTACACCGACTTCCAGGAAGACGGAAAGTACAGCTGGATCAAGGCCCCCAGGTTTCAGGGAAGGCCCATGCAGGTGGGGCCCCTTGCCCAGGTGCTCGTGGGATATGCCCTCGGACACAAGTTGACCACGCAGTACGTGGATGACGCCCTCGCCCGAGTGGGCGCCCTTGCGGGCGCCAAGGTGGAACCGCAGGTGCTCCAGTCCACGCCGGGACGGCATCTCGCAAGGGCCATCAGGGCCGCTATCCTCGCGGATCTGGCCCTTGCCCACTGGGACCGGCTCGTCGAAAACGTGGGGAAAGGGGATCTGGCCATCTTCAATCCACCGACCTTTCCCAAGGGGGAGCAGAGGGGCTTCGGGTTCCACGAGGCGCCCCGCGGGGCCTTGTCCCACTGGATCGTCATTCAGGACGGCAGGATCAAGAACTACCAGTGCGTGGTCCCGTCAACCTGGAACGCCGGCCCCCGGGACGACAAGGGCCAGGCTGGTCCTTACGAGGCCTCTCTTGTGGGAAATCCCGTCGCAGATCCGGAAAGGCCCCTCGAGGTCCTGCGCACAGTCCATTCGTTTGACCCCTGTATCGCGTGTGCTGTCCACATGATCGATCCGAAGGGTGAGGAGCTCACCCGTGTCAGGGTCCTGTGAGGAGGATGCCATGCTCTACGAACGGAAAACGGCCTGGGGGTTCCTTTTTCGCCTCTATCACTGGTCCTTCGCCCTCTCCATATTGGCGCTTGCCGTGACCGGCTTTTACATACACGACCCCTGGATATCCACGGCGAACGAGGGGAGCGGGTCCTTTCCCATGGCGGATTGGCGGTACTGCCACTTCATTGCCGGATACGTATTCACTGCAGCGGTCCTTGTACGTCTCTATCTCCTCGTTTTCGGAAACAGGGAGGAAAGCTTCCTGGGATTTGCGCCCGTAACCGGAAGAAACATCAAGAACGTCTTTACGACCCTCGCTTACTATCTCTATCTGACGGACAGGGGAGGGCACAGGCTCGGGCATAACGCCCTTGCCGGGACCTTCTATCTCTTCACACTCCTTTTCGCTGTCCTCCAGATGATCTCCGGGTTCTCCCTCCTCTATCCCGAAAGCGGGTTCTGGCAGACCGTGGCCGGAAAGATCTTCGGGGTCCAGCAGGAGATCCGTTTCTATCACTTCGTCTTTATGTGGTACTTCATGATATTCGCCCTTGTCCACGTCTATATCGTGGTATGGAACGACGTCTGGTCACCCGAGGGGCTCATCTCCTCCATCTTCACCGGGGACAAGTTCCTTCCCAAGGGGCAGGAGGGCGCTGGAAAAAGGGCATGAGAGAGGAGAGACGGGGCGTCTCCCTCGAGGTCAGGGGGGTCGTCCAGGGTGTGGGATTCCGGCCCCATGTCTGTCGGCTTGCCCGGAGGCACGGGATTACCGGTGGGGTCTACAATACGGGTTTCGGGGTGGTCATCGAGGCGGAAGGTCCTACTGATGCCCTTTTTGCCTTCCTTGAGGCCGTACGACAGGAGGCGCCCCCCCTTGCATCCATCACGGACATGGATGTGAGGGCGAAGAGACCCGCAGGATGCACGGGTTTTGAGGTCATCGAAAGCCGAAAAGGGGGCGCAAGGTCCGCGGATGTGCCTCCGGACGTGGCCACGTGCGACGACTGCCTCCGGGAGCTCTTCGATCCGAAAGACCGGAGGTTCGGCTATCCCTTTATCAACTGCACGAACTGTGGTCCACGTTACACAGTCATTCGTTCCGTCCCATACGACCGGGAGAGGACCTCTATGGAACCTTTTCCCTTGTGTGCGGACTGTTCCCGGGAATATCACGACGTGGGGGACCGTAGGTTCCACGCCGAGACGAACGCCTGTCCTGCCTGCGGACCGGGGCTACTCTGGGCGGAAGGTTCCGGCAGGCCTGAACGGGGAGAGACCGGGGAGGTCCTCTGCCGTGCGGCGCGTGCCCTTGGGAGGGGAAGGATCCTTGCGGTGAAGGGGCTCGGTGGGTTCCACCTCGCTGTGGACGCCGCTTCGGACGAGGCGGTTTCGCGCCTCCGCTGCCGCAAGGGAAGGCCGGACAAACCCCTTGCGGTTATGGTGCGGGATATGGACGCGGCACGAAGGATCGCTGTGATCAGCGAAGCAGAGGCCGGGGCCGTCTGTTCCCGTGAGCGCCCCATCGTCCTCGTCCCAAGGCGGAAGGGGTCAGGGCTCTCCGACGGCATAGCCCCTGGTATCCGGGACCTCGGGGTGATGCTTCCATACACCCCTCTCCATCACCTACTTTTTGCCCGGGAGGGGTGCCCGGACGTCCTCGTCATGACGAGCGCAAACGTATCTGACGAACCCATCTGCACGGGAAACGACGAGGCCCTGGACCGCCTCTCGGGGATCGCCGACGCCTTTCTTCTCCATGACAGGGAGATCGTCGCCCGTCTCGACGACTCGATCCTCCAGTTCTCGTCAGGGGCCTCCCGCATGATCCGGCGCTCCCGGGGATACGTCCCAAGGCCCCTCTCCCTCTCCTGTGAAATGCCTCCAGTGCTTGCCTGCGGCGGGGACCTCAAGAACTCATTCGCTCACTCCCGGGGGGACGCGGCCTGTTTCGGGCCCCACATGGGCGATCTCGCCCACCCCCTTGCCTTCGACGCCTTTTCCGAGGCGGTCGTCCGCATGGAGGACCTCCTGGACGTGGAGCCCGTCGCCCTTGTTTGCGACCTCCATCCGGACTACGCGAGTACTCGTTATGCCGAGTCCCGCGGGCTTCCGGTGCTCCGCGTCCAGCACCACCACGCCCATGCGGCAGCAGTCATGGCTGAGTTCGGCCTTGACGGCCCGGTGCTCGCTGTCTGTCTCGACGGCACGGGCTACGGCCCGGACGGGACCATATGGGGCGGCGAGGTCCTTCAGGCGGACAGGTTCTCGTACAGGAGGATCGCCCGCCTCGGCCTCCTTCCCCTTCCCGGCGGGGACAGGGCGGCCCGTGAGCCGTGGCGCATGGCCGCATCCGCCCTCTTTTCCGCCCTTGGAGCCAGGGAGGCCAGGGATTTTCTCGGGCGCCACGAGCGGTTGGACCCCGTCCATATTGACGGGGTCCTCGGGATGCTCGCGGCACGCGTGAATTCCCCCCTGACCTCCAGCTGCGGACGCCTCTTTGACGCGGTTTCCGCCATCCTCGGCCTGCGTTTTCATGCGAGCTACGAGGCCCAGGCGGCCATGGAGCTCGAGACCCTCGCCTGGACGGCTGCAGAGGAGGCGGATCCCCATGACTATCCCGTCTCTGTAGCAGACCAGGCAGGCATTTTCGTCCTGGACAGTCTCACTCTTGTCCGCTCCCTCGTTGCCGACGTCAGGCGGGGGACGCCCGCCGGCGTAGTGGCATCCCGGTTCCACCGCTGGCTCACGAACGGCATCAACCGACTCGTTAAAGGGTGCGCTGTACGGACGGGTCTAAAGACCGTGGTCCTCGCCGGGGGCTGCATGTACAACCGGATCCTCCTGGACGGGCTCATGACCAGACTTGCCGGAAATGGCCTTAGGGTCTTTGCAGGCCAAGAGGTCCCGGCCGGGGACGGTGGGCTCGCCCTCGGCCAGCTCCTCGTGGGAGGTTCGCTCCTTCCCCGTCTGGATCCTTACGATACAGGCATGGCCTGAATATGTGTCTTGCCGTCCCTATGCGCGTCATTGAGATCCCGGCCTCTTCCGGTACGTTTGGGGCGGAGACAGCGGTCGTGGAGGCAGGGGGGATCCGGCGGGAGGTGAGGCTTGACATCGTGGATGTCCTTCCCCGAATCGGGGACTATGTCATCGTACATGCGGGTTTTGCCATCAGGACCCTCCCCCCGGAGGTGGCCGAGGAGAACCTTCGTCTTATCTCGGAGATGACCGGTGTTCCCATCTCCTGATCTCTCGGGCTTTCGTTCCCGTGCCGCAATCGATGCCCTCGTCCACGAGCTCTCCCTCCTCGTGGATCGGCCCATGCGATTCATGGAGGTCTGCGGGACCCACACCATGGCCGTTGCCAGATACGGCCTTCGATCCCTTTTCCCTCCTAGATTCGAGCTGGTCTCCGGGCCGGGCTGCCCGGTCTGCGTCACTGCCCAGTCCCACGTGGACGCCATGATCCGCCTTGCCCGAATCCCCGGCGTCACCATCGCCACGTTCGGGGACATGGTCCGGGTCCCGGGAAGCTCTGGAAGCCTTGCCCATGCCATGGCCGAAGGGGCCCGGGTGGAGATCGTCTATTCACCCACGGACGCCCTTCACCTCGCCAGGGAAGTGAGCCCCGATCCCGTGGTCTTTCTCGCCGTGGGTTTCGAGACCACGGCACCGGCCGTTGCCGCCACCATCCTCGAGGCGGAGCGCACAGGCGTCGAAAACCTCCTGGTCCATCCGGCCCACAAGCTCATGCCCCCGGCCCTTGATTGCATCATGTCCGGGGGTGCGGCTGTAAACGGGCTCCTCTGCCCGGGCCACGTGAGCGCTGTCATCGGAGCGAAGGCCTATGCCCCCCTTGCCGAAGGGCAGGGTCTTCCGTGCGTCATCGGGGGTTTCGAACCCGCGGACATCCTCCTTGCCCTTACGCTTCTCGCCCGCCAGGTCCGGGAGGGAAGGAGCGAGGTGGAAAACGCCTATCCAAGGGCGGTTTCCTGGGAAGGGAACAAAAGGGCGCGGGAGGTCATGGAGGCGGTCTTTCGCCCTGAGGACACCGAATGGCGGGGTCTCGGCGTGATCTCAGGAAGCGGTCTCACGCTCCGTGAGGGATTTAGGGATCGTGACGCACGCACCCGCTTCGGGGTCCATCCTGTACCCGTTGCCGATCCTCCGGGCTGCGTCTGCGGAGAGGTCCTCAAGGGGGTGAAGACCCCGACGGACTGCCCCCTCTTTGCCTCCCGGTGCACCCCGCAGTCCCCGGTCGGGCCGTGCATGGTCTCAGGGGAGGGGGCCTGCGCCGCCCATTACCTCACAGACGGGCCTTGCCATGCGTGACGACGTCATCCTCCTCGACCACGGGAGCGGGGGGCTTGCGAGCGCCGAGCTCATCTCGCAGATCTTTCTCACCCGCTACGGAAACCCGGTTCTTGCCGAACTCGAGGACAGCGCGATCCTCGATCGTCCGGCCGGAAGGATCGCCTTCACCACGGACGGCTACGTGGTTGACCCCATTTTCTTTCCCGGAGGAGACATAGGAAGTCTCGCCGTTCACGGCACGGTGAACGATCTCGCCATGCGCGGGGCCGTTCCATTATCCCTCTCGGTCTCCTTCATCTTCGAGGAGGGCCTTCCCGTCCGGACTATCGAGCAAATCGCCTCCTCCATCGCCCAGGCCACGGCCCGGGCCCGGGTGTCCATATCCGCAGGGGATACGAAGGTCGTCCCCCGGGGCAAGGCGGACAAGGTCTTCATCACCACTTCCGGGCTCGGGGTCGTGCCGGACGGCGTGGAGCTTTCGACCAAGAGGGCACGTCCCGGAGACCGGATCCTCGTCTCCGGGACCATTGGGGACCATGGGGCCACGATCCTCACCCAGCGCTCAGGGCTCACCTTTTCCGGGGGGCTTGCGAGCGACACGGCCCCACTTCACGACCTTGTCCGGTCCATTCTTGAAGGCGCGACCGGAGCGGTCCGGGCCTTTCGGGATCCGACCAGGGGCGGGGTGGCCACGGTGCTCTGCGAGATCGCCTCTCGCTCAGGCCTTGAGATCGAGGTGGACGAGGCGTCCATCCCCATCCGGCCCGAGGTGGCCTCTGCCTGCGAGATCCTGGGACTCGATCCCTTGTATCTTGCAAACGAGGGCAAATGCATCGCCGTCGTCTCTCCGGACATGGCGAAAGATGTGGAGGGCCTCATGCATGCGCGCCCCGAGGGGCAGGAGGCCGCGGTGATCGGTGAGGTGAGGGATGGGCGGCCGGGCAGGGTGATCCTCAGGACCGCAGCGGGCGGGCTTCGGGTCCTGAGACCCCTTTCAGGCATGCCCCTTCCGAGGATCTGCTGAGGGGAAAGATGGAAAAGACCGTCGTCATCGGACTTGGCAACATCCTCTTCGGGGACGAAGGCTTCGGTGTCTCTGTCGTCAGGCACATGAAGGAAACGGGCGGGCTGCCTCCGGAGGTCGCCCTCGTGGACGGGGGCACCGGGGGGCTCGCCCTCCGGCCCTGGCTCGAAGGGGTCTCCCTCGTGATCCTCGTGGACACCATCGCCCTCGAGGACCAGCCAGGCACACTCCATCGGTTTCTCGTCGAGGACCTTCGGGGGGCCGGGTTTCCCCGCGCACTGTCTCCGCACCAGATCGGGATCCTCGAGGTCCTGGACCTTTTGAAATTCATCGGAACGGCTCCGGAAAGGGTGGTGGTGATCGGTGCGGTGCCGGAGGATGTGGGGACCGGGATCGGGCTATCGCCTCGCTTATCCACGTGTGTCCCGAGGGCCGCGGCCATGGTCGAGGCCGAGTGTGCCAACGGGATCGGGAACGGCGGTGCATGAATTTTCTTTGGCTCTCGGCCTTATGAACGAACTGAAGGCGGTCGCTGCGGCCCACGGGGCCATTCGGGTCATGGGGGCCACGGTCTCGGTGGGTGCGCGCTCCGGGGTGGTGGTCGAGTCCTTCCGGTTCGGCTGCCAGGTCCTGTCGGACGAAGAGCCGCTCACGCGGGGCATGGCGCTCGAGATCCAGACCCCCGCCCCTGACCTCCTCTGCTGCGGGTGCGGTGCCAAGGTTGCGGATGCGGCCACCGGGGGCGGGTGCCCGCTCTGTGGCTCCAGCGAGGTGTGGCCCACGGGCGGAGACGGGATCGATCTCATACGGGTGGAGCTGGAAATTCCGGACAAAAACACCGTTTCAGGGGGTTGATGTATGTGTGAACAGTGCGGATGCGGGGGGCGCGGGGTCTCCATTGAGCTCGAGCGGAGCCTCCTGGCGGCAAACGACGCCCAGGCCGTGCGGAACCGGGCCCATATCGAGGCCATGGGGGCCGTGGCCGTAAACCTCATGAGCAGTCCTGGCTCCGGAAAGACCACGCTCCTTGAGCGGACCATAGACGTACTTGGGGAAGAAATCCCCCTCGCGGTCATCGAGGGCGACATCGAGACGGACCGAGACGCGGCCCGTATCCGCAAAAAGGGCGTCCCTGTGGTCCAGATCACGACCGGAGGGGCCTGCCATCTCGACGCCCCCATCGTGCACCTGGGCCTCCACCGCCTGGAAGAAGAGATCCAGGGCCGAAGACCCCGGCTCCTCTTCATCGAGAACGTGGGAAATCTCGTCTGCCCCGCGGCCTTCGCCCTTGGGGAACACGCGCGCGTCGTCCTCCTCTCCGTGCCCGAGGGTTCGGACAAGCCGGCAAAGTACCCCAGGGCCTTTCTTGGGGCCCATGCCTTTGTCATCACCAAGACGGACCTCCTCCCCCATTTCGACTTTTCCATGGAGGAGGCCCTGCACTCCGCCCTCTCCCTGAACCCGGCGCTTGAATGTATGGCCATCTCCTCTGCCACAGGCGATGGGTTTGGGGCCTGGATCTCCTATCTCCGCTCCCTGCTCGCCTGACAGCCCTCCTTCTTGCCGGTTTCATCGGCCCGAAAGGCCATGGGAAAGGAAATTCTTTTCCTGAAAGAGAAAAGTTTTTCCTAACTAGGCGCTGTCTTTAAAAAAACCCTGGTGAAAACGGTGAATAGCGCAAAAAAACCGCGTCTTTTTTTGGCATCTGTTTTGCTTATCATACGATAAGTGCGGAACAAGATCGCAAAACAGAAAAGGAGAAAAAGATGAAAAGGGTCTACGGAAAAATCGTCCTTGCGGCGGGAGTCGCCATGTTGGCGGGGGGGGTCGCGACAAACGCCGATGCCCTTCAATTGACACTGACAGATCTGACTGGAGGTGACACTGTCACCATCGGCGATGATGATGTTACTGACGCGGCGGCTGGATTGGGTGCCATTGCTTATATTGGTGACCTTGGGTCATGGACTATAACCTCTACGACCGGTCTGTCCGATCCGGCTATCGGTGGTGGAGGGTTCCCGGTAATGGATCTCCTCTCCGTTGATGCGAGCGGTGCTGATGGGGATCAACTCGAGATCTCCCTCGTGGATACGTGGGGGTCAATTGAGAGCCTTGTGCCCATGATGTCCATATTTTCAGGAAATTTTTGGGGGACATCGAGCGGGACTGCGACTATGGATGTTTATGTCAATGACGTCCTTATGACCTCCATAGCGGGTGGTGGTCTCTACGGCTTTAATGACTGGGCGACTTTCTCCGGAGATTTTGGCATGCCCGATACCCCGCTCGAGATCCTGGTCACCGTAGATTTGGGAGATGTTTCCGGTATAGGAGGGGTATCCTTTGACGCCAACGTGGCCCCTGTCCCCGAGCCCGCCACCATCATGCTCGTAGGTGCCGGTCTTGTGGGTATCGCCGGTCTGGGCCGCAGACGGCTGAAGAAGGGAGAGGCGAAGGGAATGGTCTAAGTTTATCCCTAACTCCTTCAAACGCATAGAAAAAACCTGGCTATTAAACGAAGAAAGGAGAAAGGAAATGAAAAAGTTTTTGACGTTTTTATGCGCGGTAATGCCGGTCTTGGGGATGATTGGTAGCGCAGGTGCCGTATCATTTCAAAACGGAAGTTTTGAAACAGGTGATTTTACAGGATGGGATGTGATTACCTCAGCTGGTGGATCTGTTTCTGTAGTTACGGGAAACTCAGGATTTGGCCCAACTGATGGGACTTATTTTGCAAATCTTGTTGCTAATAGCAAAATAAGCCAAGATCAAATTTGGTCAGCTGGAGAAACAATTAGTTTTGATTGGAACTTTAACGCCAATGATTATCTCCCATTCAATGACTATTCTATATTTTCGATTATAAGCACTAACGGCTCTATGTTATTTAATTACACGCTTGCGAATGTTGCTGCTACAGGAAATTTTAATGCTACAGGCTGGAACACATATCAATACACATTTGCAACCGCTGGTTCCGGTAGTATTGGTTTCGGAGTATATAATTTTGGTGATACAATTTATGATTCTCAATTATACATTGATAACGTCGGCGGTACCGCTCCGGTGCCCGAGCCTGCCACCATCCTTTTGATGGGCAGCGGCCTTCTCGGCCTGGTGGGCTACAGCTGCAAGCGCAAAAAGAGCTGAATCGGCTTAAGTAAAGCAAAAATAAACAGCGATGAAAAAAACCCCCCGGTTTTTGCCGGGGGATTTTTTTTGGCTCCTCGACGTTTCGAGTGGATTTGGAGTTTAATGAGCCTTGTAGTTGTCGGGTTAGCGTAGCGTAACCCGACAAACCCGAGGCCAACCCAGAAGAACCTCACACACGGCCTATCCCATCGAAATCCCCATTACCTGCTCCCCTTCGAACAGGAGGGACGATTTGACCACCTGGAAGGCTCGGCGCAAGATGTCCACGGCATCCACATAGCGGAACAGCAAATTCCACACAAAATGACGAAGAACCCATTTTTCAAGGTTCCCTGTAAGGGAAAATTTGGTATGTTTCACGTGAAACTATGATACGAGAATCTTCGGGCGTTTCAAAGATCATTGCCATCGCCAACCAGAAAGGGGGCGTGGGCAAGACCACGACTGCGGTCAATCTCGCTGCAGGGCTGGCCATGTTTCAGCACTCCGTGCTCCTCGTGGACTGCGATCCCCAGGGAAATGCGACGACCGGCCTTGGTGTCTCGCCTATGAAGGTCGGCACGCATCTCTATCATGCCCTCATCGGCGAGACGGCTCCGGAAGATGTCCTTGTGAAGACGGGTTTTGCCAACCTCGATCTCATCCCCTCCAACCCGGATCTCGTGGGGGCGGAACAAGATCTGACCGGAGACGTGGGCCGGGAGCGGGCCCTGGCCAGGATCCTCGCGGCTTTTCCCTCCTATGACTTCGTGGTCCTGGATTGTCCGCCTTCCCTGGGGCTCATGACCGTGAATGCCCTTGCCGCCTCCCATTCCGTCATCATCCCGCTTCAGTGCGAGTACTATGCCCTCGAGGGCCTCAGCCAGCTCGTCCAGACCATACGCATCGCAAAGCGCGCATTCAATCCACGGCTCCACATCGAAGGGATCCTGCTTACCATGTACGACTACCGTGTGCGTCTCGGATATCAGGTCGCCCAGGATGTGCGGGCCCATTTTCGTGAACTCGTCTACCGCACGACCATTCCGAGGAATGTCCGCCTGAGCGAGAGCCCAAGCCACGGTCAGCACATTTTCGCCTACGATCCCCGGTCCAAGGGGGCGGAATGCTACCTGTCCCTCGCAAAGGAGTTCCTGCTTCGCCAGAGGAGGCCGTCATGAAAGGAAAAGGAGGACTGGGGCGGGGGATCAGTTCCCTTCTCACCCAGGAGGCCATATACGACGTCGAGAGCCCCGGCTATTTTCTCTGCCCGATCGACAGGATCAGACCCAATCCCCACCAGCCCCGGCGTAGCATGGGGGAAGAGGCGCTCGCCTCCCTTGCCCGGTCCATTCGGGAAAAAGGGGTGCTACAGCCCCTTGTCGTGTGCGAGGAAGATGGAGGTTACACGATAATCGCAGGGGAGAGGCGGTGGCGCGCGGCCCGGGAGGTCGGGCTCAAGACGGTCCCAGTGGTCATCAAGGATGTGAGTCCCGGCGAGATCATCGAACTCGCCCTTATCGAAAACATCCAGCGTGAGGACCTGAACCCCATCGAGGAGGCCCTCGCGTATCGCAGGCTACTTGATGAGCATGGACTGACCCATGCAGAGGTCGCAAAGCGGGTTGGAAGGGACCGGTCCTCGATCACGAATTTTCTCCGTCTTCTCCAGCTTCCCGAGCCCATCCAGCAGGATGTTCTTGACGGGCGGCTCACCATGGGGCACGCCCGAACCCTTCTCATGCTGGATACACCCGAGGGCATGACCGCCCTTCGGGACCGAATCGTGCGCTCCGGTCTCTCCGTCCGTCAGGCCGAGGCATGGGCGCGTCGCCTCGCCTCCGGGAGTCCGCCTTCTGCAACAAAAAAGATGGACCCTGATGCCCGCAAGATCTCGGAGGACCTTGCCCGTGCCACGGGCCTGAAAGTCAGGGTCCGTCCTGGAAAAAGGGGAGGAAGGATCGAGCTTCTGTATCGCAACCAGGAAGAAATGGAGCGGATCGCGCGGCTTCTCTGTGGATGACAATGGGGGTGGATGCCGGCATGAATGTGCGGGATGCGGGCGAGAGATTTCCGGTTCTCGTCGCCCTTTATGACTTTTACGATCAGTACACGACCCGGTTCCAATCGGCCTGCGGCCCGGGATGTTCGACCTGTTGCACATGGAACGTGACATCGACGAGCCTCGAGGCTGATTATCTCCTCGAGATCCTGGATGCAGATGCCCGAAGGCGGATCTCGCAGGCCCTGCCAAGGCCGGGTGGGCCTGTATGGTACCGCCCGACAGTCACCATCAATGAAACTGCAGCCTGTTTTCTGGCCATGAGGGATCCCCCGGAGGACCGGGGCATCCATACCCAGGGAAGGTGCCCTTTTCTTGATGACCACGATCTCTGCAAGGTATACGAGCGACGTCCTTTTGCCTGCCGGGCAATGAGTTCGCGCAACCGTTGCGAAGAGGAGGGCGAGGCGCTCATGGACCCATTTCTTCTGTCTGTCAGCCTTGCCGTGTACCAGATCCTCGAGGACATGGACGCGGTGGGCTGTACAGGAAACCTTATCGATCTCCTCGTGAAGGAGGTCACTCCCGGAGATACGCAGAGGCCATTTCTCATCGAGAACAGGCCCCTTCCGGGTTTTCTCGTGGAACCGGCGCATGAAAGGGACTTCGCCGCCTTTCTCGCTGGACTTCGGGAGGCGACCGGCCTGAGATATGGTGAGAAAAGGTGATCGCTACACACTGGCATCAGGTCTGACGGCTGGAGGGCGAAGCGATGTCTGGGGATGGCTTGGTTGCAGGCGAAGACTGGGCGGTCGTTGCGGCCTTGCTGTGTGAGACGGCCGTGCGTGCGACGCAAGGCAGGCTGGCGCGGGTATCGGATGCGGCCTGATTCATCGCCAATGGATAAAAGGTGGGGAGGGGGTGCGGGGCAGTGCTTCATCTGCCGGATAACCGCTTTGGCGATGCAACTGTCTTCCCGTCCGTGGACGCGAAGCGCCATGCGAGGCCCGGAGGCCGCTCACCCCGGCTTTCTGGATCCGGCCGATTCAGCACTACCCCGCACCCCCTCCCGGGATTACATGAGCGCACTGTAAACCCTACCCCAGGGAACCTTGAAAAATGAGGATTTTCGTTCGAGGGCAAGGCGCGAGGAGGTCGTAGGGGCGGACCTCTGTGTCCGCCCTCTTCCCTGTATGTGAGCATTTTTGACCGACGAGCANNCACAGCCATCGGGCGAAAGGACCATTTTTCGAGGTTCCCTGGGGTCAATTTCCTGAATCCATGGGCGGACATTGGTGACTTCATGTGGGTGGGGTCTACGTGGGCTGGGGGGATGTGCGCCGGAAGGACATCGGTGGCAAGGGTTTGGACGGATGGATGCGCGTTGCAATTGGGGGCCGGTGGGGAGGGCCGTTGTGGAGGCGGGCGGATCCAGAAAGCCAGGGTGAGCGGGCTTCATGTCTTGCATGGCACCTCGCGTCCTCGGACAAGATCGCCGACACATTGCCAAAGCGGTTATCCGCCCGCCGGAATAACGGCCCGCCCCACCGGCCAGGCGTTCACGTCCGGATAGGGATCTGTCAAAGTCAAAATCCTCTCAATGTGATACGCGCAACCAATTTCACCGCAGAGCACAGAGGACACAGAGAAAATCCCTCTATATGCTGTTTCGCAATCACAATCCGAACGCATTTCGGCAGAGCCGATTACTGAGCTGAATCTGTGGACCGACGGCCGGCAAGTATCATTAGTGCGCATGTAAAGTTGGCGCTTATGCCCCGCTGGGGGAGGGATTTTGCGATCATCCTTGTCGGTCCTTTTGTCCGTTGATATAGTCCGACCCAACCGTACGTGGAGGCCGACGCAATGCTTGAACGCTACAGCAGACCGGAGATGACTGCCCTCTGGAGCCAGGAAAACAGGCTCAGGACATGGCTCGAGGTGGAGATCCTTGCCGCCGAGGCGTGGTCCGAGTTAGGAATGATCCCTGTCGAGGCCGCACGGGACATTCGGGAAAAGGCTGCCTTTGACATGGCCCGCGTGCAGGAGATCGAACAGGAGACGCGCCACGACGTCATAGCATTTCTCACGAACGTTGCCGAGCACGTTGGGCCGTCGGCCCGCTACCTCCACTGGGGGCTCACCTCCTCGGACATGCTCGACACGGCCCAGGCGGTCATTTTCGTCCGCGCCCTCAACATCATCCTCATGGATGTGGATGGGCTCATGGAGGTCATAAGAAAAAGGGCCTACGAACATAAGGATACGGTCATGATCGGACGATCCCACGGGATCCATGCCGAGCCCATCACCTTTGGGCTCAAGCTTGCCCTCTGGCACGACGAGTTGGCGAGGAACAGGAGGCGACTCCTGGCTGCCAGGGAAAACATAGCCTACGGAAAGATCTCGGGGGCGGTCGGGACCTTTGCACATGTCGATCCCAGGATAGAGGAGTCAGTCTGTGAGCGCCTGGGCCTCAAGCCTGCTCCTGCCTCGAACCAGGTTATCCAGCGGGACAGGTACGCAGAGGTCTTCTGCGTCCTCGCCATCCTCGCAGGCACCGTCGAGAAGATCGCCACCGAGATCCGTCATCTTCAGAGGACCGAGGTCCTTGAGGCCGAGGAGTATTTCAGCGCCGGCCAGAAGGGTTCGTCCGCCATGCCCCACAAGCGGAACCCGATACTTTCCGAGAACCTGACAGGGCTGGCAAGGATGCTCCGCGCATATGCGGTTCCGGCCCTTGAAGACATCGCCCTCTGGCACGAAAGGGACATCAGCCATTCATCGGTCGAGCGGTTCATCTGCCCGGACGCCTTCGTTACCGCCGATTTCATGCTCGCCAGGCTCACCCGGCTCCTCGATCGACTTCTCGTATATCCCGAGCGGATGCGAAAAAATCTCGATCTACTGAAGGGTCTCATCTTTTCGCAGGACGTCCTTTTGGCCCTTACGCAAAAGGGGGTAGGGCGCGAAAAGGCCTACAGGATCGTTCAGAAATCGGCCATGGAGGTCTGGGAGGGGAAGGGTGAATTCAAGTCCCTTCTTCTGGCGGATGAAGAACTTTCCCAATATCTCACGCATGAGGAGATCGCATCCATATTTGACCTGAGCCACCATCTCCGGCATGTGGATACCATCTTCCAGAGGGTATTCGGGAGGAAAGAGGCATGAGCAACGCGTGGGAACGCCTGCGGGAGATCATTGTCCGCAACTCTTACCGCGAGGGGATATTCACCCTCACATCGGGAAAGCAGAGCGACTTCTACATTGACTGCAAGGAGACCACCCTTTCCGCCGAGGGGGCCTATCTCTGCGGCAGGCTCCTCTTGGAGAGGATACGTCCCTTCCCCGGAGAGATTCGAGGTGTTGGAGGCATGACCCTCGGGGCCGACCCCCTTGTGACAGCGGTCTCCATCGTGAGTTTCCTCGATGGATCCCCCCTTCCTGCCTTCATCATACGAAAAGAGAAAAAGGGGCACGGAACCGGTTCATGGATCGAAGGAAAAGGAAACATCCCGAAAGGGAGCACGGTTGCCCTCCTTGAGGACGTTGTGACTACAGGCGGCACCCTCCTAAAGGCAGCAGAGAGGACCAGGGAAGAGGGCTATTGCGTCGGCCCGGTCCTCGCAGTGGTGGATAGGGAGGAGGGCGGGCGGGATGCCCTCACGGCCTGCGGCCTCTCACTTACGGCCCTTTTTACGAGGCGGGATATTCGAAATGCAATTGCCTGAGGCCTGAAGGAGAGACCTCTGGTTCAGCTTTCAGGCACCATTCTCTTCTCAGGTGCCGATCTCTCCAGATCCACCATGGTGACGTCACCCGCATATTCCCGTGCCTGATACTGGGTGATCTGGGTCATGCGGGTGATGAGTCCGGAGAGCCTTGTGAGATTTGACCGAATGTCCTGGCAGTCTTCCCGAAGCGGGCTTTCCGCGGGGAGATCTTCCTCGAGAAGATCGAGGGCGCCTAAGGCCACAAAGATCGGGGTGTTCAACTCGTGAGCCACGGTCCGGGCCATCTCTATGACGCCCTGGAGGCGTTCCCGTTCCCGCGTCTCGGACTCGAGGAGTTTTGTGGCCGTGACATCACGAATGATGACGACCGAATAATTGTTACCCCGGCCGGGTGGGTTGAAAGACACGGCCGAGATCTCCAGATGACGCGGTGTACCTTTTCCCCGATCTTCGACCACCAGGCCTCCTTCCCCTGCATGTGTGGTTTCCAATGGAAATGTGCGGGAAGAAAGAAACGGAAGGATTTCCCACGGGTATTTTCCCATGACGTCCTCGCTGGACAGACCTTCCTGGCGAAGAAAACG
Organism: Deltaproteobacteria bacterium UBA5754; assembly: GCA_002419025.1. GTDB lineage: Bacteria > Desulfobacterota > Dissulfuribacteria > Dissulfuribacterales > UBA5754 > UBA5754. The sequence continues at coordinate 11,347 of DIFG01000037.1, read as the reverse complement.
GCTGTTTGCCAAAACGATGCGCTTCGAGTGATCCAGGATCATGAGTCCAGCATTCACATTATCGATAATGCTTTCAAGAAAGTCTTCCTGCTGTTCGATCTCGGCGAGAAGTGTGGAGATGCGTCGGTAGTCAAGGGCCTTTTTCATGGCAATACCCCCGTGTTCGGCAACAGCCACGGCAAGATCGATCTCGATTTCGGAAAAGACGCGGGGTTTGGCCGTGAGAAGTCTCAGGACGCCGAGAACGCTGTCGCCAGCAAGAATAGGCACAGAGAGGATGCTCCCGATCCCCTCCTTTTCTGCCTCCTCGCGAAATTGGACGCGTGGATCTCGGGTCGCATCGTGTATGATGACAGGTCTAAGGCCTGAAAAGACCTCGTGGACGGCCTTTTCGCTTGCGATATCTCCCCTGTTGAGGTATTCGCGCGAGAGTCCGAAGGCCGCGACCAGCTCCAGTCGACGGTCCTGTGGGTTGAGGAGGCGGATCGTGCACCCTTTTAGATCGAGGACTCGGGGAAGGAGCCTGACAATGTGGTCAAGGACATCATCGAGGGTCTGGGTCGAGCTGATGACCTTCGTAATGTCATTGAGGGCCTGAAGGAAGGAAAGATGTCTCGCCTGTTGCAAGAACAGACATGAGTTCTCGATGGTGACCCCGGCGAGCTCGAGGAGGGCGCTCAGGGTGGCGGTCTCCTCAAGGGAGAGGACGACTTTTTCGTGGGAGAAAAATGGCATGACACCCATAACCTCTTCCCGTGAGAGGATGGGAAGGAGTAAAACCTCGGCAAATCCGAGATCTCTTCGTAGGGACTCGAAGAGGGAGGGCTGGAAGGAGTCTGCGGTGGAGAGGGGGTGAGCCCTTCCCGAAAGGACCGGGAGGAGATCAGGGTGGCTGATGTCCAAGACCGCAGGCAGGACCTGATCCGGAATGCCGTGTGCCGCCCTCAGAGAGAGCGTTTCTCCCCCCGCGTCCAGGACGTAAACAGCCGCTCCTTCGTAACCGAAGGCAGCGGAGAATTTTTGGACCATGAGCCGGGTCGTCTCAGAGATATCGACCTTTGAATAGGATCGGGAGAGTTCCTGTGCGAGAACGAGAAAAGAAAGCCCTTCGGAAGAAGCCGCACCGTTCACGACCATATTCCCGGAACCCTTGCTCCGCACGAGGGGCAACGCCCATCCGTCAAGTTGTTTTTGAGGATACGGAATCCGTGACGGGAGATGACTTTGGCACCACATGAAGGGCAGAATGTATTTTCTCCCCCCTCACCTGGAATGTTTCCCTCGTAAACAAATTTGAGTCCTTGGGCAAGGCCGATGTCCCGGGCCATACGAAGAGTGGAGGCCGGAGTCGGAGGGACCTCGATCATCTGGTAATGGGGATAGAATGCGGTCACGTGCCACGGAATGGCGGGGTCCACGGAATGGATGAATCGCGCGATATCACGCAGTTCCTCCGGGGAGTCGTTGTGGCCGGGAATTATGAGGGTCGTCACCTCCACCCATACGCCGAGCTCGTGCATGAGTTTTACGGTATCGAGGACCGGCGCGAGGCGTGCCTTGCAGACCTTGTGATAGAATTTTTCCGTAAAGGCCTTGATGTCGATATTGATGGCATCGATGACGATGGCAAGCTCCCGAGCGACCTCGGGCGTCATGTAGCCGTTGCTCACGAAGACGTTTTTGAGCGTCTTCTTTCTAGCGAGCGCGGAACAGTCGTAGGCGAATTCATAAAAGATGGTGGGTTCGACATAGGTGTAGCTGATGCTCCGCGCCCCGGAGAGCACGGCCTCATCGACGACCTCATTCGGGCTTCGATCCATTCCGATGATTCCGCCCTGGTGTAGCCTTGGATACTGGGAGATCTCCCAGTTCTGGCAGTGAGCGCACTGGAAATTGCATCCGACGGTGGAGATGGAGTATGAGGTGGAGCCGGGCAGAAAATTGAAGAGGGGTTTTTTCTCGATGGGATCGATATTTTCCGAAACGAGCCTTCCATAGACCAGACTCATGAGTGTGCCAGCCTGGTTTTCCCTGACCCCGCAGATCCCCCTTTTCCCTGGCGCTATGGTGCAGTGGTGACTGCACAGATTGCAGATGACGGACATGTCCTGTCTTTTTTCGTAGAATCGAGCCTCCTGCATGGTGCACCTCCATGGCATTCAAGCTTTTTTAAGAAATCTCGAAAAGCGGTCCTTTCGCCCGATGGCAGTGTTGCTCGCCTGTCTGCCGGCAGATCGGTCGTTCATAAATGCTCACATACAGGGAAGAGGGCAAACACTGTGGTCCGCCTATGCGACCTCCCCGCGCCTTGCCCTCGAACGAAAATCCTCTTAATTTTTTTACGGATGGCAGAAGATTATTGCAAACAATAACATAAATCTGAGAGAGCACAGATGACACAAAGAAAAGCCCTTTATGATGCTGTTTTGCAATCATATTCCGGACGCGGTTCGGCAATGCCGCCTTTCCTCAATCTGCATTGTAGGTCCAGCTCTCCACCACGTTGTTTTCGTTGAAGCGGATCACAAGGTCGCTCGTGTGGGCCCCGCCAGTCACTGTGTAGCGGTATTTGCCATATGTCCACGTGACCTTCCCGTTTTCAAGACCGGTTCGCCATGGCGGGCCAAACATGCGCTGGATGTCCATCTGAGTGGTCTTTCCCGTCTGGATCTGAGAGACATACTCCACAGGAAAATCCCGGCCGACGGTCATGCAGCCGGGAAGGGCAGTGAGTGTCCAGACAAGCGTTGCCATGGTGATGGTTTTTCTTATGCGTGACATGGATTACCTCCTGAAGATGAATTTACTTCACAAAACGAGCCGCCGCTCCTGCTTTATCCGGTGATCCAGGTAGTAAAGGATCGGGACCACCATGCGGGAAAACAGGGTCGCCGCCACTTCACCCGCCATGAGGGAGATGGCGAGTCCCTGGAAGATGGGGTCGAAGAGTATTACGAATGAACCTACAATGACCGCCGAGGCAGTGAGCAGCATGGGGCGGAAACGGACGGCGCCTGCGTCTACGACCGCCTCGGAGAGCGGCATACCCTGGGACAGCCTGAGTTCGATGAAATCCACGAGGATGATGGAGTTTCGGACCACGATGCCTGCCCCGGCGATGAATCCGATCATGGAGGTCGCGGTGAAAAAGGTCCCGGCAATGGCGTGGGCCGGTATGATGCCGATGAGGGAGAGGGGAATGGGGGCGAGGATTACGAGGGGGATGGTGTAGGATCGGAACCATCCGACCACGAGGACGAAGATGATGATCACGACCACTCCAAAGGCCCCTCCCATGTCCCGAAAGACCTCGTAGGTGATGTGCCACTCCCCGTCCCACTTCATGGACCAGTCCCTGGTGGAGAAGGGCTGGTGCGTATAGAGGATGTCGAGTTTTGTTCCGGAAGGCGTTGTGTATTCCTTGAGTTTCTTGTTGAGCGCGAGTATGGCGTAGATCGGGCTTTCTTCCTCGCCTGCCACGTCCGCTGTCACATAGACCACGGGTTGGAGGTTCTTGTGGTAGATGGGCTGCTCGATAGCGCTTTCCCGGATGTGCGCCACCTCGGTGACGCCGATGAGTTCGCCTGACCTGGAGCGGACCCGCAGGGCCTCGATGTCCGAAGGGGTGGCGCGCATCTGTCGGGGGAGTCGGACGCGAATCAGGACGTCCTCCAGGGCATGGGGATCGTGGAGGAGGCCGGCCATGGACCCACCCAGGGCCGTCGAGATCGTCTCCACGACCCTCTCGGGCATGACCCCGAGGGTGAGGGCCTTGTCCCGGTCCACCACCACGTCCCACTCGGGCTGGGGATCTGCCACATACCAGTCCACGTCCACCACGCCTTTCGTGGATTCGAAGAACGTGAGGACGTCACGGGCCACCTTCAGCCTGCCCTCGGGGTCCGGGCCGTAGATCTCAGCGACCAGGGTCTGGAGGACCGGAGGCCCCGGGGGGATCTCGGCCACCTTTATTCGGGCGCCATGCCGACGCGCCGCCTCCTCGAGCGTGGGCCTCAGGCCCTTGGCGATGGGATGGCTCTGTTCCGAGCGCTGGTGTCTGTCGAGTAGATTGACCTGGATGTCGGCGACGTTCGGTCCTTCGCGAAGGTAATAATGTCTGACGAGGCCGTTGAAATTGAACGGCGCGGCTGTGCCCACGTAAAGCTCGTAATCGGTCACCACGGGCTGACGGGCGAGGATGGCGCCGAGCTCGCTTGCGACCTCTGCCGTCTTTTCGAGGCCCGTACCCTCTGGCATGTCTATGATCACCTGGAACTCGCTCTTGTTGTCAAAGGGGAGCATCTTCACCTTCACCACCTTGGTGGTGATGAGGAGGCAGGATGACGCGAAAAGGATGGCCATGATCACGAGAAAGGCCCAGCGGAGCGAGACGCTTGCGATGAGGCGCCCCATGATTTTACGGTACAGTAGGGTGAGGTGCCCCTCCCGTTCCTCCGGTTGGGATGTCCGTCTCCCCAGAACGTGATACGCGGCCCAGGGAGTGATGACGAAAGTGACCACCATGGAGAGGAACATGGCCACCGACGCCCCCACGGGCATTGGCCGCATGTACGGCCCCATGAGGCCCCTGACAAAGGCGAGGGGGAGGATGGCGGCGATGACAGTGAAGGTGGCGAGGACCAGGGGGCTTCCAACCTCCACAACCGCCTCTACGATGATTTTTCGAAAAGGACGGCCCTGGTTTTCCGGCAGCCTGAGGTGGCGGACGATGTTCTCGACCCCGACAATGGGGTCATCCACGAGGATCCCGATGCAGAAGATGAGGGCGAAGAGGGTGACCCGGTTCAGGGTGTAGCCGTAGAGATAATAGATGAAGAGGGTGAATGCGAGGGTGACGGGAATGGCCACGAGGACCACGAGGCTCGCCCGGACACCCAGGAGGAGGGCCATGAGACAGGCGACCGAGATCGTCGCGATGGCGAGGTGCTCGAGGAGCTCGTCAGATTTCTGCTTGGCCGTTTCCCCGTAATCCCGGGTGATCGCGACGTGGACGTCATCAGGCAGGATGTAGCCCCGTGCCGTCTCCACCTTTCTGAGGACCTCGTTGGCAATAAGAGTGGCGTTTTGTCCCTTTCTCTTGGAGACGGCGAGGGAGACGGCGTTCGCCGTCTTTCCGGGCGAGAGGGCAAGACCTGCCTTTTCCGGACTTCCGCCCGCACCTATGAGTACGTAGGAGGCAGGCTCTTCCGGCCCGTCTACGACCCGGGCCACGTCCCTGAGATAGACCGGGCGGCCGTCCCTGTTGGCTACGATGATCCCTTCCACATCCCGCACGTCCTTGAAGAAACCTTCCACGCGCAGGGAAAAGGCCCGATTGTCAGAGGTGAGGTCCGTGATCCAGGAAGCGGCATTTTGTGAGCCGAGGGAGGCCGTCACGTCCACCGGATCCATGCCGAGGGCAGCAAGGGCCTGGGGATCCAGGATCACCCGGATCTCGCGCCTGAGCCCCCCGATGATCTGGGTCTGGCTCACGCCTGGGATGGCCTTGATCTCGTCATCGAGCCGGGCTGCAAGGGATCGGAGGGCGAGGGGATCATGATCCTTTCCCCAAAGGGTCAGGACCATGATGGGGACATCGTCTATGGATCGTGCCTTGAGAAGGGGTCTTCCGCACCCGGGCGGGATCCAGTCGAAATGGGAATAGAGCTTGTCATAGGTCTTGACGAGGCTCTTTTCCACATTTTCACCCACCTCGAACCGGACTATGGTGAGGGCCTTGCCGTCCATGGCCGTGGAATAGACGTATTCCACCCCGGGGATCTCCCAGATGAGCTTTTCCATGGGTGTGACGACGCGCCTTTCTACCTCCTGGGGCGATGCCCCGGGCATGGCCACCATCACGTCGATCATGGGAACGATGATCTGGGGCTCCTCTTCGCTCGGGGTGATGAAGATGGAAATCGCCCCGAGGAGGAGGCTTGCAATGATGAGAAGCGGAGTGATCTTGGAATCGACGAAGGCCTCGGTGATACGGGCGAGGATACCGCCCCTGGAGGCTTCACCCGCCCCGTGTGTCTCAGTGCCGCGCAAGGCGGACTCCTTCCTCGATGCCGGTGGGATGCCCTGTCACGACCTCATCCCCGCTGGAAAGACCGGCCAGGATCTCCACTAATGTCTCTGCATCAGGTGGAGATCCTCCTGCTGGCACGAGGAGCGCTGGGTCATGGGACGCGGGTCTCCACCTCTCTCCGGGACGCACGATTCTCCAGCGTACGATGCCGTCCTGACCCACGAGATATACCCCGGTGATACCGCTTCTTTCCTCCAGGGCCGAGAAGGGGATGAGGAGGGCCTCGCGCATGCCCTGAATCACATGAAGGCGGCCGAAGACGCCGCCTTTGATATTGAGGGCCGTGGCGTCCACCCGGACGGGAAAGGTCGCGGTCCGGGGGTCTGCCTGGGTAACTACGGCCTCGATAGGAAGTGATGCGATCACGCCGGCAGAGGGGACCTCGATGATCGCCGTGTCCCCAGCCTTCACATGGGACAGGAGTTTTTCGTCGATACGGGCCTCGAACCACATGCCCTGTTCCCCTTCGATGGCCAGGAGCGGGGCGCCGGCAGGGGCGAAGGTGCCGGGATCGACGGATCGCGCGGTCACGGTACCAGGGGCAGGGGCGTGGATTCGAAGATAGGAGAGGGCGGCGCGGGCCTCCTGGACTCCTGCCGCGGCCCTGGCTGTCTCCGCCTCCGCGGACCGGATCTGGGCGTCAAGGGCGTCGAGGCGCGCCTTGGCCCGGTCGTATTCCTCACGGGTCGCGGCGTCATGGGCCAGGAGTCTCTCGTAGCGGGCATACTGGGAGGATGCATACTCGCGTTCGGCGGCGAGGGCATCGCGCCTGCGCGCGGCGCTGGCCTGGGATGCCTCGTAGGAGGCCACTCGGGCAGTTATGTCCCTGTCGTCCAGGACGATGAGTAGATCTCCTTCCTTCACCCTGTCTCCGATATCGACCGCGACATCCAGGACGGTGGCCGGGATCTTGGCTGCGATGTCCATGACGTCCTTACCCCGGCTCGCGCCCGGAAAGGTCTTGAACACAGGGATATGGCGCAGGGAGGCAGCGGTTGTTTGGGCGGAAACGGCCTGTGCGAGTTCTGGGGCGGCATCTTTCGTTTCGCGGCCGCAGCCGGCGACAAGGGTGAGCATCAGGCAGAAGAGGGCCGGGTATCTCATGTTCATGGATGTCTTCCTTGTTTTACGGGAGGGTCCCTGGGGCGAGGACACCGGCGTTGAGCTTGAGGGCGGAGAGGGCAAGACGTACGTCAAACCGGGCGCGGACCTCTGAAAGACGCGCCGTGCGCAGGGCCTCCTCTGCGGCGAGGACCTCGGCCATGAGGGCGAGCCCGCTGGAGTAACGTTCCCGGAGGATGCGCAGGGACTCCTCGGCCTGGGCAACCGCCTCGCAGGAGACCTGGAGTTGTCTGGATGCGACCTGTCTACGAATGAAGGCCTCCCGGACCTCGCGTTCCACTCGGCTCAGGACGGAGTCCGCATGCGCTGCGGTCCTCTTCGCCTCTGCGTTTGCCTCGGCGACCCGGGCCCTATCCCCAAGGCCAGAAAAGAGATTGATGGAAGCGGCAAGGCCGATACTCCACGAATCCCCGTCAGCCGGCCCGAAATCCGAGGCGTTTGCCTCGTAGGCCCCGCTTAGATTGAGATCAGGCAGAAATCTGAGGCGGGCCTCGCGCACGCGGAGTTCGGCGAGCCGTCCCTCCTTGCGGGCAAGGAGGATCTCAGGGCGCTGCGTTTGGGCCTGTGTGATCCAGGTCTCCACGGTCTCGTCCTGGTCCGGGATTGGGAGGGGCCCATCGGGTGGCACGAGTTCCCATGGAGTCGATTGTGGAAGTCCCAAGGTCTCGTTCAGTCGGGCATGGGCTATCGCCATGTCTCCTGCCGCCTGGAACCGTTCCCTTTCCCGGGAAATGAGCTGTACATGGGCGGCGAGGGCGTCTGACTTGAGGGCGAGCCCGGCTGCGTGTCTTTCCTCGGCGAGTTTTTCGTCCGCACGCGTGGTTTTGAGGGCGGCATCGAGGACATCGACGCGTTCTCGGGCCAGGATGGCCTGAAAAAAGGCCTCATCTACACGAAAGATGACCTCTTGTTCTTGTGCATGTGTTTCGATGGCGGACATGTCGTCCTGGACGTGGGCCGTCTGAAGCCCAGTGATCTCCCTGCCCGAGGTGAAGAGGGGCTGGGTGAGTACGAGCCGGGTCTTCCAATTGTTGATGGGAGAGGGGTTGTTAAGCCGGTCGATGGCGAAATCCGGCTGGGAAAAAATCTCCTGGGAGAGTTTGTGGGTGAATACCGCAGGGGGGGTGTTCGTCCTTTCGTAGGCCTCATGGAGGTCAAGCCGGGGGAAAAAGGCGCTCCACGCAGCGGAGACCCGCGCGGATGACGCCTCTGTGCCAGCACGAGCCGCCCGGATGGAGGGGTTGTTCTCCAGGGCGAGCGAGCGGGCCCTGTCGATGGTGAGCCGGGCCGGCCCTGAGGCCAGATCTCCACACGGGGCGGGCGCAGGGAGGATGCAGAAAAAAGATGCCATGAGTACGGCCTCGGCTGCCCTGATGAACCACTGTCGCGGGCGGGCAAGCATCTTGTTTGCGTCCATAACCCCCTGGGCCGTCCCGTAGGCATTCGCAAGGAGAATTTAGTAAGGAGAGACGTGCTCCGTCAAGGCGAGCGGTTGCGCGCGTCATCGGTCATGGCACAAATTCCCCTTTGTGGTCGCTGAAAATTTCCCTTTTGAATCCGTGAGCCGAGGTACAGGATGTTTGTGGAGTGAGGCGCCCATGGACGGGGGGGCTATTTGCCGCACGGAACAAACATCCCTTACGTTGGCTTATTCTGAAAAATCGCAAAATTGGATTTATATCTCACGGATTCAGGTCACCTTTTTTGCGCATGAAGATCACAGATCACAATGTACAGCCCATCAGCAGCTGGATGCCGGCAGCAATGAAGGAGCAAGCGAAGGTGGAACTACCGACGTCCAAGAGTAACAAGACCCGCCATAAGCCAGCTGAATCGCCATGATTTCCATGAGATCTTCGCTCAAACGGTCGAATGCCCCATGATCAATTACGAATTCAGCAGGGTGGCGTTTCCTCGTCGGGATCATCGAAAATATTCCATGGACACGCGGCCATGGGGCTGTAGCCTTTCAGCTGCAGAATCACATCGAGATGGGCCATGCCAATGGCCAGGAGGTCACCATCCTGCATGGCGCTGCCCAGGCGCTTGGCCGAGAGCAGATAGCGCTTGCAGTGATCACATATGAAGGCCTTTTCCTCCGGATCGTCTGTCACAAAGATGTAATTTGCCTCTTCCGGGCTTTCCCTCTCGCACCAGGGGCAGATTGCCCAGGAAAAGGGCCACTCGTGACCGCACTGGGAACAGTGCAGAAGGCGGCCTGAGCGCTCCGGGACGATGGAGAGCATGGGAAAGGCACCGCAGACGGGGCAATAACCCTTGCGCCAGGCAAGCCGAGCCAACAGCGAAGCCGCATCCCTGGCCCGCCTTGCGAGCACGATCCGCCTTGCCATCTGCAGAAAGAAGGCGAATATGGCCGGGGCGATACGAAGCTTCCGGGCCAGGGCCTGCAGATGCTCCTCGTCCGAAGGCATAGCGGAAGAAAACAGTGTGAAAAGATCCACACGACCATCCCGGAGGGCCTTGGCCAGCGCCTTCATATCTTGCTCCCATTTGGGGAATCCGGATCCGATTGCCGCAGCCACCTCCAGCCCCAGCTCCCTTCCGGGGTCGGCAGGGGAAAACAGCCCACAATGGCCGATAAGAGGTATGCCATCGTGAAAGGACAGAGGATCCACCCTGAGGGGAATCACCTCGGAGTCCCAGGGCAGTCCTGAAAGAATCTGTTCCCTCACTAGAAGGAGCGGCCGGAATGCCTCAATCAGGGGGGCCAGATGCCCCCGGCGGGCCAGCAGCCGATCCATCTCCTGTGCCAGTTCAGCCGTGCCGGTCAAAGAGCCAGTCATCATATCCATTGTCTGTTCATTCCGGGCTTCTCTGGAATCTTAGGGCAAAAATCTGGGACTGGCGGGCCGGAACACCGCCTGCCCCAGGAGGAAAGGGCGAGCGCGGATTGTCAGGCCTGCTTTTTTCCGCTGATCAGCCAGCCCTGACGCTCCATTTCCCGCAGCCACCTGGGATGCGAGCTCATGAGCCAGGCGCGGCTGACCCAGCCGGTCAGCATTGCCTGCGCAGAGCCGGGAACCCCGATGGTGGAAAGGTAGAGATGGACGAAAAAGAAGGGAAAAATGAACAAAAATCCCAAGGCATGCAGGAAAAAGGCCAATCGCACCAGATGCACGCTGAAGTTTAACGAGAACCACATGATCAGACCGGAACCAACCATGATCAGACCAAAAATGGCCACCACCAGGAAAAAGATCTTCTGGCCGGCGTTGTATCTGCCCGCTTCCGGCACCTTGTCCGGATGGCCGATGTATCCGCCCATCACCCGCAGCCACGCGCCGTCGCCTGCGCGGAACACCCCGGCCTCTCTCCACCAGGTGACAATGACGAGAAGCAGGAAGACGGCAAAGACCAGACCGCTGTAGTTGTGGACCTGTTTGAGATTGTACATCCCGCCGGTGAGGACACTGAAGGAATTGAGGGTATGAAACATCATGGCAAGCCCGGTAAAGCAGAGAAGCAGGAAGGAGATGGCAAGTCCCCAGTGCATCACGCGTTCGTAGGCGCTCGTTACCCTGATCATTTCTGTCTTCATTTCCCGTCTCCTCCTACTTGCGTGGTTTCCGTTTCCACGTCTGCGATCTTGGGGCCATGGGTGATGTAATGGAGGAAGGCCGCAGTCAGCACGCCACCCGCTGAGAGCAGGCTGGCGGGCTTGAGGAAGTCTTTCCAGAGGACCACCGAAAGCGGCACGCTGGGATTCTCCGGCAGTTTGTCATAGGCACCAACCCTTTCCGGGAGGACATAGATCACATGGGTACCACCTACGAACTGGTCGCCATACACAGAGGCGCCGTTTCCCAGTTCCCTGGCCCGCCGGTGTGCCTTCTTGATCATTTCGTCCCGGGCGCCGATCTGCAGGGCGCCTGTGGGACAGGCCTGCACACAGGCCGGGGGCTGATTTGCAAGCAGCCGGGAGTAACAGAGATCGCACTTGCCGATCTTCTTGGTTTCACAGTTGAATTTCGGCACACCGAAGGGACAGGCCGAGATGCAGTCCTTGCATCCGATACAGCGGTCCGCGTCGAAGGCCACGTTGCCGAAGGGGGTATGGAACAAGGCCTGGGTGGGGCAGACCTTGACGCAGGCGGCATCGGTGCAGTGCATGCA
>DIFG01000017.1 GCA_002419025.1 Deltaproteobacteria bacterium UBA5754 | reverse complement strand
TACAGGGTTCCGTTTCTGCGGCTGGCCATAAGATGGACGCACGGCTTCATAATTCACGTTCTATACTGGATTCCGGCCTCCGCCGGAATGACGAGGCGGTATGCAACTGCGCACTGGAAACCGATCAAATTCCACACGAAATGACGAAGAGCCATTGTGATTAGCCCTCCTCATTCCTGGAAAATTTCGCGCCTTGCATCTCGGGCTTTTGAGCAGGATCAGATTTTGGGGTTTTTGCAGTGCTATCCGAAATGATAATGAAGGGTCTTATACATAACGATCTATCGAAATCTTTCTAGAAACGGCCACAGGAATTATCGACCGAAATAACCCAAACTTCACAGGAGGACACCATGGCGGAAGAGAAAGAGATCCAAAAGACCGGAACACCGCTCGACAAGGCGGGAAGCATAGTCAAGGAAGGGATCGTCAAAAGCCTCAAGGGAATCAACGAGATTGAAGCCGAAATCGTATCCCTGGCCCGTAACACGGTCTCCAGCACCCTTCGTGCAACCGGAGATGTGAGCAAGGAAGGGCTCAAGGTGAGTTCGGATGTCATCAAGGGCGCGATCCAGGCCACCGAGGAGGTAGGCACCGGGCTCATCATGGGGACCAAAAGTGTCGCCAAGGGTGTGATCATGGGAGTGAGCGACGTAGGGGGAGACCTTGTGACCTTCGCAAGCCAGACGGTGCGAGGTGCCGTCAAGGGGGCAGCAGACGTGGGCGCTGACGTCGCCATGGTCGCTCGCCGGGCCGTCGATGGCGTAATCGAGGCGACAAAAGAGGTCGGAGGAAACGTGGAGGAGGTCGCCAAGGTCTCTGTCATCGGGGCGATAGATGCTGCGGGGTCCATCGGAAAGAGCGTGGCCACCTCAGTTACAGAGGTCCTTGTCGGTGTCGCCGGCGGGGCGAAGGAGGTCCTCTGCGCCATCCTGCCCAAAACGGAAAAGACCGCAGCGCCTCCGGCCGAGATCGTGCATGAAGCGGAGACGCATTCCGTGAAAAAGGCGGCTCCGGCCAAGGCCAAAGAGTAAAGAGACATCCGCGCCCTGCATGGAGGCATCGCGCGTCATCACACCGGTCCATACGGCCGTTCCTGGAAGGGTACGTCTTCGCGTCACCGGCCTTTACCGCTCCCAGGACCTGAAGCGTCATCTCGAAAGCCGTCTGCGTGACGAGAAGTTGATCTCTCGGGCCAAGGCCAACCCCTTGACCGGTCACCTTCTCGTCACGTTTCCGGCGGCTCAGGAACTAGCGCAGGTCATCTCACTCGTTGAAACGGTCGTCAAATCGACATATGGTTCAAAACCCGCTCTTGGAGTAGGTAAAACCCTCTCTCCAGCAGGAGGCGAACCTCCGAACCGATCCACCACAAAGAAGAAATCCGCAATCTCCAGGCGACGACTCGTCAGACTGGTCGATACATCCGAGGAACAAAAGGCCCTTGCATGGCACCTCATGGAGTTTGGCGAGGTGGCAGGCTTTCTCGAGACCTCACCCCGCGACGGTCTTTCCTCAATCGCAGCCCAGGAACGTTTCCGAAAGTTCGGTCCGAACGTCCTGCCCGAGGCGGTTCCCCGTTCAGGGCTCAAGATCTTTTTCGGTCAGTTCGCCTCGGTACCAGTGGCGCTCCTCGGTTTGGCATCCTGCATCTCCGTTCTCACGGGCGGACTTATAGACGCCGCTGTCATCCTTGGGGTCGTGGTCATCAACGCCGTCATAGGCTACGTCACCGAGAGTCAGGCGGAAAAGACCATCCACTCCCTTAAGACGCTCGTGCGCCCCAGGGCCATTGTAGTGCGGGAAGGAAAGCTCAGGGAGATCGGCGCTGAGGAGATCGTCCCAGGAGACCTCATCGTCCTTAGGCCTGGAAACTATGTCCCAGCCGACGCCCGCATCGTCGAGTCAGCGAGGTTGAGCATAGACGAATCCGCTCTTACCGGAGAGGGGGTTCCAGTCGGGAAAAACCCCATGCGTATCGTATCTGAAGGTGGCATTCCCTTGAGCGATCGGACGAATATGTGCTACATGGGTACCCTTGTCACCGGAGGACAGGGGCTTGCCATCGCTGTCGCCACGGGCCGTTACACGGAAATGGGCAGGATCCAGACCCTGGTCGGCGAGGCGCAAACGCCTGAGACGCCCATGGAGCGCCAGCTTGACGCCATCGGGACCCGACTCGTTGCCATCTCCAGCGTCCTCTGCGGGATCGTGTTCGTTCTCGGTCTCCTTCGAGGCCACGGACTCCTGCCCATGCTCAAGACCGCTATTTCTCTCGCCGTGGCAGCTGTCCCGGAAGGCCTCCCTACTGTGGCCACGACGACCCTTGCCCTCGGGGTCCGTGACATGAGGCGTCATAACATCCTCATCCGTCACCTGGAGGCCATCGAGGCCCTGGGCGCTGTCCAGGTCATCTGCCTCGACAAGACCGGAACGATTACGGAAAACCGCATGAGGGTCGTTGAGATTTACGCAGGCGAGAAGGTCGTTCCCATCCACACACAATGGACCCTCGCTCCCTGCCCGCAGGATGGGCTCGACATCGCCGACGAGCTCAGGGGAATCCTCATCGTATGCGCCCTCTGCAACGAAAGCGAGATCATTCCCCGCAACGGAAACGACTTCGAGATCCAGGGGACCCCCACGGAAAACTCCCTCCTCGCCCTTGCCGTACAGGGGGGGATCGACATCCAGCGCCTCAAAACAGCCACCCCTCGGGTCAAGATCCTTCACAGGGCGGAACAAAGAAACTTCATGGTGACCGTCCATCGCCTCCCCACCGGTCGCCACTTTGTCGCTGTCAAAGGAAGCCCCTCAGAGGTGCTGGCCCTGTGCCGCGCCCAGATCCTTGGAGGAGCGGAATGTCCCCTCGAGGAAGAAGACGTCATGAGGATCCGCATGCAGAACGAACGCATGGCAGGCAGGGCGCTCCGGGTCCTCGGGGTCGCCTGCCGGTTCCTCGACGGGGATCCGCTCCCGGATGACGAGGTCCTTACACAGGACCTGACGTGGCTTGGGCTTGCCGGCATGACGGATCCCATTCGACCCGGGGTCAAGGAGCTCATCAGACGTTTCCACCAGGCTGGGATCGCCACGGTCATGATCACCGGAGACCAGTCCCCGACCGCCTTTGCCGTGGGCAAGGAACTCGAGATCAGCGGAGGGGACAAGCTGATCATCCTCGATTCTTCCAATATCTCGAACCTCGATCCTCAGGCGCTTCGGGGACTCGCCGTGCGGGCGAGCATCTTTTCCCGTGTGAGCCCAGCCAACAAGCTCGAGATAGTCCAGGCCCTCCAGGGAGCCGGGAAGGTCGTGGCCATGACCGGGGACGGGGTGAACGACAGCCCAGCCCTGCGGGCGGCAGACATAGGTGTGGCCATGGGAGAGACAGGGACCGACGTGGCCCGCGAGGTGGCCGACGTGGTCATCGAGGACGACCGGATCGAGACCATGATCCTTGCCATCTCCCGGGGCCGCACCATCTATGACAATGTCCGCAAGTCCCTCGGGTATCTCCTTTCCACCAACATGAGCGAGATCATGGTCTCCTTTGTCTCGAACGTCCTCGGGACCGGGCAGCCCCTGACGGAGATGCAGCTCCTCTGGATAAACCTCGTTACGGACATCTTCCCCGGCCTTGCCCTCTCCATGGAGGCCCCGGAGGCGGACGTCCTGGATCGTCCTCCGCGGAATCCACGAGAGGCGATCGTCAGGCGCGATGACATGCACCGAATCGGCCGGGAGGCGGCCATCATCAGCGTCTCCACACTCGGGGCCTATGGATACGGCATCCTACGCCACGGTGTGGGCCCCGGAGCCAGCGCCATGGCGTTCCTGTCCCTCACCACCTCCCAGCTTCTCCATGCTTACACTTGCAGGTCTGATACGGAAAACGCCTTTGGGGCAGCCGTCTCCCGGCCCAACCCATATCTCCATGCAGCCGTGGGCGGATCCCTGGCCCTTCAGGGGGCAGCCCTCTTCTTTCCCGGTCTCCGATCCCTCCTCGGGATAGGCGCAATCGGGGCCGTGGATGCGGTAGTTACGGGAGGCGCCGCATGCCTCCCGTTCCTGATCAACGAGTCCATCAAAAAACGAAAAAGGCCATCGCCATGAGAAAGGATTTTCTCTTCACATCCGAATCGGCCACAGAGGGGCATCCGGACAAACTCTGCGACCAGATCAGCGACGCCATCGTGGACAGGTTCCTCCAGCAGGACTCCCTCTCGTCCATCATCGCCGAATGTGCCATCTCCCAGTCCATCGTCTTCCTCGCTGTCCAGTTCGCCTCGACAGCGGTTGTGGACGTCCCATATGTGGCCAGGGAGATCATCAACGAGGTTGGCTACCAGGACGAGGCCTTCAGCGGACGGAGTTGCACAGCGCTCACGAGCCTCAAGGAACAGCCCCTCGAGGAATCCCTCCGTTTCGACGAGCTGGCCATCGACGAGGACGAGATCGAGCGGATTCCGGTCCGCAACCAGGCCAACGCCTTCGGCTATGCCTGCAATCAGACGCCTGTCCTCATGCCAATGCCAATCTTCCTCGCCCATCGGCTCGCCCGAAAGATCTCCCGGGTCCGCTACACGAACATCCTTCCATACCTCACGCCTGACGCCAAAACCCAGGTAGGGGTGGAATACAAAAACGGACGACCGAGCCGGATCCAGACCATCACGATCCAGACATGCATGAAGAAATCAGCCGACCCCAAGGGACTTTTCGACGACGTCAAGGAGACGGTCATCGACGAGGTCTTCAAGGAAGAGGAGATCCGGCCGGATGCATACACTTACATCGACATCCGGTCCGATTTTTCCCATCTGGGGTGCGGGCCCGCGGTCCATTCAGGGCTCACAGGGCGAAAGAACGCCATCGATACCTATGGAGAATATGCCAGGCACAGCGGCGCCGCCCTGAGCGGCAAGGACCCAAGGCGTGTGGACCGCATTGGCGCATATGCCGCCCGATACGCCGCAAAGAACGTTGTGGCCGCCGGGATCGCCGACGAGTGTGAGGTCCAGGTGAGCTATTCCGTAGGTCGCTCAAGGCCTGTCAGCATCCTGGTAGAGACCTTTGGGACCGGCAAGGTTCCGGACGAGGAGATCGTGCGGCTCCTTTCCGAACACTTCGAGTTCCGTCCGGCCGGCATCCTAAAACAGTTCAAGCTTCGCCATCTGCCCCGCATGATCAAGGGCGGATTCTTCAAGAAACTGGCCGCATACGGACAGGTCGGACGGGCCGACCTTGGCCTTCCGTGGGAGATGACGGACAAGGCGGAGATTCTCCGGGCAGCGGTGTCATAGGGGAAGTTCCCAAATTACCTTTTGTCCGATGGATGCGTTGCCCGTCGGCGAAAAATGTTTTGTACGACAGCCCCTCCCTGGACTTTTCCCTTCTAAACCTCAGTTTTCGGGCAATTGGCCTTGACCATCGTTATTCCCATGTTAATATAACCAGCGTTTGACTTACAAAAATGATGCGATTCACTAATGATGATGGCGTCGTAAAAACTGGAAGAATTATGACAGAACATATTGAAAATCCGGATTTTTATAATGGCCTGAGACAGAAATTGGACAGTCTGGGCAAAATACACGGGTTTGCAGATGAACCTGTAGACATCACCGCGAGAACGCTGACCGCCAAGGAGGCCATCGGGGAGCCTGAGAAAAAGGATTATCCGTTGCTGAAGGGCAAGGAAGTGATGATCGAGGCCCAATTTATGGGAGGAAAGGGCGAGGCATATACATGCATGCCTGGAAATTTCAGAGGAACCATAAAGGATATTCTTGATCTTCCGCTGTCCAATGACCTTGAACGGGCGTGTCTTATCGCAGGCCTTAACGCCGTCATGAACGAGCTGGGCCTCGTTGAGCGCACCGTCCACTGCCGGGATCACGATCCCGAGGTCTGCGCCGGGAAACTTGCACAATACGTCGCTGAACGGTTCGGGTCTCCGAGGATCTGTTTCATCGGCTTCCTGCCCGCGATGATCAATGCCTTGTCCGGGTCATTTCCGATCCGGGTCGTGGACCTGGATGAGAACAATATCGGGCTGGTGAAATACGGCGTGCTGATACAAGGTCCGGCGGAGACGGAAGCGAGCATCAAATGGGCCGATATCATCCTGGCAACGGGTTCGACTGCGGTAAACGCGACCATGGAAAAATTTGTCGGGGGGAAACCCGTGGTGTTCTATGGCGTTACGGTAGCGGGCATTGCCGAAATTTATGACTATGAACGCTTTTGTCCGTGCTCCTACTGACATGGGTGGGAGAGACGGCTTGCGCAAGGGGAACCATTCCTGATTTTTTCGGTTCATTTTTTTTTGGGCCATCGCTATATACTAAATAATATAACGATGTATCGGTCTTTCAAGTAGACACAACAGACGTTCAACCATGTCAACTTCCACTGAAGACGGACTTCAGGCCACACTGCTGAAAAAACTCTCAACCTATACCCTGTCAGTTTCCATCACCTGCCTGCCGGGCGAAACAGTCATTTTGACCGGACCGTCCGGCTCAGGCAAGACGACCATCCTTCGCTGTCTTGCGGGCCTGGAAGATCTTGACGGCGGGCATGTCCATTTTCAGGGCAGGTGCTGGAACAATGCAATGACCGGAGAAAGGGCCACCCCCCAGTCCCGGGAGATTGGTTTCCTTTCCCAGGAATACGCCCTGTTTCCCCACATGTCCCTTGCAGAAAACGTCCTCTTTGCCATGCGTTGCCCTGAAAATCCGCTGGATCTTCTCGATTCCATGGGTATCGCCCATTTACACAAAAAACGTCCCCACCAGATATCGGGGGGTGAACGGCAGAGGGCTGCCCTATGCCAGACCCTGGCCCGCCGCCCCAAATTGCTTCTCCTGGACGAACCGTTCTCCGCCCTTGATATGGAAAATCGTCACGCCATCCGGGAAAAATTGTCAGGCTTTCAGAAACAGTGGGCCTTGCCGATCATCCAGGTTACCCACGATCTTATCGAGGCCCGATCTGTATCAGGGCGCATCATTTCCCTGTTGGAAGGAAAAGAAGACCCAACCTGGTTGCAACGTCAGATGTCGTTAATCGCCATGGACATGACAACCTCTCCGGAAAGGTTCGCAACGAAACGGACCGCCACATAACGCGCCTATACCCAATTTATCTTCGCTTTAGGGGTCTACATGCGCACTTTTTTGAACCCTGTTCATTTTTTATCGCTCCTGGCAGCCTTTGTTCTCGTCTTGATCCCGGTAGCCCATGCGGAAGAAGGACTTACCGTAGCGGCGGGCGCAGGGTACAGGCGTCTGATCGATAAACTCTGTAATGCCTACACAGCCAGATCCGGGGGGCCGGTCAACAAGGTGTTCGGTAACATGGGCCAGATTACCACCCAGGCACGAGAGAGCGGGACCGTTGACTTCATCGTTGGAGACAAGCAGTTCCTTGACGCTGCCAAACTGGCCTTCGCCGATGAATTAACCATTGGCCAGGGAAAACTTGTCGCGGCCGTGGCAAAAGGGATACCGCTCCGGGATCTCAATGCATTGACCAATGCGGCCATAAAAAGGATCGCCATAGCCGACCAGGAAAAGGCGATCTATGGCCGTGCGGCCCGGGAATTTCTCACCAATAAGGGAATATGGCAGCAGATCGAGCCGAAACTACTTGTCGTAGGCACCGTCCCGCAGGTGACCGCCTATGTGCTCACCGGAGAGGTCGATGTGGGATTCATCAATCTGACCGAGGCGCTGACAATCAGGGACAAGGTGGAAACCATCATCCCCATCGATGACACGCTGTATAGTCCGATCCTGCTTGTGGTCAAACGGTTACAGCAAGATACCTATACCATGGCCGCCGTCTCGTTTATGGAATTTCTGCAATCGGAAGAGATAAAAAAAATCCTCACACAACAGGGGCCATGATGCCATCCTGGCCGGATACGCTAAGTATCCTCCGTGAACCGGACACCCTGGCCTGCATGCGTCTCAGCATCCAGACCGCCTGTATGGCCATGCCACTTATAGCGGTCTGCGGTGTTGCCCTGGGCTATGTACTCGGTCATTGGCGGGGCCGATGGATCGCCTTTATCGATTTTCTGGTAACACTGCCGCTGGTTTTTCCTCCCATCGCCACCGGTTATCTGCTGCTGATGCTGCTCGGCCGCCGCGGCGTGATCGGTTCATTTCTGCATGAGACGTTCGAACTGGAGATGATCTTCAGCTTCTGGGGAGTTGTTCTGGCGGCCTTCATCGCAGGACTGCCTCTCATGGTCAAACAGGTGCAGGCGGCGATCCAAAACGAGACCAACCGTTTGATTGAAGCGGCCTATGTACTCGGAAAATCACCGGTTACAACCTTTTTCAGGGTGGTTCTGCCGTCGATCCGAAAAAATGTCGCCATCGGCCTCTCTCTCGCCTTTGCCAGATTACTGGGAGAGGTCGGAATTACCCTGATGCTCGGAGGCAACATCTCGGGAAAGACCAGCACCATGTCCCTGGAAGTCTATAACGCCGTATTCACCGGCGAGTATGATCGGGCCTTTGTCCTCGTCTTTCTTCTCGGGGTTGTTTCCATGCTGCTCATCATCCTGACCCGCCAATTTTCCAATGGATAGAAGGGACTTCCCTCCATTCAGCCCAAATTATGCAGCTCGAAAGTTTGCCGAAGATGCGAGGCGGCGGGGGGCGAAGGCATACTTTGGTATGTCGAGCCCCCGATAACAAAGCAGATTCGGCAAAATCGCGAGCCCCTTGCGGCTTCACATGCCGACCGGATTATAAGGATTCGTATCACCTTTCAGGTGAAGGAAAAAGACATAAACCAACGATAATTTCGCGATATGATTGAAAATTTATTCCGGTCGGCATGTGAAGTGCATAATTTGTGTTCATATCCTCTCTCGGTGCACGTGTATGGTGATCCGCGATCCCGTCACCATGCTCCTGCCCGTGTAATGAAAGCTCAGGACCCAGAGACCCTGTAGAAAAAGGACGGTCGGCAGATTCCAGACGGCGCCGACACCGGCAACGAGATCGGCCTGCATCCTCTGCACGTCACTAAGCAGGAAGAAGATAAAGACCGAGTATCCCATGGCGACGAGGGCCATGGCCTGGTAAGCGGTGATCTTCCCCCCACCCCGGAAATCGGCCCGGAGTGACTCGGACCAGGCCCGCCACCCCTGCGTGACAAGAACAGCAAAGAGAAAGGCCCACCGGTACCAGCCGAGAAGAAAAAGGCCGGTCGATACGAGCCCCGTTGCACTGTAAAGTATCGCCGTCATGGCCTGGACCGGGACGAGCTCTACCCCCTCGAGTCCCGACTCGTACGCCGCCTTTTTTGTCTTTCCTGAAAAGACACACCCTTTGCCCGCAAGCATCCGGCGGATGACCGGCGGCATCTCTTCGAGGGCGCGGCCGTAGCAGCATCCGAAACTCAGGCATGCAAGTCTGCCGAGCCCTTCCCCGAAGGCATACGCAACCGCCATGGCCGATACCGCAGGGGCCACTGGAATGCCGGGGCCTTCAAAGGCGCGTGCTCCGGCGTTCACGGCCAAAAGGACCCAAGGAGCCGCGACGAGTCCGGCAAAAGAGGCCCCGCCCACGGTGAATGTATAGCTCTTCCCCTCGACGATCCGCGCAATCACCCGCGAAAGGGGCATGCAGGCCGAAAGGACGAGGACGGCAAAAAGGATGGACACGGTAACCGGCACCCCGATCGCGGCAAGAAGGATGAGAAAGACCGCGAGGGCAAGGACATAGGCGTTCGCCGTGAAGAGGCCGTAATAGGTGAGGTTGAGACCTGACCAGGTCCCGTCCTTCTCCTTCACCCTGGGTATAGCAGCGAGGACCTGCCACTCCTCCCTGGGCAGGATCCGGATGCCCAAAACGAGGACAACGCCAAGAAAGATGGAGAGCACACCAAGAAAAACGAGGGTCG
Source organism: Deltaproteobacteria bacterium UBA5754 (assembly GCA_002419025.1). Taxonomy (GTDB): domain Bacteria; phylum Desulfobacterota; class Dissulfuribacteria; order Dissulfuribacterales; family UBA5754; genus UBA5754. Next base: position 4,939 of record DIFG01000017.1, on the reverse strand, counting down.
AGGACGTCACGGCCCGACCTTCTTCCTCGCCCTCGCAATGGCGGATCTGACCTTCACGTCCGTCTCCACCACAGGACGCCCGAGCCCGAGGCTGTAACGGCTCTCCACCGTGCCAGCGCTCAGGTTTCGAAGGATGTCCTCTTCAAAAATAACCCGATCCTTCTGAAAGACCAGGATCACAGTGCTGCTTCCGGGTCGAAAGAGGCTCTTGGGACAGCCGGCCTGAAGAAAGAGCCCGCGTGTGACCGGTTGTGGGTGGTCGTAGCGCTCTTCGCTGTAGCACTGCTCGATCCCGCCGATCATGAGGGCCACGATCTCCACCATGGCGACAAGGCCGACCCCTGTCCCACCGGGGAGATCCGTGTCCAGGATCGTCACCACCCTCTTGTTTTTGGAATGGGGGGTCGGAATCGAGAGGACCGCCTTTGGATGACAGGAATGATATCTACCCGGAATCTCGTAGATGTCGAGGACCGTTCCGGAGACCGGGACGTGGTTGTAGTGGTATTTTTCCGGCGTCAGCCGAAATACGGCAAAGTCTCCGTCCCGAAAGGCAGGGACCCAGCCGTCCCTGCCCTCTCCCAGAAGCTCTTCGAAATCGAAGAACTTCCCCTTGACGTACAGGCTCGATGTCTCTTGAAAGGAACCCGCGAATACCTTCGCATCAGCAGGGGAAAGGACACAATCCTTTCCGTGCGCAAGTGGCCTGAGCTCCCAGTAGCGGATCTTGCGCTCAAAGACCTTTCGAGGCGTGTCAATGGCATGTGGCGAATCGAGACACTCGGAGAGGTCGATCCCTGCGTCCCGGGAAAAACGCCTGCTGATGCGCTGACCGAGAAAGGTATCGTAGTTCAGAAATCCCAGAAAGGAGGATATGCGTGCCGACGTGAGGATATCAAAAAGGGCCGGGGCCTTTTCACGGACCGTGCCGTAGAGAAACCCCACGAGTCCATCACCAAGGAAGACCTCGGTACGGATCCTACCCGATTCCCGTTCGATATATTGGTGCCTCATGGGAAAAAATCTCCTCGAATGGATGCGTTGCCGTGTTCCGGCCCGCCAGTATGTGGATTGCAAGAATGAGAAGATGGATGGCCCTAACGGTCGGATCGAGGGGGGCGGCATCCTCGCAAACGGCCTTTCCCACTTCCTGGACGAACTCCAGGGCGGATCGCCCTCCGAGGACGGTCCGGACCGCTTCCCGTTCCTCATGCCCGTCAATGGCGCCTGACCCCTCGAAGGATTGAATCGTCTCTTCAAAAAGGGCACACGCCTCGGTCATGTGCCTGCAGCGAAGGGCCGTACGGAAGTAACGCTCAGCGGCCACGTTAAAGGCACGCGCCTCACAGGAGAAGACATCCCGCCGGCCCGCGGCATGGATGACCCCGGAGGTGATGCGGGAAAGCGCGCCCTTTTCCCCGTGAAGTTCGAGCCTTTCGGCCAGATCCAGGACCGTGTCCTCGAGGCCGAAATCCTCGATGAGATCTGCCCCGTCCTCCCGGAGGACGCGCACAAGGGCCTTTCTGTATTCACCGTTATGCACCCGGAGAAAGCCCTGATATCTCCTGCTCTCCCTCACTTTTTCCGTTTTTTCCAGGATCCTTTTCAGAAAGGCGTTCCGTGTGCCCTTTCTCGCGAAAAAGGTCGGGATCCCGATGGCTGTGCCGAAAAAGATCTGCCTCCGTTCGCTTTCCGTCTCGGGATCGTCCGGAATGTGTTCGTGGCGGACCTCGGAGTGGAGGACGGATCGAAAGGCGAAGGCCGTGACAAGGGCCTGGAGGTCCACCGCAGGGGTCATATCCCGGTCGAAACCCTCAAAAAGGCTGTAGTGCCTGGCCTCGAAGCCGAAAAAGCCTGACTTGGTGTATTCCCTTTGGCGAAAAAGGAGATAGGTTGCCATGCCTGGGTCGAAGACCCCAAGGGCGGCAAGATCCCGCTTGAGACGCTCCTGATTGCCAAGACTGCCGTCGAGCCCCGGGCTCCTTTCCGTGCTCATGAGGGAGACGAAATAGTCCACGAGACGGAAATCCGGGACAAAATCCCCCTGAAGCCCGAGAAGGGCGCTCAGGGGGCGGTCGATCCATCGGGGGCCGAATGGGGTGAAAGCCCTTCCGAGGACCTTGTTCCGGGCCTTTCCCTTCCATCGCCTCCAGATCATCCTGAGATGGGTGAAGTCGAGCTCATGGGGGAGGTAACCAAGGACCTTTTCGGGATGAAAGTCGGCAAAGGCGAGCCTCCAGGGCGCGGCCGTGTACGTGCCGACGAAAAGGGGCAAAAAGTGCTCGACGACCTTGGTGACCAGGTCCCCTATGTACTTTTCCTGGCGTGGGCCGAACCAGGGATGCCCCTCGGCGAGGAGACGGGTCAGGGCCTTGCTCCCGAGGGTCACGTGGGTGCCGTTGTTTGCAAGCCCGATGTGGGATGTATTGGGAAGGACGACCAGGTTGTTCGTGACGATTCCCGCATCCCGGAGCTTGCCGATGGCGTTGAGCTGGCTCCTGCCGAGGACCTGGTGGCAGAGGAGCATGTAGCGATGTTTCTCCTCGCCCCGGTCCCATCCCGAAAGGCACGGGCTCACAAAGAGCTCTGCGTAGAAGGCATCCGATATGATCTCGTTCAGTTCCCGGAGCCGGACCGGGGGGCTCGGTGCGAAATACACCACGACCTCCTGGTCGTTCTGGATGAGGTCGAACTTGATGTTCGCGTATCGGACTATAAGCTGGGTCAGGAGATAGCGGAGGGCCGTCTCCTGTGCCACTGCCCGTCCCGGCCCCCATCCGCCAGACCCCGCAATAATGAAAAAGGAAGTGGTCTCCGGAGAGACGTTGTCGTTCAGAAAGTGGTCCAAAAGGGCACGTCCGGCGAGCCGGAACCTCCCGGGAAGAAGATCCTGCGAGAGGACGGCGTCCGCAAGGGCGATCTTCAAAAGATAACTCACCGGGACCCTGACCCAGGCCTCACCCGCCTTTTCAAAAAGGAAACGGTCCCTGTCCCCCCTGGGGCCAGAATCAGGATCACGCCTGTCTGCCCGAAGATCCTCTTCGAGGATCTCGACGGCCCCGGGCGAGAGGCACCTTCTGGGGAAGCGGACCCAACTGTGCTCCCAAACCCCCTCGTCATTTGCAGCGAGGAAGTCCTCAAGGGCGCTCACATCGCGCATTCCGGCCTCGCCGGAGGCGGCCCTTTTCACGATGTTCGCATAGTAATTGGATCCCTCGATGGCGAGGGGGAGGTCAACGGACTCCCGGCTGCCCTTTACAACCGCCTGAAGCTCGTTCTCCACACCTGCAGTGACGTCGGCAGGAGAAAACGGAAGCACTGAAAGACGGCCCCGTAGTAAAACATGGGCGTTCCCGACGGACTCGATGGGCGTGGTAACGAAAAGGCGTCCTTGCATCTCCTATGAGCCATACCACGCTTCGGCATGGGATACGTGACGATTTCGTTACATTTTGGTGGCTTTTTCGTGACAACCTGAATCCTTGAGATATGCACTCGAACCTTTCGATTTCACGGAATAAGCCGACGGCCGGGGTATTTGTGGAGTAAGGTGCCTATGGACGACGTCTATTGCCCCAAACCCCGCACAATCTCGAAGATCCCCTTGCGCACAAGCATGACGGCTATGGAGGTCAGGATGAGGCTCATGATCTTGGAGACGATCTTGGCCCCGCGGGTCCCGATGAAGGCGGTGATCCTGCTCGCGGACAGGAAAAGCGCCCCGGCTATGAGGATGTTCACAAAAACGGCTATGGAGATGATGAACATCCCATGGACCTGGACCAGAAGAAGGCTCGTAGTGAGGACGGCCGGCCCTGTCATTAGGGGGACGCCGATGGGCACAGCCCCGAGGGTCGCCGGATCGACCTGCATGCGTTGTTTCTCCCCGGCCACGATGTCGGTCATGGAGATGACAAGGAGGAGGATCCCGCCAGCGATCATGAAATCGGCGACCGTTACACCGAGAAAGCGCAGAAGTTCCGGACCTGCCAGGATGAAAAAGAGTGCGACTCCGAAGGCCGTTATCACAGACTGGAGGATGACGGAACGGACCCGGCCGGGCTCCATCCCCTCTGTGAAGGCCATGAAAAGCGGGATGACTCCAATGGCATCCACGGCCACAAAGAGCGGGACGAAAGATCGCCAGAATTCGACAAGGATGTCTTCACCGGATTGGATCACCGTCCGTCACTCCCCTGTCAGGGCAAGGATCTCCTCCCAGGAACCCACGCGTATCCAGGGGGTGCGCGCCCTGTTCCACGGCTGGTCGAAGACGGCGGCCAACATACCCGCGGCGTGGAGATCCTCGCACGTCTCCAGGTTGTCCTCCACGAAGGCGTCGATCCCGAGTTCCCGCAGGACGTACTTCTTCGCCGCATGCCTGCCGGTTGCGATGACCCGAAGATCCTCCTGAGGGACCTCGGGAAGGAGGTCACGGAGCCATTCCTCGATGGACTCTCCGGAAGGGCGGGCCGTGACGAACGTGAGCGGTCCCTTCGCTGCGAAACGAAGGAGGACATCCCGGGCCCCGTTTATGGGCTCGAGGCCGACCCCAAAAGGGTCATCGAGGATGCGCTGGATGATGGCGCCTACCGTCTCAGGGGGGATGTCGAGGCATTCCTCGAGCCAATACGAGGTGATGCGCTCCTTCTCCAGATGGCCATGACCGTATTCCTCCCGTGCAATGCGCAGAAACGCGGCCATGGTGTCTGCCACCACGCCGTCGATATCGAAACCGATCCCTGGAGGAGAAAAGGAAAGGGGTTTTATGGTCATATCATCATACATGCCGGGCACTTGCCACACACCAGGATGCGGACACCAAGGAAGTTTTTTGTTTGCATCCCAGAAAGATAGCATCGCCTGGCCTTGTGTCAACGAATGCATGGTCCAGCCTTCCCTGTTAGGTTGAAGAATGGAATCTGCCATTCGTCGCGAA
>DIFG01000014.1:24477-26783 GCA_002419025.1 Deltaproteobacteria bacterium UBA5754 | reverse complement strand
AAGATAGACGCACGGCTTCATAATTCACGTTCTATACTGGATTCCGGCCTCCGCCGGAATGACGAGGCGGTATGCAACTGCGCACTGGAAACCGATCAAATTCCACACGAAATGACGAAGAGCCAGATGTTTGTCGGGTTGGCGCAGCGTAACCCGACAAACTTAGTGTGCGCCGCATGGACTGAAAAATTGAAGCAAAACCGCGAGAATAGGGTTTTTTCAGCAGGATCAACCACAGGATGGCGAGCTATAACCTCTTACGGCTGTCAACAAACAGCGTGACCGGGCCGTCGTTCATGAGATGGACCTCCATGTGGGCACGGAAGACCCCGGTCGCGACCGGCACGCCCCGCCCTCTCGCAAGCCCGATTGCATATTCGTATAGGCGCCTGCCCTCCTCAAGGTCGGCCGCCTCTGCAAAGGAGGGTCTCCTCCCCCTCCTGCAGTCCCCACAAAGGGTGAACTGGGATACAATCAAAACGCCGCCACCTGTCTCAGCTACAGAGCGGTTCATCCTTCCCTCTTCGTCCTCAAAGATCCGGAGCGTAAGGCATTTGTCGACCAAGTATTCGGCGTCGCGCTCCGTATCCCCTTTCTCGACCCCGAGAAGGACGAGGATCCCTGGACCGATCCTTCCGGTCTCCGCTCCTTCAACCACGACCCATGCCTCGCCCACCCGCTGGACAAGCGCTCTCATCCCGCACCTCGTACGCGTATTATGTTGGTTACGCCCCTGTACGGGCGACCGGCCGGTCGCCCCTACTGATCCTCAACATGTATTCTCTGATCTGCCTTTGGGCTTCCACCTGCCAGAAGGGAGCGAGGCCTCTCTGGCGGAAAGATCAGGAAAGAAACCGGAGGGCGAGACCAGCGGCCCTGCATGCCGCGCCGGGACCGCCCAGGGCGTCCCTCACCTTGCGGAGCTCATCACACATGGCATCCCGTCTTTCCCGGTCCTCCAGGAGCGCAAGACCCTCCCCTGCGAGCCTTTCCGGGGTTGCATCTTTCTGCAGGACCTCCGGAACAACTTCTCTCCCTGCGATCAGGTTCACGAGCGAGACATGAGGGACCTTGATGAACCACCTGCCCAGAAAAAAGGTCACTGGAGAGACGCGGTAGGTGACAATGGCGGGGATGGCAAGGATGGCGGCCTCGAGGGTGACAGTACCCGATGCGAGGAACAGGAGGTCGGACGCGGCCATTACATCGTAACGGCCGGTCTCGACCAAAAGGGGCCTGATCGAACGCCCGGCGAGAAAGGGGGCGAAGATTTCCTTACCAAGTGTCGGCGCCACCGGCAGGATGAACTGGGGGGCGGGGCTCCGGCCGGCCATGATGCCGGCCGCGTCGAGCATGACAGGGAGGATCCGGGAGACCTCTCCTGCCCTGCTTCCAGGAAGGAGTCCCACGATCGCGCGACCAGGGTCAAGGCCGTGTTCCCGGGCGAATTCTCCCGGTTTTCGCGTTGCACGAACCACGTCCATGAGGGGATGGCCCACATAGTGGACCGCCATGCCGCGGCGTTTGTAAAAATCCTCCTCGAACGGCAGGATGACGGCCATCTCGTCCACGAGCCGGCGTATTTTCTTCACCCTCCCCTCGCGCCAGGCCCAGACTTGGGGGCTGATGTAATAAAAGACCGGTATCCCAAGACGTTTCGCCTGTCGGGCGACGATGAGGTTGAACTCGGGGAAATCTACGAGGACAAGAAGGCGTGGGGAGAGTTTCCTCAAGGCGGCGACGGTCTTGCGATATGCCCTGAAAATGGCAGACGCCCGGGAGACGACCTCTACCAGGCCAACCACGGAGAGTTCAGAGGAGGGAAATATAGACACGAGTCCCGCCTCTTCCATGGCCGGACCTCCGATCCCGTGAAAGACGACACTCGGCCGGAGATTCCGCATGGCCTGCATGAAGGCCGCAGCGTGCATGTCCCCGGAGGCCTCACCTGCGATGATGAAAACCGATGTGTCGCGAAGGACGTTGGTCCGCACATTTTTCTCCTCTTCCCGAACCCTGATACCCGTGACTTTAGCCTGAATCCGTGGAATATTCGTTCAACATAACGATTCAACTGAATAAAGCCAGACTAATTCAGGACGTTGACTTGCCTGCGAATTTCCGGAGAATCTTTTACAAGGATGGCACTCAGCTTTCTGAATGACGCCCGACCGATCGACCCGAACGGCTCGATCCGAACCGTCGAAAGATCCTGCTATCGACGGAATAATGATCTTGGAATATTGATGGTCTCGTAAAAAGTCGAAAATTCCAATTTGGCGTCATTCCGGCGTAGGCCGGAATCC
>DIFG01000014.1:12866-24460 GCA_002419025.1 Deltaproteobacteria bacterium UBA5754 | reverse complement strand
CACTTTTTACGAATCCATCAATATTTGTATTTTGCAAAGAGGCTCAAGGGAATGGAAGTTATGGACACATATATCGGCTGAATCGAATTTCGATCAAGAAAGAGAAGAAATCATGCTCAAGGAATTCAAGGAATTCGCAATGCGCGGCAACGTGGTGGATATGGCGGTCGGCATCATCATCGGTGGGGCATTCGGGACCATAGTCAAGAGCCTTGTGGACGACATCCTCATGCCGCCTGTTGGACTCTTTCTCGGTGGCATGGACTTTTCCGATCTTTTTCTCATCCTCAAGGCCGGAACCTCCCCAGGTCCCTATGCGACGCTCGCCAATGCCAAGGCAGCCGGTGCAGTCACCCTCAATTATGGTCTTTTCATCAACTCGGTTACCAGTTTTCTCATCGTTGCCTTTGCCCTCTTCCTTCTTATAAAAGGCATGAACAACCTTCACCGTCAGCAGGAAACGGCTCCGGCTTCCCCAACCACGAAGGAATGCCAGTTCTGCAAGTCAACCATTCCCTTGGGGGCGTTACGGTGCCCTCATTGTACATCCGAACTTGGGCACGTATAATTTAATATATCGATAGCAAAAAAATCTTCATAATGAAGGTACAATTAGCACAGGTCGCCGGTTTCTGCATGGGAGTGAGACGGGCCATGGATATGGCCCTCGATGCCGCAAGGACGGCCAGCAAACCCGTCTATACCTTTGGGCCGCTCATTCACAACCCCTCCGCAATCGAGCTCCTCGAGAGGACCGGCGTCCATGTCCTTTCCGAAATTCCCCAAAAAGGCAAAGGCACAGTCATCATCCGCGCGCACGGTATCCCTCCCGAGACAAAAAAGCGCCTCGCTGACGCGGGCTTCTTCCTCGTGGACGCCACCTGTCCCCGCGTGGTCAAGGTCCAGATGCTCGCCAGACATTATTCCCGCAAGGGATATTCCTGCATCCTCGTGGGAGACAAGGGACACCCAGAGGTGATGGGCATCCTCGGATATGCTGGGGAAAAGGGGATACTCGTTTCTTGCGATGAGGACCTGAAAACGATCTCCCCGGCAGGTCGATATGTCATTCTCGCCCAGACGACCCAGGACCGGGAGCGTTTCTCGCGCTGGTCCAAGGAGATCATGAAGAGGTATCCGGGGGGACGCGTCTTCGACACCATTTGTGACTCCACGCGAAGGAGACAGGACGAGGCGGCGAGGCTCGCAAAGGCCTCTGACCTGGTCGTTGTTGTGGGAGGCAGATCGAGCGCCAACACAAAAAGGCTCGCGGAAATCGTCGAGGAAAAGGGTACCGCCTGCATGGCGGTGGAAACAGCAGAGGACCTGGATCGAACCCGCCTCTCCCGTTACAGGAAGATCGGTGTGACCGCCGGGGCATCCACCCCGAACTGGGTCATCACCACGGTGGTCCGTGAGATCGAGTCCATAAGATCCGCGAAGGATCCACTCTTTCGCCAGGCGGTCTACCGTATTCTCCGGCTCTTCCACGAGGCAAACCTCTGGACGGCCCTGGCGGGCGCGGCGCTCGCCCTCGCCGCATCAATCATGGCCCCGGGGATCGTGTCTGCGCTTTCCGCTGGATCGATCGCATTCTGTTCCATCTTTTCCATGCACACCATAAACCGTCTCATGGATATGGAACATGGATCCTACAACGACCCCTTACGGGCCCGGTTTCTCAAGACACACAAGGTCCTTTTCGCCCTTCTTTCGACAACGGCCCTTCTCTTGGCCCACGTCCTTGCGTGGAAGGTCGGGAACGGTTCATTTCTCCTCCTCCTCGCCCTTGCCACCTCGGCGGTCTTCTATCGGGTTCACATCCTGCCCGCAGGCCTTTCCATCCGCTCCCTTAGGGACCTTCCAGGCTCCAAGCCCCTCTTCATCTCTGTGACATGGGGGGCCGTAGCCGTCCTTGTCCCTTCCCGCGAGGCATTTCCCCTGCCGGACGCAGATCTCGTTGGCCTTTTTATGCTCGCATCCCTGGCAGTATTTGCCCGATCGCTTTTCATGGAGATTCTGGACGCCCAGGGGGACCTGATTGCAGGCTGGGAGACACTCACACTCCTCGTTGGTGAAAAAAAGACCCTTCGCATCATCCGGATGGCTTCAGTCGCCCTTGCGGCCATTGCCCTCGTCCTTACGGCCACAGGCATCATTCGGCACGAGGCCCTTGCCTTTCTCCTTTTCGCGGCCTGGATGTACGGTCTTTCTCACCGCATGGGACACAAAAGGATCAGGCAGAACCTCAGGCTCGAATTCCTCGTTGAGGCCTCTTTCCTGGTCCTGCCCGCGGCTGCATTTCTTATAGCGATCCTTCGGACCTGATCCCGCTCAAAAAACCCGATTCTCGCGGCGTTGCTTCAATTTTCCAGTCCATGCGGCTGACGCTAACTACGCCTCATTCCTGAAAATTTCGCGCTTTGCATCTCTGGCTTTTTGAGCGGGATCAGATTTTGAGGTTTTGGCGATCAGACCTGACTTTCACTACCTGGGGCGTAAAGGAAATGGACAGACACCGAGTTTGTGGTATTATTTCTCAAAGGACCAAGGACTTTATAGATCATGATTTCACTGACCGACTTAGCCATCATCATATTGGCCCTTGGGGTCGCCGTCATTTCCATCTCCTCCATCTCCATTGCCCTGTTTGTCAAACGCGCAGGAAAAACGGCATCGGAACTGGACATCCTCCTTGCGAGCGGAAAGACCGCACTGGATTCATCAATCAGAGAGGTCATGCCAGCAATCCAGGCGCTGACGGAACTGGAAAAACAGACCATGGGGACGGTGAGAGAACTGGAAGGCCGGCTCTCCATCATTGAAGATGAGGTCGCCCCTCTCTTGCGGCACCTTCGGGAGACAGCAGACAGATACCAGGCCCTCGGGGCTTCCATTGAGAGACGTATCGACATGGATATTCCACCGATTCTCGAGAACATATCACGCATCAGCACAGACGTGAGTGCGATTTCGGCAGACGTCCGGACAAAACTGAGACAGACGGACGAACTTTTTCATGCCATCGGTGAGGCAGGTCAGACCGTACATGCCGCGAGCAGAGTGGCCCAAAAAGGCATCATGGGGCTCGCGATCCAGATTGCATCCGTAGCGACGGGCATGAGGACATCCATCGAGTTCGTCGCGGAAAACATATCACGTAAAGGAGGAAAATCATCATGAGTTGTGAAAACGGACAGTTTTCATCCGGAGCTGTCATCGTCTCTTTCTTGCTTGGGGGTGCCGTTGGGGCCGGGCTTGCCGTCCTCCTCACCCCGAAATCAGGGCCGGAGACCCGGGAGAAGATACGGGAAGGGGCATACGCCGCCAGGGCCGAGGCATCCCGCTTCTCGGACGAGATCCGCACAAAGGCAGCAGATCTCCTGGACAAGAGCAAGGAATACGTGGAGGAAAAAAAGGCGATCCTTGAGTCGGCCCTCGAAGCAGGTAAAGAGGCCATGGAGAGGGAAAAGGAGCGGCTGGTCTCCAAATTGAGGCAGGAATCAGAAGAACAGGCATAATGGACGGGGGCCAGGCGCCCCCTTTTTTAATTTCCCGGCCCCCGGGCCCACCCGAGTTTTTCCCTGAGAATCGTGAAATAATCCCGAACAGGCGAGATGATCAGGCCTAAACGCCTTTCCGCCCTTTTGATCTCGATCCGGTCCCCCTCGCCGAGGGGAAAGGATCTCTGCCCGTCGATCACGATACCCATGTCCATGGACGCCCCTTCGATCTCGACCACGAGGGGCGCATCCGGAGAAATGATGAGAGGTCGGGCACCCAAGGCAAACGGGCAGATGGGGGTGAGAACCACCGCGTCAATAGCAGGGTGGAGGATGGGACCGCCGGCGGAAAGATTGTAGGCGGTGGAACCAGTGGGGGTAGATATGATCAGTCCATCACCACGATATGTGGTGAGAAAGGATCCGCCTGCCCATGTTGCAAGACAGATGATCTTGCCGAAGGGGCCTTTCTCGATCACCGCCTCGTTCAGGGCCGGCAGAACGACTTCTTCCGTTCCCTGCCTCTTCACGGCTACCTCGATCATCATTCGGTGATCCACGGTGAACTTTCCTTCCACGAGGAAATCGAGGGACTGATCCATCTCTGACAGAGGGATTTCAGTGAGAAATCCGAGGGAACCCAGGTTGATACCCAGGATCGGGAGATCGTGCACATATGCCTTTGCCACGATTCGAAGGAGGGTCCCATCCCCTCCCAGGACGATGACCGCCTGGCACGTCCCGTCCACATCCCCCTCCAGGACCGAGATCCCTCTCTTTTCAAGTCGCGTCTTCACGTCCCCTGCCACCTTCCGGGGAAGTTCAGACCCTGGCTTGAGGACGAGGCCAACCCTTTCGATCATTGAAAGCCAGACTTTTCAGGGGCCTACCAGGACGAGGACATAAATGGCGGGCCGCAAAACCTCACGTGCCACGCGCTGAACATCCTCGGCCTTCACATCCCTAATAATGGATGGATAGCGGAAGGAAAAATCGTACCCGAGACCATAGAGATCGTTGAGAGAAAACGCGAGGGCACGGGTACCGTTCCTCTGGAGATCTATAACGTGGTTTCCGATGAGCCAATTCTTGGCACGGGTGAGCTCTTCCTCAGGAATTGGAGACTCGATAACCCGGTATATCTCCCTCCAGAGACCCTGGATGGCCGCATCCTTCTTTTCTGGCGCGCATGCGATGTAGAACGCAAAGGAGCCATAATCGAGGCCGGGGCTCATGAGGGATGTGACGGAATAGGCAAGGCTCTCTTGATCCCTGAGGGTTGAGAAAAGCCGGCCGCCCTGACCGGCGAGGACTGCGTTCAGCACCTCGAGGGGAAACCGGTCCGGAGACGTGAAGGAAACCCCCGAAAATCCGAGGACTATATGGACCTGATTTTTGTCTTTGTCGAGCGTGAATGTTTTCGGTTCCGCCAAGGGAACCGGGGCCGGAATGTGCGGCGGCGGGACCTCCTCGCGGGATGACCAGGATCCGAGGAGCCTCTGGAGGGTCTGGACTATCCTCCTGGAACTCACGTCCCCTACGACGGCGATCACCCCTGCGTCAGGACGGACCCTTTCCCGCCAGAGGCCGAGAAGACGGGGGGAATCGAGTGAACTAAAGACCGCCTCGCTCCCCAATGGATTCAATGCATAGGGGTGAGGGGCGAAGAGAAGCCTTCTGAACTCGCGGATGGCAAGGCTGGCAAGATTATCCTCCTGGCTCCGGAGCCTGGACAGGAGGATCGGACGAAGCTTGTCCAGCTCATCGGGAGCAAAGACAGGGTGGAGGAGTACGTCTGCAAAAAGGGCAAGAGCATTTTCCAGGTCCCTGCTCAGGAAAGACCCCTGGAGCCCGAAGGTGTTCTGGCCGGAAAAGCCTTCGATCCTCCCTCCAAGGTCCTCGATTGCCTCGGAAAATTCCTGGGCGCTCATGGTCGTGGTGCCCTTGGTCCACGCCTCGGCAAGGAATGTGTAGATCCCGTTCGTCTCTGGCGTCTCGTAGCGCACACCGCCGGGAAAGACGAGCTGGACGGCGACGGTCGGGACATCCGGGGCCTCCTGCACGAGGACAGTAAGGCCGTTTGCAAGGACCTCGCGGTGGATCCGCGGCCGATCGGTGCCCGCTTGAGGACCTGCGGCCTTGCGAGCCTCGGCGTCGGCCCGAATGGCCGCATCCGTCAGGTCCCCGGCGGACAGTGAGACCAGATTTCCCGCTGGCATGACCAGTGAGACGGTGAAGTTTCGAAGGTCGAAAAAGGTCTCTGCCGCGCGCCGCACGTCCTCGGCTGTGACCGCGCGGACCTTGGCAAGGTAGAAAAACTCGTTCGCAGGGTCCCCGGTGAGGGTCTCGAACATCCCGGCCTTTCGGGCCTCTCCATCCATGGTCTCCTGACTGTACAGGAAATCCGATTCGATGAGGATCTTTGCCCGGTCGAGCTCTTCTTCGGAAACGGGTCTGTATTTCAGCTCATAAAGGCCTTGGAGGACATGAAAAACAGCATCGCGGGTCCTTTTGGGATCGAGGGTCGCCCAAATCTCCAAAAGTCCTGGGCCCCTCGGCGTGAAGGATGATGCATGGATCGAATGGACGATCTGGAGCCTGTCCTTGAGGGAAAGGGTCAGGCGGGAGCTTTCCGCCCCACCGAGGACGGCGGCGAGGACGTCGAGGGCCGGGACGCGCGGGTCGGAAAAACCCGGAATTCCCGTAAAGGCCAGGGCGAGATAACCCTCGCTGATCTCCATCCCTTCTTCCTTGACGCGCGGCGCCTCCTGGGGCGGCTCCTCCGGAAAGACATGTTCGATCGTCTCCCCTGGGGGTATTCCGCCGAAGATGTCTTCGATCTTCTTCATGGCCGCCTCGGGGTCCACGTCTCCCGAGACCACGACTGAGATATTTGCGGGCGTGTAACGCCTCTTCATATAGGAAAGGATGTCAAGGCGGGTGAAGGAACTCACGGTCTCGGGAAATCCGATGACCGGCCACCGATAGGGATAGCGTACGTAGGAATTCTCCATGAGGATGCGGGAGAGGCGGGACTGGGGCCTGTCCTCCCGCATGCGGATCTCCTCGAGGACGACCTTTTTCTCCCGCTCGAGTTCGTCCGGGTCAAAGGTTGAATGGAAAACCGCGTCGGAGAGGACATCAAGGGCGAGGTCGAGTGACACGCTCGGGACCTCACAGTGATAGACCGTATAGTCGAGGGAGGTGTAGGCGTTGACTGACCCGCCCACGGACTCGATCTCCCGTGCGATCATACCCGGCCCGCGTTTCTCCGTCCCCTTGAAGATCATGTGCTCGATGAGGTGGGTGATCCCGGCCTCCCGTTCGGTCTCATAGGAGCTGCCGGCCTTGACCCAGATCTGGACCGCCGCGACCGGGGCACGGCTTCCGACCTTGACGATCCCCGTAAGTCCGTTGGAGAGGACTGTCTTGTAAAGGCCGGGTAAGAGCTCGCGGGCCCATACGGAAACGGGCAAAAGCACTGCCGCGCAGATGACACAGACTGCCATAAGAAAAAACACCTTTCCAGACATGTACGTCACCCCGCCGAAAAAATTGCGCTTAAATTCGTAAGATATGTAGTCAAGCTTTCGATACACAGTCACCCCGGACGTCGGCTCACGGATTCAGGTTTCGCCCCTTAACCCTGGCTTCTTTTTAAAATTTCCCTAATGAATGGACATTCATAATATTCTTGACAGTGCGCGTGAATTTTGGTACGACCTTTCAACGATTCACGGATATTAAATCGATATTGTCTCCAGTTCTTATCGTCAATATCACCGGCCCGCAACCCTCATGGAAAGCAGGGCCAGGAAAGAGAGAAAGGACACGGGAGGAGCAATGAGCACCATCGGAGAGAAGGTCAACGAGATCTACGATTCCTTTTTCAAGAAGACTTGGTCCCCAATGACGGGCGGAATCATGCTCGCCCTCCTCGCCATCTTCATGTTCGCTTGGCAACGACCATGGGGAATCGTCGGCGGGATCAGAAACTGGTCCGACTGGATCTTCTATGCGGTCGGGATCTTCGATGAAGAACCACCAAACCCGCTTTACTACTCCTCTTCCGTCATGGACCTGGGTCTTCTGGCAGGCGCGTGGATATCTGCTGTCGTGGCCCGTGAATTCGCCTTTCGCATGCCGCCTGTCCTCGAACTCTGGAAAGGGCTCATCGCCGGCATATTCATGGGCATCGGCTCGGCACTTGCCTTCGGGTGCAACGTGGGCGGGTTCTACAGCGCCCTCCACAACCTCGCCGCAAACGGCCTTACCATGATGGTAGGCCTTATCGCCGGGGTCATAGTCGGACTCAAATACCTCTACTGGGAGATGGAGCACCTCACCCCCGGCCCTGCAGGACCGACGTTTCTCGGAAATATTCCGCCTGTATTCGGCATCCTCGGCATATTTGGGCTCATTGCATGTGCCTATGCCTATGGATATTCTGATGTTGAGGACGCAGGGCTCATGGCCGGATATCTTTTGATCGGGAGCGGAATCGGCTTTGTCTTTCACCGAAGCCGGCTCTGCATGGTAAACGCCTTCCGAGAGCCATTCATGACGGGCGAGGCCGCCATGGGCAAGGCCATTGCCATCAGCGTCATCCTCGGGACATTCGGAATCGCCATCATGAAATACATGGAGCTTCGGCCTGAAGAGGCCTATGTCGTTCCTGCGTTCTGGTGGGGTTCCCTTGTGGGAGGCTTCATCTTCGGGGCGGCCATGGTGGTCGCTGGCGGATGCGGAAGCGGTTCCCTTTGGCGCGTGGCCGAGGGTCAGATAAAGCTCTGGGTCGTGATCATCTCCTTCGCCATGACCAACTCCCTTATACGCTACTGGTTTGAGGAGACAGGATTCATCGACAAGCTCGGTCAGCCCGTGTATCTGCCGGACATCTTCGGATATGGCGGCTCCATCTTCATCATAATAGCCGCCATGCTCATCTGGTACATCGTCATCGACTGGAATGAGGAATCGAACAAATTCGTCATAGAAATGTAGGACATAACCTCAAACCACACACCATCTCAGAGGAGGAATCATGAGCGACACAAAAATTGCACCAGACGGACTCCAGGTTGCCCACACGCTTGACGCAAAAGGGCTGAGCTGTCCCATGCCCTTGTTGCGTACGAAAAAAGAGATCGAAAAGATCAAGTCCGGCGAAATCCTCGAGATCCTCGGGACCGACCCCGGTTCCCGAAACGACATCCCTGGATGGTGCTCACGCGCGGGTCACGAGTACCTGGGAGAGAAGGAAGACTCGGGATTCATCCGCTTCTACGTAAAGAAGAAATAGCTGAGACGAGGTTCCCGGTCTTTCACGCATTGAGAACATGCAGCGCCACCCATTCCGAACGGAGGAACTATAAAAATTATGTCCGCTGACCCGAACAAACTGGGAATATTCGTGACGTCCCCGCAACACATGGATCACGTCCTGGGCGTGGCCCAGGCGGCAGTAAGGGCAGGGAAAAAGGTCATGGTCTTTTTCACCTACAAATCCGTCCATCTGACCAAACACCCATCTTTCTCGACACTCGCCAATCTTTGCGACATCGAGGACCTCGCCATCTGCGCAGACAGTTACACCTGTGAAGGTTACGACTACGAAAAGGATGTCCCTCGCGGACTTATCCCGAAACAGATGAGGACGCAGGCCTATCATGGAGCAGTCCTCGAGGAATGCGGCAAGTACCTCGTATTGTGACAAAAGGAGAACAACGAGATGGAATCAAAAAAGATCTATATTCTACTACCAAACAGGATGTACGCCGGAGACGGCGTGCGTTCCGCGCTTGGGCAGGCTGTTGAAAACCACTTCGCCTTCCCGGTCTTCATGCATGGAGAACTGCCCCGTTTTTCCGACTATCTCAGGGAAAACATAGACTGGATCAGGGACATGGAAGGCGACGTCCTCACCCTTGGAGGCGGTGAGGTTCCTGAAGGGGTCGAGCTCACCCCTATCACCGTCGAAGAACTTGGTGAGAAGCTCAGAGAGGCGGATGTCATCATCCCCTACGGGCTTCCCAAGCAGTCCCATACACCGCCGCCTGCCTGCGCTGAATAACAAGGGAGCAAGCCATGAGCGAAGCAACCAAAAAGATCCTCCACATCTACCGATCCGAGCCTGATGCCACCACCCAGACCCTCGTCTCTATCCTGAACCGAGACCGCGAGGCGAAGGAATTCAAGCTCTATCTCGGGAAACCCAACTATGACATGCTCGTCCAGATGATCTTCGACGCCGACCAGACCGTAAGCTGGTGGTAGGATAAAATTTATCTTTTTTTTGGGAAAAGACATGGAAGACGAAAAGGCCCCTGAAAGTTATTCCGGGGGCCTTTTTCATCGAGGAGCAGCCAACCCTTTTGCTTCAGGGAACCTTGAAAAATGAGGATTTTCGTTCGAGGGCAAGGCGCGAGGAGGTCGCATAGGCGGACCTCTGTGTCCGCCCTCTTCCATGTATGTGAGCATTTTTGACCGACGAGCAACACAGCCATCGGGCGAAAGGACCATTTTTCAAGGTTCCCTTCAATTCCCTGCAACAGCGCCCGCCATCTTGAAGATGGGAAGATACATGGCCACGATGATGCCTCCTACCGTCCCTCCAAGAAAAAGTATCATAAATGGTTCGATCATGCTTGTGAGGGCATCGACCGCGGCGTCAACCTCCTCGTCGTAGAAGTCCGCGATCTTGTTTAGCATCTGATCGAGCGCCCCTGTGGCCTCTCCTACCGCTATCATCTGGGTGACCATTCCCGGAAATATCCCGCTTTCCTGCAGTGGCTGGGCGATGGTCCGTCCTTCGCTGATGCTTGATCTGACACTGTAGATCGCCTCCTCCACGATCTTGTTTCCTGCGGTGCCTGCGGCCACGTTCAGGGCCTCGATGATGGGAACGCCGCTCGTAATGAGGGTGCCGAGGGTGCGCGTCAGCTTGGCGACTGCCACCTTTCGGAGCAGGACGCCGAAGACTGGGGCGCGGAGAAGCAGTCTGTCGACAGATTTCCGTCCCTTGACCGTACCGTAGTACCTTTTGAACAGAAAGACGCCCACGCCAATAGCGCCGATCATGGCAAGAAAATAGGATTTAACGAACTCGCTGATGTCTATGACGATCTGGGTGGGCAGGGGAAGGGCGTGGCCGAATTCGGCAAACATCTTCTGGAAGACCGGGATGACGAAGATGAGTATCACTGCCAGGACCAGGGCCGCGATTCCGAGGACGATTGCCGGATACGTCATGGCGCCCTTGACCTTTCTCTTGAGGCGCTGGGCCTTTTCCATGTAGGCTGCAAGGCGCGACATGACCTCATCGAGGATGCCGCCCATCTCACCTGCCGCCACCATGTTGCAATAGAGCCGGTCAAAGAGTTTGGGATATTTTCTGAGGGCATCCGCAAAGGTGGACCCGGACTCCACATCCGCCTTGATTTTCTGGAGCGTCTCCTTGAATGTTCGGTTTTCCTGCTGGGATGCAAGGGCATCCAGCCCCTGTATGAGGGGAAGACCCGCGTCGATCATGGTCGAAAGCTGACGGGTGAAGATGACGATGTCGTTGACCTTGACCTTAGGCTTGAGGAAAGAGACGTTCGCCAGGAGGTCCTTTGGCTTGGCCTTGACCCTGGATGGGTTGATCCGCTGCCTGAGGAGAAGGAGCCGGGCTGCCCTTTCGTCTTTCGCCTCTATCTCTCCCTTTGACCTGTCACCCGAGACGGTGACACCTTCCCAAACATAAACAGGCATGACGAGACTCCGAGAGAAAAGGTTAGGGGAGGGACGAGATCCATGTTTCCCCTCATCTATACTCTTCGGAGCGCGGATGAATCGACTTTAAAAAACCTGCGAACGGAAAAGGCGACCTTCCGGAGAGCGGTCTATTTCACGACCCGCTGAATGGCCTCTCCCCCTTCTTCGATATCCTTCCCCATCCCATGGATGGTATTACAGGCGGAAAGGGCAAAAAGAAGGACACCACACATGAGCACGCCTATCAATCCTTTCATGGTATCACCGTCTATTTTGTACACTGCATCCTTGATGGTCTCGCAAAAAAAAGAAAATTCCAATTTGGCGTCATTCCGG
>DIFG01000014.1:0-12848 GCA_002419025.1 Deltaproteobacteria bacterium UBA5754 | reverse complement strand
TCAAGTCCGGCATGACGAGTCCGGCGCTTTCTACGAATCCATCATCCTTCAAGGGGCGAAAGATCTTTTGCCCCTACGGTAGGCTACCTTGAAAAGGTATGTATCCCGTTCTGGACGAGGATTCAAGACACCGGTGGAGGATTTATCTTCTCAGACCCTGAACGCACCGATGACGTCCCTCATTTGATCAGCCAATCCGGCAAGCCGTATCGCCTGTTCCCGGGTGGCGGCGGCGATCTTCGCGGTTTCTTCCGAGCCGACGGCCACCTCATGCACTACCTTTGAGACCTCGCTCGTGCCGACTGCCGCATGATCGATATTTCCGGTGATCTCAGCCACTGTTGCGGTCTGTTCCTCCACGGCCGAGGCGATGGTGTTGTCGATGTCGTTAAGCTGATCGATGATCGCGCTGACGGATCCGATGGCATCCACGGTCCTGGAGCTGTCTTCCTGGATGACCTGCACCATCGCGGTGATCTCCTCGGCTGCCTGGGCCGTCTGTTTTGCCAGTTCCTTTACCTCGTTCGCCACGACAGCAAATCCCTTCCCCGCTTCTCCGGCACGGGCGGCCTCGATGGTCGCGTTCAGGGCAAGGAGGTTGGTCTGTTCGGCGATCTCCACGATGAGCCGCGTCGCCCTGCCGATCTCCTGGGAGTTGAGCCCGAGTTTTTGGATATATCCCCCCGAATCGTCCATGCGGCATTTTGCCTGGTTGCTGATGGTTGCGGCGTGTGTGACATTTGTAGCGATCTCCTGGGAGGCGATGGAAAAATCCCTGACCGACGCGGCGATCGTCTGGATGTTTTCACTTGCGAGCCGGCTCGTTTCCGAGGCCTGGGCCGCATCCTTCGAGGCGATCTCGCTCCGTTCTCCCATGGACCTGCTCATATCGAGAAGTTGCCGGGATGCATCCGTCACCACCCCGACGTTTTCCTGGACATTGCTGATGATGCCCCTCAGGCCCTGGAGCATCCCGTTGAAGGCCACGGCGAGCCTCCCCATCTCGTCCCGCCCCGTGACCGGGACATCCTGGGAGATATCGCCGGCCGAAACCAATTCCGCATGCCGGATCAGTTGATCCAACGGCCGCGTGAGCACGCGCCTCGTGACCCACGTGACCGAAGCGGCGAGGACGAGGACCCCGGCGACCGCCAACATGACGCCAATAAGGAAGTTCTTCTTCATGGCGGCCATGGGACCATCGAGAAAATAGACGATCTCGAAGGCACCGTGCACCTCACCGGCCTTCCAGCCCTCCATGCGGACCCCGGTAGGGTCAAGTCCGTCGGAATTCCCCCAGTGTTCCGCGGATGTGGACGGATCCCCGTGACACGCCAGACATTCCTCCGTGAGGACGATGGGGCGAAAGAACCGGAGGGCCGGCCTCGTGATGCCTGTCTCCGGATCCTTGTATCCACCTGTCAGGCTCCACTCACGTGCGCCCGATTCCAGTTTCTTCAAGACATCCCGCTCAACAACATCCGGCTCGTTGGCAGGGTTTCTCGGGCTCTCCTTGGGAACACGCATGATGTAACCGCCTTCCTCGGCGTTTTTTGCCATGAGCATCATGGAATTCACCACAGGTACGGTACTGAGAAACCTGCTTAACGCCTTCTTGCGCACCGCGGGATCCGCATTCGCGAGATCAAGTTTCAAATCATTCACATACGCGGTAAAGGCCCCTTCTGCATTATGAGCCGCCATGATCTCCCGCATGGCCTCGGCCTGGAGGACGATGGCCCTGGCCTTTTCCTCAGCGTGGTCCTCGATACTGGCCTTACTGATCTTCCAGTAAGCCCCGAGGAGCAGCATGGCCCCGATGGCAACCACCCCGGCCATGATGGCTATGATCCTCGTCCCAAGGGACATGTCCGAAAGGAATTTCATTGAAGCCTCCTGTTCTCAAGGCATGAGAAGGTCTTTTCAGCTGGTTCAGAGTCTGAAGACCGAGACATCCTTTGCAAGCCCGTCCGAGATGAGCTTCAGGCTGTCTGCCGACTCCTTCACGCCCTTCGAGGTATCGGCGGTCTCGTTGCTCGACGAGACGATCCCAGAGGCGAGATCCGCCATGCTCCTCACCTCCACATCCGCCTGCTGGATCCTGCCCGCTATCTCGGCGCTCGCCGCGGTCTGCTCCTCTATGGCCGAGGCGATGCTGTTGGTCATGTCGGTCACGAGACGGATCGCGTCCGTGATCCTTGAGACCACATCCGCAGTAGCCCCCGTACCCTCCTGGATGCTTCTCACTATGGTATCGATCTCGGAAACGGACTTGGCAGTCTGCTTGGCGAGCTCCTTTACCTCATTCGCCACCACGGCGAATCCCTTTCCGGCCTCCCCGGCCCGTGCGGCCTCGATGGTGGCGTTCAAGGCAAGGAGATTGGTCTGCTCCGCGATGGAGCCTATGAGTCTGCTCATCTCCCCGACCTTTGCGGCCGCGGCCGAAAGGGAATCCACGACCGCCTTAGCTCCTGTTGCCTCGGTGTCGGCCCTGTCAGAGGCGTCCTTGGCCTGGACCGTGTTCCGGCTGATCTCTGAGATGGTAGCAGTCATCTCCTCCATGGCCGCTGCCACTGCGGAGACACTTGCCGAGGCGGACTCGGCCCTGTTCTGCACAGCGAGGGCGGCGGAAACGCCCTTTTCAGCCGCCCCGGAGAGCTGGACCGATGCGCCCTGGAGAGACACCCCCTGGTCGGCGGCGGCCTCGGCGGATGCCTTTACCTTGGAGATGAGACCGGAAAGCGCCTCCTTCGTGGCCTTGATGGCCGCGAGCATCTGGCCGGCCTCGTCTCTCCCCCTGGGCCTCACATCGAACGAGAAATCCCCCTCGGCCAGGCGTCCTGCCGCCTGGGCTGCCTCGCTGATGGCCCCTCCGAGACGGGAGAGCACAAGATAGACAAAGGCGGAGACCGCAAAAAACGAGGCCACGATGGCGATGACGGCGTTTATATATCCCTGGTGTATGCGGGCGAGGTTGTTGGCCTTGACGGAGTCATAAAGTGCTTTGATCTCAGGCGGGATCTTCTTGTGAAGATCCGCTGACTTGATGGCCAAGTCATCGAGTTTCTTTCTGTCCTCGGCGCTCATGGCGTCTCCAGCGACAATGTTCATCCGCATAAGCTCCCACCTGGGCCTGTTCAGATCCCGCCATTCCTTGACTCCCGTCATGATGTTCGAAATACATTCTCTGTTTTCTTTCGACAAAAGGAGCTTGTTCAGATCCTCCCCTTTTTCGATCAACCTGGCGATATTGTCTTCGTAAGCCTCCTTGAAATCCTCTCTGCCCATGAGCTGATAGCCTCGAATGGAAGACTGGGCGACTTCAGCATGGTTTTCAATCTCGCTAATCAGTGTGAAGCGATTGATGGCCATCTTGGCGTTTTCGTCCATATCGTGGGCGAACCAGCCCACGCACGCGAACCCGGCAAGTAGCACGCCGAGGATCAGGACGGTCTTTGCCTTCATGTTCAGGTTGTCGATGAAATTGATGCCCATTTACAGTCCCCTTTTTTTGAACGTGTCAAAGCCCTTTGACCGGCGTATCGGCATCCGGAGAAAATACTTGAGGGGCTCCTTGCGCAAAAAAAGGGCGCGGTCTTTCCGCGCCCATGATCAAATCCGGCCTGTTCCTGCGTCAAAACATTGTAGGGGCACGGCGCGCCGTGCCCCTACAAAGCCGTGCCCTACAAGGCAGAGGCCCGCGCCTGCCCTGCCGGATCAGGCAAAGGTAAGGCCGCCGGTATCGTCCACGTCGATCCGGATGGTATCTCCTTCTGCATACGCCCCCTCGAGGAGTTTCACGGCGAGCGGGTCCTCGATGTAGCGCTGGATAGCGCGCTTTAGGGGCCGCGCCCCATAGGCGGGGTCATAGCCCACCTGCGCAAGCCAGTCCTTGGCCCTGTCGCTCAGCTCGATTGTGAGCTTCCTGTCGGCAAGACGGGTCGAAAGCAGCCGGAGCTGGATGTCCACGATCTTTCTGAGCTCGTCCCTCCCCAAGGCGTTGAAGATGATCCGGTCATCCACCCGGTTCAGGAACTCGGGCCGGAAATGGAGCCTGAGGGCATCCTGGACGCGCCTTTCCAGCTCGTCCCGGTCCCGGATCTCCTGGATGAGGTCGCTTCCGATGTTGGAGGTCATAATGATGATGGTATTTTTAAAGTCCACGGTCCGGCCCTTGCCGTCGGTAAGCCGCCCGTCGTCGAGTATCTGAAGAAGGATATTGAAGACATCGGCATGGGCCTTTTCGATCTCGTCAAAGAGGATCACGGCGTAGGGCCGCCTGCGGATGGCCTCGGTGAGATATCCGCCCTCCTCGTAGCCCACGTAGCCAGGAGGCGCTCCGATGAGCCGGGCGACCGCGTGTTTCTCCATGAACTCGCTCATGTCGATTCGGACCATGGCCTGCTCGGTGTCGAACATGAACTCGGCAAGGGCCCTGGCAAGTTCGGTCTTTCCGACGCCCGTGGGTCCGAGGAAGATAAAGGAGCCTATGGGACGCCTCGGGTCATGGAGACCGGAGCGCGCTCTCCTCACCGCATTGGAGACGGCCCGAATGGCCGCATCCTGGCCGACGACCCTCTCTGCGATTCGCTCCTCCATGCGGAGGAGCTTGTCCCGCTCGCCCTCCACAAGGCGGCTCACAGGGATGCCGGTCCACTTGGAGATGATGGCCGCGATATCTTCTGCGTCCACCTCTTCCTTGAGCATGCCCCTGCCTTCGGCCCGGATCTCCTCGATCTCCCGTTGGGCCGCATCCAGCTCTGACCTGAGTCGAGGGATCTCGCCATAAAGGATCTCGGCCACCTTGTTGAGGTCCCCTTCCCTTTGGTAGCGCTCGGCCTCCACTGCAAGCTGGTCCATACGCTCCTTTATCTCGCGGATCCGCTGGATCTTGTCCTTTTCTTCCTGCCAAGAGGACTTGAGGGAATCGCTCTTCTCCCTGAGATCGGCAAGCTCCTTCTCTATCTTCTCGAGGCGCTCCAGTGAGCCCGGATCACTTTCTTTTCTCAGTGCCTCACGCTCGATCTCGAGCTGCATGATCCTGCGCTCCA
This sequence comes from Deltaproteobacteria bacterium UBA5754, assembly GCA_002419025.1. Taxonomy (GTDB): domain Bacteria; phylum Desulfobacterota; class Dissulfuribacteria; order Dissulfuribacterales; family UBA5754; genus UBA5754. The sequence continues at coordinate 7,797 of DIFG01000014.1, read as the reverse complement.
CCTCGTCGATCTCAGAGGGAAGGCTGTCGATCTCGATCCGGAGCTTTGCCGCGGCCTCGTCTATGAGATCGATGGCCTTGTCCGGGAGGAACCGGTCCGTGATGTAACGATGTGAAAGGGTTGCCGCAGCGATGATGGCCGAGTCCTTGATGCGGACCCCGTGGTGCACCTCATACTTGCCCTTGAGGCCCCGGAGGATGGCGATGGTGTCCTCCACGTTCGGCTCCTCGACAAGGACGGGCTGAAAACGGCGCTCGAGGGCCGCATCCTTCTCGATATATTTACGGTATTCATCGATGGTCGTCGCCCCGATGCAGTGGAGCTCGCCCCGGGCAAGGGCGGGTTTGAGCATGTTCGAGGCGTCCATGGCCCCCTGGGCCGCACCGGCCCCCACGAGGGTGTGGATCTCGTCTATGAAGAGAATCACCTCGCCGGCCTTCTCCGCCACCTCCTTGAGGACCGCCTTGAGCCTCTCCTCGAACTCGCCCCGGAATTTTGCTCCCGCGATGAGGGCCCCCATGTCAAGGGCGACGAGTCTCCGGTTTTTGAGGGTCTCGGGGATGTCCCCGGAGACGATCCGCTGGGCGAGCCCCTCCACGATGGCGGTCTTTCCCACGCCAGGCTCCCCGATGAGGACGGGGTTGTTCTTGGTTCGGCGGGAAAGGACCTGGATCACGCGCCGGATCTCCTCGTCACGGCCGATGACCGGGTCCAGCTTGCCGGAGCGGGCAAGGGCCGTGAGGTCCCTCGCGTACTTCTCGAGGGCCTGGAATGTGCCTTCCGGGTTGGGGTCGGTGATGCGCTGGGAGCCGCGGATGGAGACAAGGGCCTTCAAAAAGGCCTCCCGAGTGACCCCCCGAGCGGCGAGGATCCTCGCCGCCTGGCCCCTGGAGGCGTCGAGGATGGCAAGGATCAGGTGCTCCTGGCTTGCGTATTCGTCCTTCATCTCGCCAGCTACAGCAAGGGCGCGCTCAAGGACCTGATTCAACTCGGGCGACAGATAGACCTGGAAACCGGCCCCGCTCACCCGGGGCAGGCGGTTCAAGGCGTCCTCGATATCGGTTAGAATGCCCTTGATGTCCACACCCATCTTGGAAAGCACGGCAGGCGCGACACCCTCCGCCTGTGATAGCATGGCCTTCAAAAGGTGCTCAGGGACGATCTGCTGATGGCCCTTCTCCTGGGCGAGCCTCTGGGCCTCCTGTATGGCCTCCTGGGATTTCAGGGTAAAACGGTCAATCTGCATGGAAGACTCCTTGTATGTATTTATTCCTTTTTGAAATCAGTCTATTGAAAACCGTTTATGTCTGTAAAAACTAAGGATGGGCCTCTGCCGTGTCAACCTTAATCCGTGTAATGCCATGAACCCCGATACATCCCAGCTGAGAAAACTCCTCGATGAAAGGGAAAGGGACCGATTGTCCCCCCTTGCTACTCGAAGCTACGAGGCCATACGGGAACAGCCTGAAGTGGAGCTCGAGACAGGGCATCGCCAGTGGTTCTCCGTGGACGCGGACCGGATCCTCCACTCCCGGGCCTATACCCGCTACATCGACAAGACCCAGGTCTTTTCCCTCGTCCCCAACGACCATATCACCCACCGGGTCCTCCACGTCCAGATCGTCTCCAAGGTCTCCCGGACCATCGGCAGGCTCCTCAGGCTCAACGAGGACCTGATCGAGGCCATAGCCCTTGGCCACGACATCGGACACCCTCCATTCGGGCACGACGGAGAAAGATATCTCTCCCGCATCTGCCGGGCTCACGGCCTTTCCAATTTCGTCCACTCCGTCCAGGGTGTCCACTTCCTCCGCACGGTGGAGAGAAAGGGAAAGGGCTGGAACCTGAGCCTCCAGGTCCTGGACGGGATACTCTGCCACGACGGGGAGACCCATCTGCGCAGCCTTTCCCCGCTGCGCGGCAAGACTTTCGCCCAGCTCAACCGGGAGATGCAGAAAAAGGCCGCCGACCCGGAAATCCAGATCGTACCCACAACCCTCGAAGCCTGCGTGGTCCGGTTGTCCGACGTCATCAGCTACGTGGGGCGGGACATCGAGGATGCGATCCGGTTGAATCTCATCCAGAGAAACGAGATCCCGAAAGGGTGCCGCACCGTCCTCGGTGACACGAACGGGACCATCATGTACCGACTCGTTGAGGACCTGGTGCAATCGAGCCTCGGGCGGGACGAGATCGCATTCAGCGAGGAGGTGGCCGATGCCTTGCGGAAAATCAAGGCATTCAACATGGAGCGCATCTACCGAAACCCCCTCATCAAGACCGAATCGGCCAAGATAGAACGCCTCTACGGCATCCTCTTCGAGCAATTCCTCGAGGATCTCGCTGTCGGCCGTGAGGAATCGGTAATCTTTCGGGAATATCTCGAAGGCATGTCTCCCGTCTATACAGACACACACTCCCCGGGCGAGATCGTCCGTGACTTCATTGCCGGCATGACCGACGCCTATTTTCTCCGTACGGCCAACTCCATCCTCATCCCACAACCCTATCCCCCGCGGTTTTCCTGAATGTCCGCCTCTTCCGTGACCCGCTTCATTAAGGCCGTGAAGTCCGACAAGGACCTGCTGCCTGGAGGCATCCACGGCCCCGGCAGGCGAGCGATCCGTCGTTTCTGCGTCCTCGACCTCGAGACCCAGCGTTCGGCTCAGGAGGTAGGCGGCTGGCACCGGGCCGACCTCATGGGTGTGAGCTGCGCCGTCATCTACGACTCGGGCCGGGACGCCTTCCTGGAATTTCTCGAGGAGGACCTCCCGGACCTCCTCGGGCTCCTTGCCTCGTTCGATCTCCTCGTGGGATTCAATATCAAACGATTCGACTACCGGGTTCTTTCCGCATATACTGACCTGGATCTCCATGCCCTTCCGACCCTCGACATCCTCGAGGACGTCCATGCACAGCTCGGCTACAGGCTCTCCCTCGACCACCTGGCCGAGGTGACGTTGGGTGCGCGAAAAAGCGCGAGCGGCCTACAGGCCCTCAAGTGGTGGAAGGAGGGCAGGATTCGGGAGATCCTCGATTACTGCAGGCAGGACGTAGCCCTCACCAAGGACGTCTTCCTTCACGGCTACCAAAACGGTCACCTCCTCTTTCGAAACAAGGCCCAGGCGGTGGTTCGGCTTCCGGTGACATGGAGCAAGGGGCTGGATATAGTGGAGACATCCATTTAAGGGAACCTTGAAAAATGGTCCTTTCGCCCGATGGCTGTGTTGCTCGTCGGTCAAAAATGCTCACATACAGACGTATGCTCCGCTTTTTGACCTCCTCGCGCCTTGCCCTCGAACGAAAATCCTCATTTTTCAAGGTTCCCATAAAACATCAAGAGGTTACCCTTTTCTGTACGGTTGACAGACCATCACCATCCTCGGGGACCGGGAGGACGAAATGCCTGAGCTGAAACTGTGGATGGAGCAGGAACTTGAGAGACTCCGAAAGGAGGTGGACGATGCCTTACAAAGGCTCCAAGCCGAACTTCCCACCTTATACATAGGGCCCATGACAGGCGCCCCCATCGTGTTTCACGATTCTGGCGAATGTCTCAGACTCCTCATGGAGTTGCCAGGCATCTCCCCTGAGGATATAGACATCACGGTTTCACCGGAAAAAATCGTCATCAGCACAAAAATGGAGCGGAAAGAGACGGGGCCGCATGCCCTTTATGGATATACGCGCCGCCGTCTCTTTCGCGAGATCCCCCTCCCGAAGGAAGTGGACATGGAAGGCATCTCGGCCCTCTACCACGACGAATGCCTGAGGATAGATATTCCATGGCAACATGCAAGGATAAGGCGCATAGCTGTTGAAAGCACAGAAAACTAAGGATGACCCCATGGACATAAGCACATTCGCCGTTACTCCGGAAAAACTCCGATGGAGACTCGACCCTGCCACCCTCCCCTTCGAGACGACCTCCGATCTGGCCCCCTCGACTGAAATCGTCGGTCAAGACAGGGCAGTAGAGGCGTTCCGTTTCGGGATGGGCATCAACAAACCTGGTTACAACGTCATTGTGACCGGCTGGCCGGGCTCCGGCCGTCTCGATGTGGTGAAAAAACTCCTCGGGGAGATCCATGGAGACACCAAGCCCCCGGAGGACCTTTGCTACGTCAACAACTTCGCCGATCCCGAGGCCCCCATCCTCCTGAGGTTTCCGGCTGGACGCGGAAGGGCCTTCAAAAAGGATGTCCATGATTTCATCGAGACCTTGAAGCGTGAGGTCCCACGCGTCTTCGAAAGCCAGGAATACATGAAACGCAAGAACGAGATCATGGAAGAATACGAAAGAAAGACGCGAGAGTTCTTCCTCGGTCTCGACAAGCGGGTGAAGGAGGCGGGCTTTGCCCTCGTGACCGTCCAGGCTGGCCAGATGGAACGGCCTGAGCTCATGCCGCTCGTGGACGGTGAGCCCACCCCCCTCATCAAGCTTGAGGAACTTGTGGACAAGGGCCGGTTCCCCCGTGAGGAGTATGAGGAGATACGAAAAAAGCATACGAATCTCAAGACCGAGATCGATCAGATCTTTGCCGAGATTCGGGAGATACAGAAGGAGCTCCAGGAAAAGGGGCAGGAAGTGGACAAGATCACATTCACTTCCATGGCCGATGCCCACATGGCCCCGCTTTTCGAAAAATACCCGGACGAGAAGGTCGTGCGGTATCTCAAGACCGTTCTCCAAAGCCTCTCGGATAACCTTGCAGTCTTTAGGCCGCAGCAACAGGGCCCAGCCGGACTGCCTTTCATGCTCCTCGGGGACCCCTTTCTCCCCTACGAGGTCAACCTCCTCATCGACAACGCGGAGCAGAAGCGTCCGCCCATCATCGTGGAATCCTATCCCACCTACCGGAACCTCTTCGGATCCATCGAGCGCGTGGTGGACAACCGCGGGATCTGGCGAAGCGACTTCACAAAGATCAAGGCAGGGTCTTTTCTCAAGGCGAACGGGGGCTACCTCGTCCTGAACCTGCTGGATCTCCTGATCGAACCCGGTGTCTGGCCCGCCCTCAAACGGGCGCTCCGGACCAAATCCATGGAGATCCAGACCTTCGACCCCTTCTACTGGTTCACATCCGTGGGATTGAAACCCGAGCCCATCGACGTGGACATCAAGGTGATCCTCCTCTCCCCTCCCCATCTCTACGGCCTCCTGAGATACTATGACGAGGATGTCCCCAAGACCTTCAAGGTCAGGGCCGATTTTGACACCTCCATGACAAGAGACGAGGTATCCATCCTGAAGTTCGCATCTTTTCTCAGGAAGCTCGGGGAGGACGAGGGTCTCCTGCCCTTCGACAGAACGGGCGTAGCAACGCTTGCCGAACACGCCGTCCGAATGACAGGACGCTCCGAAAAGATCTCGACAGCATTTCCCCTCATCTCGGATCTGGCGCGCGAGGCCGACCACTACGCCCGGTCATCCTCCCGAATCGCCGTCTCCGAAAAGGACGTGGACGCGGCTATCCAGGCCCGCATCCGCAGGTCCAATCTCATCGAGGAAAAGATCCAGGAGATGATCGGCCGGGGAAGCATCCTCATAGACACGCAGGGAAGTAAAGTGGGCCAGGTAAACGGACTTTCCGTCATCGATCTCGGGGAATACGCCTTTGGAAGGCCGACCCGGATCACCGCGGTCACCTCCATGGGAAGTGACGGTATCATCAACATCGAGCGGGAGGCGAAGTTGGGAGGCCCGATCTTCAACAAGGGAGTCCTCATCCTCTCCGGATACCTCCGCCACAAGTACGCCCAGGACAAACCCCTCACCATGAACGCAAGTCTCGCCTTCGAGCAGTCGTACTCAGGCGTGGAAGGGGACAGCGCATCCTCAACAGAGATCTATGCCATCCTTTCGAGCCTTGCCGAGATCCCCTTGAGACAGGACATCGCCGTCACCGGCTCGGTCAACCAGAAAGGCGAGGTACAGGCCATCGGAGGCGTGAATGAAAAGATCGAGGGTTTTTATGACTGTTGCAAGGCCTCCGGCCTTACCGGGGAACAAGGCGTCATGATCCCCGCGAGTAACGTGAAGGACCTCATGCTCAGAAAGGACGTGGTGGAGGCCATCGAGAAAGGACGATTCCACCTATGGGCCGTGCGGACCATCGATGAGGGGATCGGGATCCTCACGGGGGTGGAGGCGGGCATGCGGAGGCCTGACGGGACATATCCCGAGGGAACGATCAACGACCTCGTGGACCAGAAGCTCAGAAGGCTCGCAGAGGACCTCAAAAAATTCGGGGAAGGAGAAAAGGGAGGGAATGAAAAAGACGAAGAAGGGAAATGAGGCCTTATAAGCCTATCCTGCATCCCTGCCGAGTTCCCTTGCCCGATTTGCCGCAGCGCTCACCGCGTCCATCACGATCCCTCGAAACGCCCCGATCTCGAGGACCCGGAGCCCCTCGACCGTGGTCCCTCCTGGGCTCGTCACCATGTCCCGGAGTTCGGCCGGGTGCCTTCCCGTCTCCCTGACGAGGAGGACCGAGCCGAGGACGGTCTGGAGGGCAAGCTCCCGCGAGACGTTGCGGGGAAGGCCTTCCCGGACCCCGCCCTCCACAAGGGCCTCGATGAATCCGAAGACATAGGCCGGTCCACTCCCGCTGAGACCTGTTACTGCGTCCAGCCTGTCCTCTGGGACCATGACCGATATCCCCACGGATTGAAAGATTCGGGAAACACCGTCGAGATCGGCCTCGGTGGCGTGTCTGCCCGGAGAGATCCCGGCCGCACCCGCTCCCACGAGGGCCGGTGTGTTGGGCATGACCCGGACGACCCGACTTCCCTCGGGAAGGGCCGTCTCCAAGGTCTCGATTCGGACCCCGGCGGCAATGGAGACCACGAGGTGGTTAGCGGTCACGGATGGGGCTATCTCTCCCAGGACCGCCCCCATGACCTGGGGCTTGACCGCGAGCACAAGGAGACGCGAGTTCTGGAGGACCTCCAGATTTTCCTGGACCGCCCGGACGCCATAAACCTCTTCCAGATGCCGGCGTCTCTCCCCGGACGGATCTGAGACCGTAATGGCCTCGGCCTTTGCAACATCCGCCTTGATGATCCCCTTTACGAGGGCCTCGGCCATCTGGCCGCCTCCAATAAATCCTATGGTCTCCATGGTGCCTCCTTGTTGACTGAAACAGTCATGATGACTCCTATTACACATCTTAACAAAAGGGCGCGCGGGGACGGGGTGGTCAATGTGCGATCAAATCAGTCATAGGCATGGGTCCCGAGGACACACGGAACGCCATACTTCTCCTCCACCATCTTCTTGAACTGTTCGAAGTCGTGGTTCTTGCACATAGGTTGGGCCTTGACCATGCAGTTGCTAAGATGCACGGCGTCGATCCTGACGTTCTTCTTCACCATTCCGATGTTGTTGATAGTCGCCCGACCCGGGCACGTGCACCTCAAAAAACCGACAATCTTCGGTTCGTCGTACTGGGCGAACATGCCGTTTTTCTCCGCAACGGCGCTTATGCATTTGTACTCCCCCGGACAGCCGTACCCGGCGTCCATGTAGGATCCGCATCCGATCACGAGTATGTTCATCTGCCTTCCTCCTTTGGGGGCAAAGGGTTTCATCCAGCTTTGCCTTTTTCGTTTCTACCCTTCCGCCGGCGCGTCGTTATCCCGGGTCCCCGCATCCTTCTTGGAGAAAAAGGCAAAGGGGAAACGCCAGGAAAGAATATGCGCCATGCGCGCGCCCAGCCCGAAATTATACGGCTCTTCGTTATTTCGTGTAGAATTTGATCGGTTTCCAATGCGCAGTTGCATACCGCCTCGTCA
>DIFG01000023.1:11938-13120 GCA_002419025.1 Deltaproteobacteria bacterium UBA5754 | reverse complement strand
AAGATAGACGCACGGCTTCATAATTCACGTTCTATACTGGATTCCGGCCTCCGCCGGAATGACGAGGCGGTATGCAACTGCGCACTGGAAACCGATCAAATTCCACACGAAATGACGAAGAGCCGGTCTTTTTGGGTTTTTTATCTTTTTTCCGTGTCCTCTGTGTCTTCTGTGGTGAGGCCTTTTTTATTTTTTTGCCTTTCCTCCGCATCCCTGACTGCCTCCACAAGTATGGACAGGGGATAACCGGGCAGGCCTCGAAAGACCTCCGGGTCGAAGGCCGGATCCCCTGACCCAGGGACCTTGGGCTCGATCTCCTTGATCCGGACCTCGACGGTGAGGTCGAAACGGGTAAGGTCCACCCGTACTTCCGTGGGGTACGGGAGTCCGTTTACGTCCTTTGTCCCTCCATAGAAGGCGGTCATGCGCGGAAGGGTGAGGCGGAGCGGAGCAAGGGTAGCCGGCTCGAAGGCCGCGGACATCCCACCTGTGTCCGCATTTACGCACAGGGTCTGCCCGGGCCTGTCAGGGCTGGAGCAGGCGCGGGCCGTCACGTCCGGTTCGCGGGCGATTCCCCATGGAGCAGCCAGGAGGGCAGCTTCGGTCCTGAGAGACGAGAAATCTCCTTCTGTAGTAAGATCGGTCCAGTAAACGGCCTTGTGCGACGGGATCGAAAGGTAGAGGTCGGTCCCTGTCACGAGGAGGTCGAAGACGGTCCCTCCGATGAGATGGATCCCTGTCGCCCGGAGGAGGATGCCTTCATCCGTCCTGGTCCAGGTGAGCATCCCCTTGATGCGGGGCTGGGCCTCCCCGTGGAGCGTGAGCCTGACCGTCCCTTTGGCCCTCATTCCTTCAGGTCGAGCCGAGAGGGCTTTAATGGCCTGTAAACGCCCTTCGGGATCGAAGACCTGAACAGGAGGTGGCGTCACCAGCGGCTTCCTGGGCGCGCAGCCTGCCTGGAGGCAGGCAAGGAGGGCGGGCATGGCGAGGATAAAAAAAACCTTTTTCACCACAGAGGAAACAGAGATCACAGAGAAAACCCTTTTTTATGTCATGCAGGATACATAAACCACTCCGCATCCAGCATGTCTTTGTCAAACTGGCGGGCCGCATGATTTGGTATTATACGAATATATGATGGTCTTGTAAAAAATCGAAAATTCCAATTTGGCGTCATTCCGG
>DIFG01000023.1:9782-11795 GCA_002419025.1 Deltaproteobacteria bacterium UBA5754 | reverse complement strand
TTTTTGACCGACGAGCAACACAGCCATCGGGCAAAAGGACCATTTTTCAAGGTTCCCATATGATCACACTGCAAAAAGAGGATGCACCGTTATGGACGACCTTGCCAAGGCCCTTGCCTATCAGGTCAAGAGAGAGATTGCTGAACGCTACTTCGGGGTCCGAAAGGCCATTGAGGAGGACAGATCCGTCCTCGACGGGCAACTCGATGACCTTGCCGCATTCCATGAGCAAAAGATCGGCCCTGATCTCCTCCGCATCTATTCCGTCCTCGTCTTTCCGGAGCTCATAAAGAGGTTCCTCGATGCGGTGGGATGGAAGGGGATGCCCTATTACGATGATTATGTCGTCCACTCCCGGACCATCCGGGATCGACTCTTCGCGGGCATGGAGGAGCGGGGTTGGACCGCCTTTCACCGGTTCCGGAACAGGCTCTTCGAGAGCTACGAAAAGCTCTACGGAGATGTCATCGCGTACCGGGACATGGTCGAGGAGGCGCGGGATCAGGCTGCGCTCGTGAAAGAGGAGATCGCCAGGTTTTCCGGGGAGTTCTCCCTGGATGACATCATCGCCTTCGTGAAGGATCTGGAACGCAGGGAGGATCTTGAGTCGGTGCTCGGCGGAAACCTCTCCGGAGGGGCCATCTCGGGGCTGGAAGAAAGACTCGGCCTGGAGCCTGTCCAGGACATCGAGGCCCGAATACCTCCGGTCCCGGACCTCCCTTCGCCGGAGAGTATCAAGGGACTTATGAATGAACTCGCAGAGGCGGCTTATGCGGGGTCTCGCCGAGAGAAAGAGGGGGGATGATGGAGGCCATGGAACTGGTTCGCGCACGCGTTTCCGTCCCCCTGGGCGAGGATTCATACGAGATCCAGGTTGGGATCGGGAGCCTGACGGAACTCGGCCGCATCCTGCGCGAAAACCCCATCGGCCACCGTTACTTCATCGTCACGGACGACCACGTGAAGGACCTCCTCGGGCTTGACCTCCTCCAGATCCTTCGCTCAGAGGGCCTCTCGGCCGACCTCCTCTCCTTTCCAGCAGGTGAGGGATCCAAGACCATGGAAACGGTCGTATCCCTCGCCCGGAGGATGGTCGGGCTCGGCGCCGACAGGAAGGCCGCGGTCATCGCCCTTGGAGGAGGGGTTCCGGGTGATGTGGCGGCCTTTCTCGCCTCCATCTACATGCGGGGCATCCCGTTCATCCAGGTCCCGACTACACTCCTTGCCCAGGTGGACAGCTCTGTGGGAGGCAAGACCGGGGTGGATCTCCCCGAGGGAAAGAACCTGCTCGGGACCTTTGCCCAGCCCCGGGCCGTCCACGCAGACGTGGGGGTCCTTGCAACCCTACCCGAGCGCGAGATCCGAAACGGCCTTGCCGAGGTGGTGAAGTACGGGGTGATTCGGGACCCCTTGCTCTTTTCCCTCCTGGAGGCCAGGGCGGAGGAGATCCTTGGGCTCGATCCCGAGCTCTGTGTCGAGATCGTCGCCCGCTCCTGCGCCATCAAGGCCCAGGTCGTCTCGGAGGACGAGAAGGAGGGGGGCCTGAGGCGCATCCTCAACTTCGGCCACACCATAGGGCATGCCATCGAGGCCGCTGCGGGCTATGCGATCACCCACGGCGAGGCCGTCTCCCTGGGTATGGTTGCGGTCAGCCGGATCGCCGTCATGAAAGGCCTTTTCCCTCAGGAAGGGTCTGATCGAATACGGCGCCTCCTTGAGAGACTCAGGCTTCCCGTTACTATCGGGCGCGAGTTCGAGGCGGAGCGGCTCCTCGGATTCCTGCGGCACGACAAGAAGGCCCAGGCGGGCAAGGTCCATTTCGTGCTTCCGGTCCGCATCGGTGAGACCCTCATCACGCCCGAAGTGACGGACGCGGAGGTCGTGGAGGCCATCGAGGCCACCCGATAAGGAGCCCGTGGGATGCGGTGGGCACCGATCCGCGTCTATTTCAAGGCTCCTTATGATTACAGGGAACCTCGAAAAATGAAGAATTTCGTTCGAGGGCAAGGCGCG
>DIFG01000023.1:0-9754 GCA_002419025.1 Deltaproteobacteria bacterium UBA5754 | reverse complement strand
GCAACACAGCCATCGGGCGAAAGGATCATTTTTCGAGGTTCCCTACAGCAGGTTGTGTCTCCTCAGGATCTCGGCCAGGTCCGGTTTTTTCTCGGAATAGGTCCTCAAGGCCCCGAGCCATTCATTGATCTTCCATTTGGTCTCGAGTTCCCTCATGGCGGCCTCCTTGGCCCTTTCCATGAAGGTCTTCCTGTCCCAGAGCAAGAGACCCACGAACACCCCGCAGAGGCTGCCAAAAACGGCGAGCATGGCGATCATGAGGTCCTGCATGAACTCGAGCCGTTTGTCCACCTGCTCGAGCCGTTTGTCCACCTGTTCGAATCTCATGTCCACCGAGTCTTTGAAATCCGAAAGCCGTTTGTCCACCTGTTCGAATCTCATGTCCACCGAGTCTTTGAAATCCGAAAGGCTTTTGTCCGTCTGTTCGAAACGTTTGTCAACGGCATCCTTGAACTCGCTCAGCGTGGCATCGAGTCTTTCGGTGCGGATGGCGAGATGCCGAAGGAGCTCCCGGTCCTCTTTTGTGAAGCCGTTTCCGTCCGCAGCCAGGACAGGGGCCTGGGCAAGGAGGACTGCGATAATGAGCATGAGGCTTTGGATGGCGGTTTTCATGTATGGCCTTTTTATTAAGGCTAAGGCCTTTTTCAGCGGATTGTCAATGCTATCAGCCCGGTTTTGATGGCGTGGCGACCGCCTCATGTGATAAGCGAACTGCAAAAATTTCAAAATCTGATCCCGCTCAAAAAGCCCGAGATGCAAGGCGCGAAATTTTCCAGGAATGAGGCGTATTTAACGTACGTCGCAGTGACTGGAAAATTGAAGCAACGCAGCAGATCGGGTTTTTTCAGCGGGATCAGGTGATAAGTATCCTCTCCGTCCTCATGTCTTCGGTGTCGAGGAGGACCCAACCGGGCTCTTCCTTTCTTCCGAGGAGTTCTCCAGGGTTCACCACGAGGGCCTTTCCGATCCTCTCCACATGCCAGCGATGGGTGTGCCCGAAGAGGACGAGATCAAAGTCCCCAGATCTGGCGAGTGAGGCGACGTGGAAAGGTTCGTGGACCAGGACCGTCGCACGCCCCCCAAGCTCGAGGCGGCCTGCCCAGCCGTGGAGGGTGACCCGTTCCTTTCTCGCGTCGCAGGCCCGGACGAGGAGGGTCTGGTCTCCGGGGTTGTTCCCGAAAATGAGGTGGACCGGACCGGCGAAGGCATCGAGTTCCTCCAGCATAAAAGGGGAGATGAGGTCCCCGCAGTGGACGAGGACCTGGGCGCTCAGGTCGTTTGCCTGTTCGACGGCACGGCGGGTGTTGGCCTCGTGGTCGTGGGAATCGGACATGACTGCTACCTTCATGTTGGCAATCCTCCTTTTTCTGCGGCAAGTAGGAGTCTCTTGATGGCTGCGCCAAGGGAATATCCACCCATGCCTCCGTTGTGGGCCACGACCCGGTGACACGGGACAAGGATCGGCCAGGGATTGGCCTTCAAGGCCTGTCCGACCGCGCGGGGAGCGCGGCAGCCGACGGCCTGGGCGATCTCTTGGTATGAGGCCGTGCGGCCGCAAGGGATCTTTCCTGTCGCCTCCCAGGTCCGCCTTTGAAAGGCCGTTCCAAGAGGAAGACCGTACGGCAAGGGAAGGCCATCTCCCTTCAGGATGGCCAGAAGATGCGCGGCAAGGGTGCGGGCCTTGGAGTCGCCTGTTTCTTCCTCTCCCTGCATCTTGTGATGACCTCCCGACGTTTCCCTGGCGAGATGGATGCGGCAAAGGCGGTCCGCCTCCCATGTGGCCGTTACAAGGAGGACATGACCGCACACATCAAGCGGGAAGGTTTTCTCCTCAGGCGACGTGCTCATAACCCTGATATGTGATCTCACGCATTCCACGATTCGATTCAAGATGAACGCCTCGCCTGTCCGAGACGATCTTTCCGATTCGAAAAGGGGGACGGCCAAGGATGCGGGCCGCAACGGCCGCGGCCTCTGCTGCGTGCCTTTCCGGAGCCGTCCAGAGGAGTTCATAGTCCTCGCCTCCCGAAAGGGCTGAATTGAGCGGAGAGAGGCCGAGGAGCCGGGCCACGGTACGAGAGGCCCGCGAGACGGGGATGGCCCCTGCCTGCACCACGGCCCCAACTCCGCTCTCCCGGCAGACATGGGCGAGATCGGTCGCAAGGCCGTCCGAGAGGTCGATGGCCGACCTCACGAGGCCGCTTTGGGCAAGTGCCAGGCCCAGGGCCACCTGTGGGGTCGGGTCCAGGTGGCGGGAGACGACCCGATGGACTGGTGCCGCCGGTGGTTTCAGGGCGGTCGTTTTCTTTCTCTTGAGCCATGCAAGGCCCAGGGCGGACTCGCCGAGATATCCCGAGCAGAAGATCTCGTCACCAGGCAAGGCGTTTGCCCTGCCGAGCCATATCTCCGGCTCGACCTCGCCGATAAGTGTGAGGGTGAGGACGAGTCCATGGTGGGAACTTACGGTGTCGCCACCCACGAGCGAGGCACCCCATTCGGCAAGTCGTTCCGTGACACCGCGGCAGAAGGCTTCCCAGAATGAGTCAGGGATCCCGGGGCGCATTGAGACGTTGAGGAATGCCCATCTGGGCCCGCCTCCCATGGCCCCGATGTCGCTCAGGTTCACGGCCGCGGTCTTTCGTCCAAGGAGCCGGGCGTCCGTGAACGAGAGATCGAAATGGATGGACTCCACGCTGGTGTCCGTGGTGACGATGAGGGCCGCTCCCGGCCGGGGCGCGAGGACGGCGCAGTCGTCCCCGATCCCTCTTATGACGCCCGTTGTCTGCGAGGTCTTGCCGGCAAGGGAGGCGATGCGGGTGATGAGATCCCGCTCATGCATGGGAAAGGGCCTAAAGGGTTCAGGTGATATCGAGGGCAGAGAAGAAGTATGCGATCTCGGACTTTGCCGTTTCCGGCGCATCCGAACCATGGACCACGTTTTTTTCTATGTCCGTGGCGAAGTCGGCCCTGATGGTCCCGGGCTTTGCCTCCTTAAAGTTTGTGGCCCCCATGAGTTCCCGGTTGCGCTGGATGACGTCTTCCCCTTCAAGCACCATGACGACGATGGGGCCTGAGGACATGAAATCCGTGAGGCTCCCAAAGAAGGGCTTTGTCCGGTGGACGGCGTAAAAGCCTTCGGCCTCCTTCTTGCTCAGGTGGAGCATCTTCATGGCAACGATGCGGATACCAGCGGCCTCGAAGCGCCTGATGACCTCGCCTATGAGGCCTCGAGAGACCCCATCCGGTTTTATGATCGAAAGCGTCCTTTCCATGTTTTTTCCGTCCTCCGTAAGATTGATGGTTCGGTTTCCTTGAGGTCCCCTTATGGGAGCCTTGAAAAATGAGGATTTTCGTTCGAGAGCAAGGCGCGAGGAGGTCGTAGGGGCGGACCTCTGTGTCCGCCCTCTTTCCTGTATGTGAGTATTTTTGACCGACGAGCAACACAGCCATTGGGCGAAGGGACCATTTTTTAATGGTTCCCTTATATCTATCGAACCGGCAGGATGCAAGCAATAATGCCTGTTTTCTTGACTTCATTCAGTGCTGAGATTAGATTTGCCCATGCCCCTGTGCGAGAGTGGCGGAATTGGTAGACGCACTGGACTTAGGATCCAGCGGGCCTGGCCCTTGGGGGTTCGAGTCCCCCCTCTCGCACCAATGATTCCCGTCATCAAGCACAGCACGCCTACAGGTAAAAAAGCGGGCTGACCATACACAACGCCGTTGGGGTAATAGCCTCGGCAAATCGAACAAGAGGAACCGCAGTCCATGGAAATCGTCGTCGAAAATCTCTCAGAGCTGACAAGGAAACTGACCATCACCCTTCCTAAGGAAACCGTGGGTCCAGCCCTCGACAAGGCCTATGCCAAGATCAATAAGGATGTCAAACTGAAGGGTTTCCGCCGTGGCAAAATTCCCCAGAGTGTGCTCGAAAATAATTTCAAGGCGCAGGTCGAGAACGAGGTGGGTGAGAAACTGGTGCAGGACAGTTATTTCGAAGCTGTCGAGAAAGAGAAGCTTGATCCCGTGGTGCACCCGGAAATCACCGAACACAAATTTACCGAAGACGGTACTTTTCTCTATGTGGCCATGATCGACATCAAACCGCAGATCGAACTCAAGGAGTACAAGGGACTCGAGGTGGAGAAACCTGTGGTTACGGTCGGAGAGGAAGAGGTCGAGAAGGAAGTGACCTTGCTGCAGCGGCACCAGGCGGTCTTGCAGACTGCCGAGGAAGGGCATGCCATTGCCCTGGACGATGTCGCGATCGTTGATTTTCAGGGCTTCCATAACGGTAAGGCTATGAAGGAAGTGCACAACGAGAACTTCAGCGTCGATATGGGCATGCATCGCCTGGGCAAGGATTTCGAGGAAAAATTATTCGGTTTGAAAAAGGGTGACAAAACCCTCTACGAGATCACCTTTCCCGCCGATTACCCTAATCCAGCGATTGCAGGAAAAAACGTAGAATTCAAGGTGGATATCAAAGACGTCAAGGTGCGGATCAAGCCGGCACTCGACGACGAGTTCGCCAAGGACATCAAGCCTGAACTGAACACCCTGGCTGACCTCAAGGAAGATATCCGCCAGCGGCTGCAAAAAGCCAAGGACGACACTCTTCAGGGTGATTTGAATGATAGAATTATGCACAAGCTGATCGAACTCAACCCTTTCGAGGTGCCACAGCGGCTGGTGAACTTTGAGATTCAGGAAATGCTTAAAGAGACTGAAGAAAATCTCAAACGTAGCGGTCTGTCGTTCGAGTCCGCCGGTATCAATCTGAATGATCTGGTGGAGAAGAACAAGGAAGTCGCGGTTAAGCGGGTCAAGGGTGATTTTCTCTTGAAAAAAATAGCCGAAGTCGAGGAGATCAAAATCGCCGACGAGGATATTCAACGCGGTTATCAGCGCATTGCCGATCAGTACCGGATGACCCTTGATGAAGTGAAGAAATACTTCAAACGGCGGGAGGAAATTCTCCCGTTTATGAATGAACTGCACAACGAGAAGGTGCTTAACTTCCTGCGCGAGCAGGCTAAATTCACCGAAGTTGCGGTCACAGAACCGGCTTCGGAGCAAGCCGAGGCCTGATCAGGTCGCGGCCGGTACTTTCCAATGGCGAGCCGATGGCTCGCCATTTTTGACGAATTCCGGAGAAAAAACATGAATCTGGTTCCCATGGTTGTTGAACAGAGTCCGCGCGGCGAACGGGCTTACGATATTTATTCCCGGCTGCTCAAGGAGCGTATCATCTTTCTTGGCAGCCAGGTCAACGACGACGTTGCCAGTGTGGTTGTTGCCCAGTTGCTGTTTCTTGAGGCCGAGGATCCGGATAAGGATATCACCTTTTATATCAATTCCCCCGGCGGGTCGGTAACTGCCGGGATGGCCATCTACGACACCATGCAATATATTCGTTGCGATGTGGCCACCCTCTGCATGGGGCAGGCTGCCTCTATGGGCGCCTTGCTTTTGGCCAGCGGTGCCGCTGGCAAACGGTTTGCCTTGCCCAATTCAAGGATCATGATCCACCAGCCCATGGGCGGTTATCAGGGCCAAGCCACGGACATTGACATTCATGCCCGTGAGATCCTGCGGATGCGCCATGATCTCAATATCATTTTGTCCAACCACACCGGAAAGTCTCTCAAGAAGGTTCAGGCTGACACGGAACGTGACAACTTCATGAGCGCCGCCGAAGCTTGCCAGTACGGCATTATCGATAAAGTCTTGGCCAACCGTGAGGAGCTGGGTGGGGAGAAGTGACGGTGAACAACGAATTTCATGATGACCCTGACATTTCCTGCGTCTGTTCTTTCTGCGGCAAGAACCAGGAAGAGGTCGGCAAGCTGATCGCCGGACCTAATGTCTATATTTGCGATGAATGCATTGCCCTGTGTAATGAGATCATAACCGATTCCTCTGAAGAGGAAGGCGAACCGGTTGATTTCGGCCAGCAGGTGCTCAAGCCCAAGGAGATCAAAGCCTATCTCGACCAGTATGTCATCGGTCAGGATCATGCCAAGCGGATCTTGTCGGTGGCAGTGCATAACCACTACAAGCGGATCAATGCACCGCCTGTGGGCAGTGACGAGGTCGAGCTGCAGAAGTCGAACATTATCCTCATCGGTCCAACCGGCAGCGGCAAGACCCTGGTGGCCCAGACCCTGGCCCGGCTGCTCAAAGTGCCGTTCACCATCGCTGACGCCACCACGCTGACCGAAGCGGGGTATGTTGGCGAAGATGTGGAAAATATTTTGGTCAGTCTCCTCCAGGCGGCCGATTACGACATCGAGAAGGCCCAGCGCGGTATTATCTACATCGACGAAATCGACAAGATCGCCCGCAAATCCGACTCCGCCTCCCTGACCCGCGATGTTTCCGGCGAAGGGGTGCAGCAGGCCCTGCTCAAAATTATTGAGGGCACCATGGCCTCAGTGCCGCCCAAGGGTGGCCGTAAGCATCCCCAGCAAGAACTGGTGCGCATCGACACCACCAATATCCTCTTCATCGTCGGCGGCGCCTTTGTCGGCCTGGATGGCGTGATCAAGCGGCGGACCGGGACCCAGGCCATGGGCTTCGGTGCCAAGGTGGTCAGCCAGAAGGAACGTACCATTGGCGAGATCCTGGCCTCGATTCAGCCTGAAGATCTGCTCAAGTTCGGTCTAATCCCGGAACTGGTCGGCCGTCTGCCGGTCATCGCCACCATGGAGGAGTTGGTGGAGGACGATCTGATCCGCATCCTCAAGGAACCGAAAAATGCGCTGAGCAAGCAGTTCGAAAAACTGTTCGCCTACGAGGGTATTACCCTGCGTTTCACCGAAGGCGCTTTCAAGGCCATTGCCCAGAAAGCCCTGGCTCGTAAATCCGGGGCGCGCGGACTGCGTTCGGTCATGGAAGAATGCATGCTTGACGTCATGTATGAGTTGCCATCAGAAGAGCATGCCACAGAATGCGTCATCAATGAACAGGTCATTACCCAGGGGGAGTATCCGGTTATCCTCTATGAGAATGCCGAAACGAAGAAACTCGCCTGATAGTAGCCTATGAGTGAACTGACTGCCGAAACTTATCCCTTAATGCCACTCCGGGACATTGTGCTCTTTCCGGGCATGGTCGCCCCCCTGGTTGTGGGGAGAAAAAAATCAATCATGGCGCTCGAGGCGGCCATGGAAAATCGTTCGCTTATTTTTTTGGTAACCCAGAAAGATGCACGGGTGGACGATCCCGAACAAAAACATCTCTATTCTCTGGGCACCCTTGCTTCGGTGATGCAGCTTCTTCGCCTGCCAGACGGGACGATCAAGGCCTTGGTGGAAGGCAAGCGGCGGGCGATTATCGTAGGCGCTTTCGAGGGTGGCGATCGTGAGGATTCCTTTTATTCAGTTAGGCTGGTCGAGTCCCCGGACGTTGAAGTCGAGCGGGAAGACGTGCCCGCCTTTCTTCGCGAACTACGCAAGGCCTTTGATCAGTACACCCTGACCAACAAGAAACTGCCGCGCGAGGTGCTCAAGTCGATCACCGCCTTGGAAGAACCGTCCCGGATGGTCGACCTTATCTCTTCCCATATCCAATTGCGAACCGAGGAAAAACAGTCGATCCTCGAACTGGTCAGTTTGCCACAACGCATCTCCACGGTCCTGGAAATTCTTTATCGGGAGATGGAACTCTCCGAGATGGAAAAGGATATCCATGCCAAAGTGAAGAAGAAGATGAACGCCACCCAGCGTAACTACTATCTTTCCGAAAAAATGCGGGCCATTCAGGATGAGATGGGGCAGGGGGAGGGGGGCGACGATCTGACCGAACTGCAACAGGCCATTGACAAGAAGCGCCTGCCCAAGGCGGTTAAGGACAAGGTGAGCAAGGAATTTAAAAAGCTCCGCCAGATGCCGCCGATGTCTGCTGAAACCACGGTGGTGCGTAACTATATCGATGCGATCATCAGCTTGCCGTGGAAAAAGAAATCGCATTCCAAGATTGACATTGAACGGGCCGAAGTGGTGCTCAACGAGGACCATTACGGCTTGGAAAAACCCAAAGAACGGATTCTCGAATATTTGGCGGTTCAGGCGCAGGTGAAAAAAATTCGCGGACCGATCCTGTGTCTGGTCGGCCCTCCAGGCGTGGGTAAGACGTCGGTCTGCCGGTCCATCGCCCGGGCTATGGGGCGTGAATTTGTCCGTCTGTCGTTGGGCGGGGTGCGCGACGAGGCTGAGATTCGTGGCCACCGACGCACCTACATTGGCGCCATGCCAGGAAAAATTATCCTTTCCATGCAAAAGGCCGGGGTGATCAATCCGGTGTTCTGTCTTGACGAGGTCGACAAGATGAGCGTCGATTTTCGCGGCGATCCATCGGCAGCCCTGCTCGAGGTTCTTGACCCGGAACAGAACTACGCCTTCAACGATCATTATCTGGATGTCGATTACGACCTGTCCGAGGTGTTTTTTATCACCACAGCCAACCATCTGCACGGCATTCCGGCACCATTGCAGGACCGCATGGAGATCATCCAGCTCAACGGTTATACTGAGGAAGAAAAACTCAACATCGCCAGCGAGTTCCTTCTGCCCAAACAGCTTGAGGCCAACGGCTTTAAACCCGACGAGATTGCACTCAACGAAAAAGCCATCCTGGATGTCATCCGCCGCTACACCCGGGAAGCCGGGGTGCGCAGCCTGGAGCGGACGATTGCCTCTATCTGCCGCAAAGTGGCGCGCGAGCGACTCAAAAACAAGGAGCCACGGAAAAAGTACCGTATCTCGCCCCAGGCAGTTGAGCGCTACCTTGGCGTTCCTAAATATCGCTTTGGTCTTGCCGAGGAACGCCATGAGATCGGCTTGTCCACCGGTATGGCCTGGACCGAGGTTGGCGGCGAACTGTTGCAGATCGAGGCTACCATCATGCCCGGATCCGGTAAACTGACCATTACCGGCAAACTTGGCGACGTTATGCAGGAATCGGCGCAGGCGGCACTATCCTATGTGCGGTCTCGGGCCATGCGGCTTGGACTGGACTCAGATTTCTATCAGAAGATCGACATCCATGTGCATGTACCCGAGGGGGCCATTCCCAAGGACGGGCCGTCGGCGGGCATTACTATTGCCACCGCCATCGTCTCTGCAATACTCAAGTTGCCCGTGGACCGGAAACTGGCCATGACCGGGGAAATCACCCTGCGCGGCCGGGTGCTGCCTATTGGTGGATTGACCGAAAAACTGCTGGCGGCCAAGCGAGGTGGCATTACCCATGTATTGATTCCCAAGGAAAACGAGCGCAATCTTCGCGATGTGCCGCAAAAAATCCGCAACAGTCTGACTGTCGATCTGGTGGACGATGTTGATGAGGTGCTGCAGCGGGCTCTGATTCTGAAAGAAGGGGAAACACTGTTCAAGGATGTGTCGTTGGATTCGATTTTTAGCGACTTTACCATTTCTTCGCACAACACACCGGCGCAGTAAACCGAAAGGTTGTTTTGTGCGATGGAAATGCGATGAAGAAATTGCTCATACTTTGTAAGGGTTTAGTTTTTTGCTTGACGGGTAAGGGTTTACCTGATAAATACACCGTCACCTTTTGGGGCGAATAGCTCAGCTGGGAGAGCATCGGCCTTACAAGCCGAGGGTCACAGGTTCGATCCCTGTTTCGCCCACCACACACATGCTGGAGTCGTAGTTCAGTTGGTTAGAACGCCGGCCTGTCACGCCGGCGGTCGCGAGTTCGAGTCTCGTCGCTCCCGCCACAATAAAGA
>DIFG01000088.1 GCA_002419025.1 Deltaproteobacteria bacterium UBA5754 | reverse complement strand
ATTGCGACTCGAATATCCGCTTCCGCACCTGATCCGGATTCTCGGTGGCTCGCGCAGCGGTTATTACGCATGGGAAAAACGAGCGCCCTCGAAAAGGAAACGGGATGACGAGCGTCTTTGCATGGAGGTACGTGCCGCCCACGAACGCACCCGTCAGACCTGTGGTCCGGAGCGTTTGCAAAGGGATCTGGCTGCCCATGGGGTGAAGATCAGCGTTCATCGTGTCAGGGTGTCAGGCGTCTTCGCCGGCAGATGGGAATCTGCTGCCGGCAGAAGAGGCGGTTTAAGGCAACGACCAATTCCCGGCACACCCTGCCGGTGGCGGACAACCTCTTGAAGCAGGACTTCCATGCCACGTCACCGGGTCAGGTCTGGCTGAGCGATATAACCTACATTCCCACGGATGAAGGATGGCTTTATCTCGCAGCCCACAAGGATATGTGCAGTAAGAAGATCGTTGGCTATGCAATGGGTCCGCGAATAACCAGGAATCTCGTGATGGAGTCGCTTTTCCGTGCGAGACTCACCACCAAACCCAAGACAGGACTTCTTCACCACTCGGATCGCGGCAGCCAGTACTGCTCCCAGGAATTCGGCAGCCTTCTCGATCAGTTCGGGATGCGGCCTTCCATGAGCGGAAAGGGCAATTGCTTCGACAATGCCCCCATGGAAAGCTTCTGGGGGCTCCTTAAAACCGAACTCGTCTTTCATCGACACTTCACCACCAGAAAGGAGGCCCAAAGGGAGATCACAGAATACATCGAAATTTTCTACAACCGGCAAAGACGCCAGAAGAAACTCGGCTACCTTTCGCCCGCCACCTTTGAAAAGACATTTTATGAAAAAGAACTCGCTGCATGAATCCTTCGGTGTCCACTATTGTCAACAGACCTCACTCATGGACGGGCGCCATCGGCAAATCCACCCCCATGGACGATGGCTATTTGCCGCACGGAACAAACGCCCCGGCCGCGTGCCCATTTATTCAGGATAAAATCTTACTCTAAAAGGCCCGATAGGGACATCACGATCTGCAACCTCATGGATTCGTCCAACACGTGCGCAACCCGCGTATCCTTCCGCATGCGTCGCTACCCTAGGAAGAGTTTGCAATAACCTTCGATCCTCTCCCTGTCCGCAAAGGCCGCCCTCCGGATCTCTTCGTATGTCTCGCCGTCCATGAGATGGGACGCATCGAAGATCTGTGGGGTCAGGGGCTCGTCGAACATGGCATGCGACCGAAAGCCGATTTCGCTGGAAAGATGATTGGCGAAGGTCACCTTGAAGAGATAACCCGGAGGGGCCATATCCCTCAGCGGGTCATGGTGTCTGAGCGCAACGACCTGGAAGGGCTCGGGAAGCCCCCACGCCTCAGCGAGCTTCGCCCCGAGGAGCTGATGATCCACGCCCCAAAGGTTCTCGGCCTCACGGAGGCCTTTCGACTTTTCCTGGACGAATGACATGTAGCTCGTAGGGTGCTGGACCAGGAACAGAAGCCAACCCATGTCGTGGAGGAGCCCGAGGGTATAGGGATCCGGCTCCTCATCCTCGTCGGAGAGGTCCCGTGCTAGGACCGCTGTGGCCACGAGATGGCGCCAGAGGTCCATGGCGACCCTTTTCGCCTCCCGCGGGACCGCGAGGAAACGCTCGGCGAGGACGGCGCTAAGAGCGATGCGCTTCACCTCCGGAAGCCCGAGGAGCACGATGGCATGGCGAATGGACGTAACCTCCACATTTAGGGAATAAAAGGCGCTGTTGGCCGCCTTGAGGATCAGGACGGCAAGCCCTGGATCCGCGCTGATGAGCTCCGTCAACTCGGAGGTGGACGCATTTTCATTCGACGCCAGGGCGATGAGCTGTTCGGCGACCGATGGCAAAGTCGGAATCCCATGGCAGGACCAGTCGAAGACGATGAGGTTTCTTTCCCGCGTTTTCATGCTTAGCGTATCGGAGTGGATTGCTCCACACTTGAGATCCCTCCACAAAATTGTCCTTTTGCCCGATGACTGCGTTGCTCGTCTGCCTGCCCTGTCTGCCGCCACACAGGCGACAAACATGGCTGTCAAAAATGTCCACATACATAGAGCATGCCCCGCTTTTGGATGACATGCCGCAGGATGCGATCAGGAACGAACCGCACCGATCGTGACCGATGCGGTTCTCTTCTTTCACTGCATCCTTCATACTGCCGCCGGAGGCGGCCCCTAATGGATGATGTCCAGGGGCGAACGCCATGAACAAGGCAGATCGAGTCTACTATTTAAGCGGCATCAGAGATGATCTGATCGCACTGCAAAAACCTCAATATCTGATCCCGCTCAAAAAGTCCGAGATGCAAGGCGCGAAATTTTCTAGGAATGAGGCGTAGTTAGCATCAGCCGCATGGACTGAAAAATTGAAGCACAAATCGGGAGAAATGCCGATTTGCACGGCCGAAGGCAGCCCCGAAGGGGTGGCGTCCAAGGATGGACGCCATGCACGCCGCGAGAATCGATTTTTTTCAGCGGGATCAGAGATAATTTTCATAGACCCCCTGAAGGGCCTCCCGGTCCAAAGGCCTCCCAACCAGGGGACCGGGCGCCAGGGCCGGGATGCGATCCTCAAGAGGAGGACGATCCGTCCGCCTGCAAATGATACCTATGGGGATCTCGTCTCCGAAGGTCATGGCCGTCCGAAGGGCCAGGTCCTTGTCCGCCGGATCGTAGTCGCCCGGCAGGACCCGGCAACGCTCCTGATACCAGGCATAGGTGTTTACCTTGTTGAAGGAGACGCACGGCTGGAGGATGTCCACGAGGCTAAGTCCCTTGTGGCGGATGGCCTCGGCTACGATGCCGGCAAGATGCTCCTGCATGCCCGCAAACCCCCGCGCCACGAACCCGGCCCCCATGAGAACGGCCAGGGCTACGGGATTAAAGCTCGACGACAAAGGCCCGTTGGGCTGGGCCTTTGTGACAAGGCCATCAGGGGAGGTCGGGCTCGCCTGCCCCTTGGTGAGGCCATAGACCCGGTTGTCGTGGACGAGGACGGTGATGTCGGGGTTCCTGCGGATGGCGGCAAGGAAGTGATTCCCCCCCTCTCCGTACATGCATCCGTCACCGCTCTCTGCTATCACGGCGAGGTCCGGGTTGGCGAGTTTTGCGCCCGTGGCCACAGGAATGGCCCTTCCATGGAGGCCGTTAAAGACGTTGGCGTTGAGATAATGCGGGGCCTTTGCCGCCTGGCCGATCCCGGAGACGAAAAGCACGTCCCGCGGGGCGAGATCACAGAGGACGAGGGCCTGCTTGACCGCGTCAAGGATGGGGAAATTGCCGCATCCAGGACACCAGGCGGTTTCATAATTACCGAAATCGGAGACGGTTACCATGTCCTGACCTCCATCATATGCGGGAGAGGATGTAACGGGCGGTAAAAGGGAGCCCATCGTATCTGAGAACGAGCTTCTTGATTGCAAAACCTGTCTCGCGCCGGATGAGACGGGCGAACTGGCCTGTCGCGTTTCCCTCGACGGCCACGACCTCTCCCGCTGCCTCGAGGCGGGAGAGAAAGCGGGATGGATCCAAGGGCCAGACCTGATGGAAGACGAGGGTAGCGACCGAGCGTCCCTCCCTGCGGAGGTGAAAAGCAGCCTCCCGTACCGCCCCCTCTGTGGATCCCCACGCCACGAATAGGAGATCCGGCCTTTCCTCCCCCTCGTAGACCGGAGGCACCACCTCGGATAAGATCCCGCGGAGCTTTCGGAGCCTCTTTTCCACCATCTTCGTCCTGACTTCCAGATCCTCGGTGATATGGCCGTCCTCGGTGTGCTCGTCGCTGTCCGCCACTACAAGATGGGAACCTTTACCAGGAAGGAGCCGGGGGGACACACCTGAATCCGTGAATGCAAAGCGGCGGTAAGGTGTAGATACGTCCGCCTCCTTGGCACCTGAAACCACGGGATCCGCATTCGATGCGTCCAGAAGAGAAACATCACGAAGGGAATCCGCCAGATACTGGTCGGTCAGGAGGAAGACCGGCCCTTGGTAACGCTCGGCAATATGAAAGGCGCAAACGGTAAGATCATGACATGTGATCGGATCCCCGGGGGCGAAGACGGCCCGGGGAAACTCGCCGTGTCCGGCATGAAGGACAAACTCCAGATCCGCCTGCTCGGTCCTCGTGGGAAGACCCGTGGCCGGTCCCGGCCTCTGTGCCACCACGATGACGACAGGGGTCTCGGTCATGCCAGCAAGACTCACCCCCTCGGTCATGAGTGCGAACCCTCCCCCGGAAGTGGCGACCATGCTCGGAGCCCCTGAGAACGAGGCCCCTATGGCCATGTTTATGGCTGCAATCTCGTCCTCAGCCTGTTCCACTACCACACCCATGGCGTCTCCGTGGGCAATGAGCGTGAGTGGTATGGAGGTAGAGGGCGTCATAGGGTAGAAGGCGCAGAACCGGCAGCCTGCAGACAAGGCCCCCAGTGCGACGGCCTCGTTACCATCCAACATCATCCTTTTGCCCTCGTGCTCCATGGGCCGGGAGAGCCCGTCCCAGGCGGCCGGCCGAATACCGCGAGCCCACGCAAGGGCAGCTGATAGTGTCGCCAGGTTCTCATCGATCACCTCCGGGTGTTTCCTCTGGAAGGTCTCCCGAATGAGCCTCCGAAGGACCTCAGCATCGATGTCCACAAGGTCCCCGATCACCCCGAGGGCAACCGTATTTTCCATCTTTCGGGGTCCCAGGTCCTCGAAGGGGACGGAGATGACACCATCACCGGCCGGAGCGAAGCCCGAATCCGCAAGAAGAATGCCTCCGGGCCCCATGTCCTTTCTGTGTAGTTCAACGGTCTCCCTGTTCAGGGCGACCAGGAGGTCGATCTCCTGCCGGGGCGCTAGCGGGGCCTCAGTTCCGACACGTACCGAGAAGGTATTGTGCCCTCCCCGAATCCTCGACATGTAGTCCTGGGTAACGAGGATGTGCCATCCCATACGCGTAAAGGCCTTCGAAAGGAGTCGGCCGATGGTGACGAGCCCTTGGCCTGCTTCTCCACCGATCATGATGTGCATGTCAGTTAACGGCATAGGCACTCCTTTTTACTGTTTTTATCAGCTGTATAAGGCTGACATTCGTACTGAAAAAAACCTCAAGATATAAAGGCAGTCCCAAAGGGCTGACGTCCGTGGCGGACGCCATGAACACAGCAGATGATCGCACTGCAAAAACCTCAAAATCTGATCCCGATCAAAAAGCCAGAGATGCAAGGCGCGAGATTTTCCAGGAATGAGGGGTAGTCAGCGTACGCCGCATGGACTGGAAAATTGAAGCAATGCCGCGAGAATCGGGTTTTTTCAGCGGGATCAGCAGATCGGCTTCTTTGCGCGACATCAGACTCAGAAGTCGATCCGGTAGCTGTACACCCCCTCCTCTATGGAGCTTGTGACCTTGAAACCGCTCTTGTCGAAAATGGCCTGCATCCTCTTGTTGTCACGCAGGACCTCTGCAGTGAACCCGGCGATGCCGTTTCTCTTGGCGATGTTTGCGAGAAGCGAAAAAAGGAATCTCCCGATCCCCCGATTCTGCCACTCGTCACGGATGACAAAGGCCACCTCGGCCCGGTTCGTCTTTGGATCGAGATAGTACCGGCCGACCGCGACGATCTCGTCGCCGTGTGCCTCGGGCACGGTCCCCACGATGGCCAAGTCCTTGCGATGGTCTATGTAGACGAAATCCCGAATGTTTCGGTGGGTGAACCTCTGGATCCGCTGCATAAAACGATAATAGACGGTCTCCTGGGAGAGGGCGTAGAGGAGATCCCGCATGCGCGGCTCGTCCGTGGGGTGGATGGGGCGGAAGTGGATCTGGGTCCCGTCGTCGAGGAGGTAAGTGGTGCGAAGCTCCATGGACTCGACCATGAGACGGCCGCCGATGTCCACGAATTCCGGCTTGAGATACCGGAGCTCGATGGCCTCCTTCAAAAGACCCTCGCGGAAATCCGGGTGGGCGATGCTGATAAGGGCCATGGCCCTCTCCTGGACGCTCTTTCCATGGAGATAGGCCACTCCGTATTCGGTGACCACGTAATCCACATCCGCGCGGGTGACGACCACGCCGCCCCCGGGATGGATTCTGGGGACGATCCTCGAAAACCTGTTGTTCTTCGCCGTGGATGGCAAGGCGACTATGGCCTTTCCTCCCGGTGAACGCCTCGCCCCCCGCGTGAAATCGGCCTGGCCGCCGAAACCGGAAAAGAACCGGGTGCCGATGGAATCCGAACATACCTGGCCGGTGAGATCCACCTCGATGGCCGTATTGACGGCGATCATTCTCTGGTGACGCCCGATGACAAAGGGGTCGTTCACGTATTCCGTCGAGCGGAAGAGAAAGACGGGATTGTTGTTCACATAATCATAGAGACGGCGGGTGCCCACGCAGAAACTCGTGACAATCTTTTCCCGGTCGAGGGTCTTCATCCTGCCGGTCACAGCGCCTGCCTCAACGAGATCGACGATGGCGTCCGTGATCATCTCAGTATGGATGCCCAGGTCCTTCTTGTCTCTAAGAAACCCGACAAGGGCATGGGGGATGCGGCCTATCCCGAACTCGATGGTCGAGCCGTCCTCGATTAGGGACGCCACGTGCTCTCCGATGGCGCGCGCGACATCGTCCGGCTCGACGAGCCTTACCTCGTACAGCGGATCCTCCACCGGGACAAGGATGTCGATGTCAAAGATGTCCATGATCCCGTCGCCGTAGGTCCATGGCATGTTGGGGTTCACCTCGGCGATGAGGAGCGAGGCATTTTCCGCGGCGCTCTTGACGATGTCAACGGAGACACCAAGACTCACCTTTCCGTTTTCGTCAGGAGGGGTCACCTTGATGAGGGCGACATCCAGGGGGATCTGGCCGGAGGAAAAGAGCCTGGGAATATCATAGAGGCAGATGGGCGTATACCCCCCGAATCCCTCCTGGATGTGGGACCGGACGTTTTCTCCGATGAAAAAACTGTTGACGTAGAAACAGTCGGTCAGGTGCTCGCGGGCGTAAGGGGCCTCTCCCATGGTCAGGAGGTGGATGATCTCCACGTCCGAGAGCTCGCCGGCCCGGTCAGTCAGGGCGTTGATGAGGCTAAAGGGTGTGGCGCATCCGGTCCCGACGAAGATCCTCTGACCAGGAGAGATCCTTCTGATGGCATCCTCCGCAGTGGCGATCATGTCCTGGTAGCGCCCCTTCCAGCCAGGATCCGGTGCGTGCGGCTTCTGGTTCGTCATGGCCGATCCTCCGGTCCCGCGAGTCTCATTCGGGCGTCGGCGACCACGGGTTCCGTCCCCACGCGACCGACGATCAGAGGGTTGATATCTATTTCGAGGATCCTGGGGAACTCCTTCGAGAGCTGACTGATCCGCTGAAGGCAGGTCGCCAGGGCGTCGAGATCCACCGGAGGCCTTCCCCTGGCGCCGGAAAGGACTGCATAAGACCGTGTGTTCTTAAGCATCTGCACTGCCTCCGCATGTGTGATGGGGGCGAGGTAGAAGGTCACATCCTTCATGACCTCGACGAAGATCCCGCCAAGGCCGAACATGAGCATGGGACCGAAATGGGGATCCCGGCTCATGCCGATGATAACCTCGAGACCCTGTGGGATCATTTGCTCGACGTGAATACCGTCGATGACCGCGTTCGGAGCGAGCTCCCTCATTCTGAGCATCATGAGGTCGTATGCGTCGCGCGCCTCCTGTCTCGTGGCGATGCCGAGCTTGACCGCACCAAGATCGGACTTGTGGACGATGTCTCCCGAGACCACCTTCATTACCACGGGAAAACCGATGACCTCAGCCGCCTCCACTGCCTCTGCACGGCTTTGGGAAAGCACTCCTTTTGGGATGGCGAATCCATACGCCGCAAGTATCTCCTTGGCCTTGGCGTCTCCCACCTGAAACCTGCCCGATCGTAGATGACGCCCGAGGATCCTCTCGACCCGCCTCCGGTTCACTGGGAAACGGGTCACGACTCGAAGAGGCCGCCGCTTCCACTGACCATAACCGCACATGGCTGCAAGGGACGAAACCGCCCTTTCGGGTGCCCCGTAGTCGGGAAGCCCTGCATTGAGAAGTTCTCTTCGGGCCGGGAGGACGTCTTTTCCCCCCATAAAGGCGGCAAGAACGGGCTTTTCCCGCGTGATCGACCCGGCAATGGCAAGCGCAGTCTCCCTGGGCTTGGTCATGGCCTGGGGTGTGAGGATCACGACAATGGCATCCACAGATGGATCCTTCTGGGCCGCCTCTATGGCGGATGCATAACGGGCAGGATCCGCATCACCAAGGACGTCCACGGGGTTGGACGCGCTTGCGGCCCTGGGCAGACGTTCCCGAAGGGATGCGACTGTAGCGGTATCAAGCCGCGCCACCGAAAGCCCGGCGTTCTCAACGGCGTCTGCAGCCATGGCCCCGGGCCCACCGGCGTTTGTGACGATAAGGACCCTTTTGCCCGCTGGTATAGGCTGGGTGGAAAAGGCCACGGCATAGTCGAGAATGTCCTCGAAATGATCGGCCCGGATGATGCCGGACCGGATGAACGCCGCCCCATAGGCCACCTCGGTCCCGGCGAGGACTCCTGTGTGGGACGTGGCGGCCTTTTTTCCAGCCTCTGTGGTCCCGGCCTTGAGCATGACCACGGGTTTTTTGGTCGAGGCGGCCTCTGCGGCGGAAATGAATGCATCTCCAGAGACAATATCCTCAAGATATCCGACAATGACCCGGGTCTCTGGATCGTCTGCGAGATAGGCCAGGAGGTCCACCTCACTGATATCCGCCTTGTTTCCCATGCTCACCACCTTGGAAAACCCGATCCCCCTTGCCGCGGCCAGATCCAGAAGGGCTGTGCAGATGGCCCCTGACTGGGAGATCACGGATATAACACCGGCCTGAGGCATGGGTCCGGCAAAGGAGGCGTTCATGGCATGTCCGGTATTGATGAGACCGAGACAGTTGGGACCAAGGACGCGGACGTTCCTCGCCGAGCAGATATCCACGAGATTTTCCTCGATCTTCCTGCCCTCCTGGTCCGTCTCCTTGAATCCGGCCGAGATCACGATAAATGCGCCGACCCCGACCTCAAGGGCGTCCTCGACCGCAGCGGTCACGGATGAGCGGGGGACCGCGATGATACACAGATCCACCGGCTTCCCGTAAGCGCTCAGGGACGGATAGGCCCGAAACCCCAGGATCCTTTTCGCCTCCCTGTTCACCGGGACGATGGGCCCGGCAAATCCACCTTTTTTGAGATTGACCAGGATATCTCTCCCCACCTTTCCCGGTGTCCGGGAGGCCCCGATTACCGCTATGGACGACGGCGAAAAGAGAGACGAAAGGGATTTGATCACGGCGACACCCCGACGCATTCTTTGGCATTCACAAGCTCGAGCCCCTCTTCCCGCATGATACGGTGGACATTTTTGATGTTATAGGTAGTTACCCTCACGTAGATGACGCCCTCCGCGGTCGACCTGACGAGACGCGTGAAGGGGATATCGTTTTCCTCAAGGACGCGCACAAGCTTCCTGAGCGTTGCCGGCTCGCCGCTGTCACGGATCTCAACCAGGCAGCTCCCCTTTTCTCCGAGTCCGAAGACCACGCTGTAGGCCTTGATGAGATCACGGATGGAAAATATGCCAACCAGCATCCCGGTCCCGTCCACAACCGGAACCGCACCCACCTTCTTCCTCTGAAGAATGAGAAGTGCGTCGTCGAGGGTTGATGTCGGGGAGAGGGTCACCAGGTCCCTGCTCATGATCGCACTCACGGTTGCATGGGAAAGGTCCTCGAGTTCGGCCGTTCGATCCTCCTCTGGAGCAAGGGTGGACGGAAAGGCGGATCGTATGTCTCGATCCGTCACCATGCCGACCAGACAACCGCGCTCATCCACCACTGGAAGGTGACGGAAGTCCTTGGAGGCGAGGATTGCCGAGGCACGTATGACCGTCGTCTCCGGGGTGATGGTGACGGGATATCGTGTCATATATTTTGCAATGTACATATCTAATCCCCTTTTAGGGAACCTTGAAAAATGGTCCCTTTCGCCCGATGGCTGTGTTGCTCGTCAGTCAAAAATACTCACATACAGGGAGTATGCTCCGCTTTTGGACCTCCTCGCGCCTTGCCCTCGAACGAGATTCCTCATTTTTCAAGGTTCCCTTTTTCGTCACACTTTCATGGAAAGCCCTGCCAGATAGGCCTCGACGGACGATGCCAATGCCTCCAGGTGATACCCCCCCTCGAGGACGGTCAGGACCTTCCCTCCACAATACCGCTCGGCCCACGCGGACATGTATGTCCCGATCTGTCCGTAAAGGCGTGTTGTATAGGAAAGCCCGGACATGTCATCCAGGACATGTCCGTCAAAACCTGCAGCAACGATAAAGGCCTCGGGTCCGAACGCTTCGATGGCCGGGGCCACCCGGCACGAGAGGGCGTCGAGGACCTCCCTTTCCCCAGAGCCAGGAGCAAGGGGAATGTTCAATGTCGCACCCTTCCCAGCCCCGTTTCCGTCCTCGTCTGCATAGCCCGTTCCGGGAAAGCTGAAGGTCGGATGCTCATGGATACTCGCGTAAAAGACGTCAGGATCCTCGTCAAAGACCTCCTGGATACCGTTCCCGTGGTGGGCGTCCCAGTCCAGGATGAAAATCCTTCGCCGCCCATAACGGGTCTGCCAGTACCGGGCCGCAATGGCCACGTTGTTCAGAAAACAGAACCCGAGGGCAAGGCCCGCCTCGGCGTGGTGACCTGGAGGGCGGATGCAACAAAAGGGAAGAGCAGGGCCTTCGTCCTCGATGAGATCGATCCCTGTGAGACACGCACCCGCCGAGAGCAGCGCCACACGGTAGGTCTCATAGCACACCCGGTTGTCCGGATGCATGAAATATTCCCGGCCAGAGAGGCACGTCTCCTCGAAGCGAAAGAGATAGGCCTCGTTGTGCACAGAGGAGACGAACTCCCTTTCGACGGATCGCGGCGCGACCCGCCTGATGGAGAAGGCAAAGGGGCTGCGATCCAGCCTTTCCAGAATGGCCGTCATCCTCTCCGGGGATTCGGGGTGGTCCCGTCCGGTCACGTGCTCGAGAAACGCGGGATCGGAGATGATATCAACCCTTCGAAATTCCGGCATGCACGCAGTCCCTTACCTCAGGCGTTCACTCCCAAGGTTACCATCCGGCAAAGATTCTGAAAACCGCCACATGCGCAGTCCCGGCCGGATCAAATATCAACATTTATCGGCCTCACAAGGATGCAGGAAATGAAACGAGATGCCGTATAGGATTTTTTTGGCTCCTCGACGTTTTGTG
>DIFG01000058.1 GCA_002419025.1 Deltaproteobacteria bacterium UBA5754 | reverse complement strand
ATTCACGTTCTATACTGGATTCCGGCCTCCGCCGGAATGACGAGGCGGTATGCAACTGCGCACTGGAAACCGATCAAATTCCACACGAAATGACGAAGAGCCAAAATTATTTCCGGTCGGCATGTGAAGTGCATAATTTGGGTTCAAAGGATGCCGCGCATACGGGATAAGGCCTCCTCGAGGCGTCCTTCGGAGACCGTAAGGGCCATGCGGACGTATCCCTCGCCAGGATCCCCGAATCCGTTTCCAGGCGTACAGACGATTCCGGCCTTCTCGAGAAGAAGTGAGGAAAAGGATGCCGACGTATGCCCGGTTGGCACGGGTGTCCAGACATAAAAGGTTGCCTTGGGGGAGGGGGCGTCGATTCCGAGTGAGCGAAGCCCCTTGACAAAGACGTCCCTTCGAGCGGTGTAGATCGCCCTCATCTTTTGAATGGCCGACTGGTCGCTTTCGAGCGCGGCCACGGCTGCGTCCTGGACGGCACCGAACTGGCCTGAGTCCAGATTCGACTTGGCCCTGGCCAGACCCGCGACGAGTTCCGGGTTTCCGACGGCGAAACCGATGCGCCATCCCGTCATGTTGAACGTCTTTGAGAGGGAGTGGAACTCGATGGCCACCTCCCATGCCCCCGGTGTCTCGAGGATGCTCGGGGCTGTATAGCCGTCGTAGGTCATTTCGCTGTAGGCTGCGTCATGACACAGGATGAGGCCGTGCTCCCGGGCGAATGCCACTGCCTTTGCAAAGAACTCCGGAGGGGCCACTGCTGCTGTAGGATTGTTGGGGTAGTTGATCCAGAGGATCTTGGCCCTTTTCATGACCTCTGACGGCAAAGAGTCCAGATCCGGGAGGAAGGCGTTTTCACGAAGGAGGGGGAGAAAGCGGGTCTCGCCGCCGGCAAAAAGGGTCCCGATGTGATAAACGGGATAGGCGGGAGTCGGGACGAGGACCACATCCCCAGGATCCACGAAGGCGATGGGAAAATGTCCGATCCCTTCTTTGGATCCTATGAGGGAGACGACCTCTTGATCCGGATCAAGATCGAGACCGAAGCGCCGCCTGCACCAGCCGGCGGCCGCCTGCCGAAAACGGGCGGAACCCTTGGATGTCGGATACCGGTGATTTTTCTGGTCTCGGACCGCATGGACCATGGACTCGACGATGAAATCAGGCGTGGGAAGGTCCGGATCTCCGATTCCGAGATCTATGACGTCCACTCCTCTTGCCATGACCTCGGCCTTTTTCCGGTCGAGCTCCACAAAGAGATACGGGGGGAGTTTTTTGAGTTTTTCAGACGGTTGGATGGCCATGTCTTTCCTTATGTGGGTTCTGTCAGGAGACGGTATTGGTCAGTTCTCCGATCCCTTCGATTGCGACTGTAACCGTGTCCCCAGGCGCGAGGGGGCCCACGCCCTTGGGGGTGCCGGTCGCTATGATGTCGCCGGGCTCAAGGGTCATGATCCGGGATATGAAACTCACGAGTTCCCGGACGGGATGGATGAGAAGGGAGGACCGGGAATCCTGCCTTGTCACGCCGTTGACCGTGCAGGTGATTCCCAGGTCGGAAGGGTCGATCTCCGTTTCGATCCAGGGGCCAAACGGGCAGAAGGTATCGAAACCCTTTGACCGTGTGAACTGGACGTCCTTTTTCTGGAGATCCCGGGCCGTGACATCGTTCAGGCACGTGTAGCCGAGGATGGATTCCGTTGCCTTTTCCGGGGGGATATCCCGCGTCCGCTTGCCGATCACCACGGCGAGTTCGGCCTCGTGCTCCACCCAATTGCTCATGTCAGGTATCCGAATGGCCTCCTCAGGGCCGATCACCGCGGACGGTGGTTTCAGAAAGACGAGGGGTTCATCGGGCAGGGACATCCCTAGTTCTTTTGCGTGATCCCGGTAATTGAGCCCGACGGCCACGATCTTCGTGGGGGTGCAGGGGGCGAGAAGCCGTATCTCCTCCAGAGGGTGGATCTCAGAGGTCCCGACGATCATGCCCTCGAAGGGATCGGCTACTATGTCCCGTATGTAGCCGTCCCGGAGGATCCCGTAGTGAGGTGTTGCACCGGATGTGGTCCGGTAGCGGGCGATCTTCATATATTCTTCCTATTTGAGGCCGAGGACGTCGAGCATGTCATAGAGCCCCGGGCCCTGGGTGACGACCCACTTGGCCGCCCGGACTGCGCCCTTGGCAAAGGTGTCCCGGCTCGATGCCTTGTGGACGAGTTCGATCCTCTCCCCGATTCCGCCGAAGATCACGGTGTGTTCTCCCACGATGTCCCCGGCGCGTACGGTCTGGATCCCTATCTCGGATCTCGTACGCTCTCCGATGAGGCCGTTTCGCTCGAAAACCCCGACGGAATCGAGGTCGCGTCCGAGGGCGGAGGCGGCGACACGTCCGAGCTGGAGAGCCGTTCCGCTCGGGGCGTCCTTTTTCATGCGGTGGTGGGCCTCCACGATCTCGATGTCGTAGTCCTCGCCGAGGACCCGGGCCGCAGTCTCAACGAGCCTGTAAAGGAGGTTCACGCCCACGCTCATGTTGGGGGCGAGCACACAGGGAAATCCGGATGCGAGGCGCTTGATCTCCGCCTTTTCGTCCGTGGACAGGCCTGTGGTCCCGATCACCATGGGCTTTCCGGCCGAGGCGGCGCGGCGGGCGTGGGCGATAGTCGCTTCGTGGTGCGTAAAATCGATGATCACGTCTCCCGCGTCCATAACGGATTCGAGATTCGGTGCGATGGTGACGCCGAGTTCGGCTATCCCCGCGACCATACCCGCGTCCTTGCCGATTGCAGGGCTTCCAGGACGTTCAAAGGCGGCCCCGAGGGAGATGCCTTCCGCTTCCGAGACGGCGTTTACGATGCGGGTTCCCATGCGGCCCGCAGCGCCTGCCACGATTACGTGTGTCATATTTTTCCCCTTAGTTAAATAATGAGGTTGAGGTCTCTCAGGACCGCTGCGAGCCGTTCTCGGTTGGCCTCACTCATGGGGACAAGGGGAAGACGCACCTCGCCGGACGGGATCTTTCCCATCATGGCAAGGGCAGTCTTGGCCGGTGCGGGATTGGTTTCAAAGAAGAGGGCCTTGAAGAGAGGGGCGAGCCTGTAGTGTATCTGGCGGGACTTGGCCAGATCTCCGGAATCGAAGAGGTCCACCATGGCGGCCATGTCCTTGGGGACCACGTTTGAGGCCACGGAGATGACGCCCTTTCCTCCGAGGGCCAGGGTAGGAAAAGCGGTAGGGTCGTCGCCGGACACGACGATGAAGTTCTTTGGACAGAGCCGGATGACGTCCGCGACCTGGGCGAGGTTTCCCGTGGCCTCCTTCATGCCTATGACGTATTTGTTCTCGGCGCACCGGGCCACGGTCTCGGGAAGCATGTTCACGCCGGTCCGTCCCGGTACGTTATAGAGGATCATGGGGAACTTGCAGGTGTCGGCCACCTTCATATAGTGCTGATAGAGTCCTTCCTGTGTGGGTTTATTGTAATAGGGGGTGATGACGAGCGCCGCGTCGGCACCCGCCTTTTTCGCATGCTGGGTGAGCTGGATAGTTTCATCGGTGGAGTTGGAGCCCGTCCCGGCGATGACCGGAACCCGGCCCTTCACCGTCTCCACTGTGAGCTCCACGACCCGCATGTGCTCTTCGTGGCTGAGGGTGGCGGATTCACCAGTGGTCCCGCATGGGACGATACAATGGGTCCCTTCATTGATGTGCCACTCGATGAGCCTGGTGAGGGCGTCCTCATCGACCTTTCCGTCCCGGAAAGGGGTGACGATGGCCACGATGGCCCCGCGTATCATCTTTTTTTTCTTGTCCGATGCACTGGATTTTGCTGCACATGATCGCTTTTCGCACGTAGCCATGACATTTCTCCTCTCTCTTTTGGGAGGCAGCCGTGAAAAATACGTAGTTTTTCATGAATGCCTGCATTGTATAGACAACGGCCATCGAGGCCGTTCCATAGGCAGATTATTAAAGGGTTTGATGGAATCGGGCAAGAGCCGGATGCCTGCCGGCCCGAGAAGGTAGATCCCTTATGCGAGCAGGGTGGCCAAGGACTGCCACTCTGCAAAGGATTCCTGGATGATAGCAGCGAGACCGGATGCCGTGAGCTTGAGTTTCCGCGAGAGTTCAGGGGATATGCGGTGACGGAATCCATCCAGGCCTACCCCGAACCCGAGGGATACGGTGAGGATGTTCGAGAAGGCAAGGAGGCGGGAGAGTTCGTCCTGAATATAGAGGTCGGGGTCGTGATGGTTCCGGACCGCCCTGACGATTGCACGCGGAAACTCCCAGAGCCGAAGGATTTCCGAGCCGAGGACCGCGTGATCGGTCCCGAGGACGCGCCATTCCGCCTCGGTAAATGTCATGGCGTCCACGCCGGCCTGAAGCTGTATCTCCTCGGCCCTGATGCCTACATGCTCGTTCATAACGTATTTTCCGATGTCGTGGAGGAGGGCAGAGGTGAACAGGAGGTCCGAAGATGCAAATCCAGAATGACGGGCCACGATCTCGGATATGGCGGCACAGCCCAGGGAGTGGGCCCAGAGATCGTGCTGGCGCATGCCGTAGCCATATATCTCACGGTCGAGATATGGTCTGCTTGCCGCTATGATGAGGATCTCCCTGACCTGCCGGGTGCCAAGGAGGGCGATGGCGGTCTCAATCGAACTCACCTGACGGGGAAGCCCGAAGTAGGCGGAGTTGGCAGCCTTGAGGATGTTTGCGGTCAGTGCGGGGTCGAAGCGGATGACCCTGCCGACCTGGGTTGTGGTGGATCCCGGATCGTCCAGGATGCGAAGCGCATAGTTTACCGTCTTGGGAAAGGCGGGGATGGCGGTCAGGTCGTCAAAGATGCGATCGAGTTCGGTATCCAGGGCGGTGGCATCCATTTTACATGGTCACTTCTCTTTGGCCCGGGCTGCCCACCCGAATGGATCCATTTTCCAGGTCAAGTGTGAGAAAACGGTTCTCAGGTCCTCCGACCTTTTCTCCCGCCACGGGGACACGGTTTTTTTCGAGGATGCGCCGGGCCGTTTTCTGGAGATCTTCTCCCATGCGGAAAAAGGGTGGGGTATCCAGGAATTCGCCTGCTCCGACAAGATGGACGCGGAGGGAATCCCTTCTGCCTCCCACGGCTATGAAGGCCTTCATGAAGGCAGGTAGCCCGGTGTCAAGCCCGAAATAGGGGGCCGTTGACGCAGATGTCTCTTTTCGGGTTTGAAGAAGGTGCGTGATGAACAGGCCGCCCGCCCCTGTCTCAGGGTCGAAGACGGCGACCGCGATCCCGGCGCCTATGGACGCGCCCACAAGGGCCGTGGATGGGTCGGCGCTCACGGCATAGGACCCGGATGTGACAGGGATAGTGGTTTTCATGGGTGCGTGCGCCTTTCTTGTCCTTTTTTCGAGTTCCTCATATGTCTTATCGTCTCAGCGCAGGATGAGCTAAAGGGAATATAGAAAAGCGGGGCATGCTTCATAGTATGTGTGCATTTTTGCCTGGCAAGAAACACAGTCATCGGACAAAAGGACAATTTTTCAAGAAGGCCTCAGGTTTATTTATCGTCGGTCAACGATGTTCATCCACTGCGTGAGAGACAGGGCCTCCAGCCGTCTGTTTGATGATGGATGCCATACTCCGGGCAAGTGCAACGACGCCGCTTGCGATGCTTGGTCCGGGAATGAACGGGGCGGGCAGGACAATGGAGACCATGGAATAGTCCTCGTGGAGTGGCACCAGATCCGCCTCTCCGACCATGCGCCACAAAGAGATCCGGTTGGGGGTCGAGAGGATGGTGATGTCCATGGCCACCCTTCCAGGGGAATTTCCTGATGCCGAAAGGAGCAGGGGAAACTCGGCGGCCATGACGAAGTCAAATCCCCGCGCCGCCGCCTCGTCGAGGCGTTCTTCAATGGCAAGGTCACGTGCCGGATCAACACGTTCCACCACTGCGAAGACCTTTTCCTGAAGGAGGGCATCCTGAAGTATCTTCGTGATGGTTTGGCTCAGGCCGGGATCAAGGCCGTGCGGGGTGCGTGCCGGAAGGAGCAGGACCTTTTTTTCATGGACGGGAATCGGTGTCGCGGGGGCCAGAAAAACGCTCATCCTGACACCCGGCGGAGCGGATCCCTGGGGCGGAAATGCAGGCTGCATAGAAGAGCAGGCCCCAAGAAGAAAAAAGGCCGCCATATACAGCATGGTAGGAATAGATGGTGGACGGTGTCTGGTCATCGCAGAGGCAAACGGTCACAGGAAACAGAGAATTTTTGGCTCTTCGTCATTTCGTGTGGAATTTGATCGGTTTCCAGTGCGCAGTTGCATACCGCCTCGTCATTCCGGCGGAGGCCGGAATCCAGTATAGAACGTGAATTATGAAGCCGTGCGTCCATCTTATGGCCAGCCGCAGAAACGGAACCCTGTA
>DIFG01000082.1 GCA_002419025.1 Deltaproteobacteria bacterium UBA5754 | reverse complement strand
CTTAGGCGTATATCTTGCTGACGACGCCGGCGCCGACAGTGCGGCCCCCTTCCCGAATCGCAAACCTTAGGCCTTCTTCCATGGCAATGGGCTGAATAAGTTCCACGTCTATACGCACATTGTCTCCAGGCATCACCATCTCCACACCCTGGGGCAGGGTCACCACACCCGTCACGTCCGTCGTCCGAAAATAAAACTGAGGACGATATCCATTGAAAAACGGGGTGTGCCGGCCCCCCTCCTCCTTGCTCAAAACGTACACCTCGGCCTGAAACTTCGTGTGAGGAGTAATGGATCCAGGCTTCGCAACCACCTGACCACGCTCCACCTCGTCTCGCTTCGTCCCTCGAAGAAGGATGCCGATGTTGTCACCAGCACGCCCCTCGTCCAAAAGCTTGCGAAACATCTCAAGACCCGTGCACACCGTCTTCTGGGTAGGACGAAGACCAACTATCTCCACCTCCTCGCCCACCCTGATGACACCGCGGTCAACACGACCCGTCACCACGGTCCCACGGCCGCTGATGCTGAACACATCCTCTATAGGCATCAAAAACGGCTTGTCCACATCCCGCTGGGGCTCAGGCACATAACTGTCTATCGCATCCAAGAGCTCCATGATGCACCTGGTCTTCTCAGGATCCGTCGGATTGTTCAAGGCCTCGAGCGCACTCCCCTTGATGATCGGTATCTCGTCACCAGGAAACTCGTACTTGCTCAAAAGCTCTCGAAGCTCCAGCTCCACAAGCTCCAAAAGCTCAGGATCGTCCACCATGTCACACTTGTTCAAAAAAACCACGATCGCAGGGACCCCCACCTGCCGCGCAAGAAGGATGTGCTCCCGAGTCTGAGGCATGGGCCCGTCATCAGCCCCCACCACAAGGATCGCACCGTCCATCTGGGCCGCACCCGTGATCATGTTCTTGATATAGTCAGCATGCCCAGGGCAGTCCACATGCGCATAATGACGCTTGGCCGTCTCATACTCCACGTGCGCCGTCGCTATGGTGATGCCGCGCTCCCGCTCCTCAGGCGCCTTGTCGATCTGGTCAAAAGGTACAAATTCAGCACCCCCCTTCTCAGCCAGCACACGGGTGATCGCCGCGGTCAGGGTCGTCTTGCCATGATCGATGTGTCCTATCGTGCCCACATTGACGTGAGGCTTCACACGCTCAAATTTCTTCTTGCCCATGACTATCTCCTTACAAACGCCTTACCAGCGATAATGGGCAAAGGCCTTGTTTGCCTCCGCCATGCGATGGGTATCTTCCTTCTTCTTGAAGGCAGAGCCTTTCTGCTGAAATGCATCTATCAACTCGCCGGCCAGCCTCTGCGCCATATTCTTTTCGCCACGCTTTCGGGCGAATCCCACTATCCACCTAATGGCAAGGGCCCGCCTACGTTCCGGCCTTACCTCAACAGGGACCTGATACGTGGCTCCTCCAACTCTGCGGGACCTGACCTCTACTATGGGCTGGATGTTCTCGACGGCCTTCTCGAAGACCTTCAGAGGATCCTCTTTGGTCTTTCTCTCCACGATCTCTAACGAATCATAAAGAATACCTAGGGCCAAGCTCTTTTTACCCTGCTTCATGAAACCGTTCGTAAACTTGGACACGAGCACACTTCCATACTTCGGGTCCGCAGCGATCTTTCTCTTGGAAACCTCTCTCCGTCTCGGCATATCCGTCTATTCCGTCCTGTCTCGAGTTTTCGCCTGTGCTCCGTGCGACTACTTCGGCCGTTTGGTGCCGTATTTGGATCGGCTGCGTCGCCTGTCCTGAACGCCCAAGGCATCAAGGGTGCCGCGAATGATGTGATACCGGACACCAGGGAGGTCCTTCACGCGTCCGCCTCGAATGAGGACAACAGAATGCTCCTGGAGATTGTGACCGATCCCCGGAATGTAGGATGTGACCTCCATGCCGTTTGTAAGACGGACACGCGCCACCTTCCTGAGCGCCGAATTCGGTTTTTTCGGCGTTGTCGTGTATACCCGGGTGCATACCCCCCTTTTTTGCGGGCATGCGTCGAGCGCAGGAGCCTTGGTCTTGCGCTTGAGTTTTTCGCGGCCTCTTCGAACAAGCTGATTAATTGTGGGCATAGACACTCCGTGTCAAAAAAAATAAAAGGTCGCTCCCTTGAGCTCCCCGTCAGGGCTTTGCATAAGGATATTCATACCATGTACAAAGCCCGGAATAAATACAGGTTCGCCCCAGGATTGTCAACCCCTTTGCGAAACCTTCATCCGATCCGCAAGGCCTCAGCCGGATCGACCCGTGAGGCCTGGCGTGCCGGATAAATGGTCGCGAGAAAACAGATAATGACGGCGGAAACAGCGATTATGACCACATCCGCCGGATTGAGGAGCACCGGAATAGTGTCCGTAAAATAGACGTCTTTGGGGATGGTGATGAAACGGTATCTTCTAAGGATCTCGCAGATTGCAAGCCCCAGGCCCACACCGATTCCTGTCCCGATGAGACCCACGAAAAACCCTGTCAGGACGAAGATCTTCATGATCTGGCCGTCTCGTGCCCCGAGGGCTTTGAGAACCGCGATGTCCTGATGCTTCTCCATGACGAGCATGATCAAGGTGCTCACTATATTGAAGGCCGCGACCAGTACGATGAGTGTCAAGATGATGAACATGGCGAGCTTTTCCAGCTTGAGGGCAGAAAAAAGGTTTCTGCTGAGCTGTTGCCAGTCTAGAACAGAATACGGAAACCCGAGCCTTTCCTGCATGTAATGCGAGACCCTGTCCGCTGCATAGATGTCGGATATCCGAACCTCAAGGCCATGAACCCTGTCTCCGATCCCGAGAAGGCGCTGGGCATCCACGATACGAACAAAGGCAAGGGATGCATCGTAATCGTACATGCCCGTGGAAACGAACCCGACCACGCGAAAACCCCGGATCTTGGGGAGCATGCCCACGGGAGAGATCGTGCCTCCGGGCAGGATTATCTGTACCGTGGCACCCCTTTCCACCCCAAGGGTCTGGGCAAGCCCATCCCCGAGGACGATGGGCGGGAGCCCCTCTCCTGGTTTTTCAAGGGCCGCAATCCATTCCCCCGATGATCCCTCTTCGAATCTGAGTACCGATGAGACGGTACCGGGGTCCACTCCCCGGATGACCGCGCCGCTGACCGCGTTTCCAGAACTCATGAGGGCCTGGATGAAGACGAACGGTGTTACGGCCTCCACGCGTGCTCCTCCTCCGTCTCCGGAGATCCATCCCCGCAGACGGCCCAAAAGGCCCTCTGGCGGGACCTTCACATCTCTGATCTTCGAAATGACTGTCCGGTCATCGAATGGGCCGGTTGCGGATCGTACGATCACATGGGCATTGATGCCGAGGATCTTGTTTCGCAAATGATCCTCGAAACCGCCCATCACTGAGATGACCACGATGAGGGCCATCACACCCACTGCAACCCCGGCGATGGATATGACCGATATGAGTGATATGAACGCCTGTTTGCGCTTGGCCCTTAGATACCTCAGGGCCACGAACCATTCAAAAGGGAGGGACACGCAGGGAATCACATCGCGGGCCGGAGCTGGGGGAAAAGGATCACGTCCCTGATGGATGGGGAATCCGTGAAGAGCATGACGAGGCGATCGATTCCGATCCCTTCTCCCGCTGCCGGAGGCATGCCGATCTCGAGGGCGTGCACATAGTCCTCGTCAAGGACAGGAGGGATCTCCTCATCATCTCCCCTTTTTTCGATCTGCTCTCGAAAACGTGCATACTGATCCCTTGGATCGTTCAGTTCGGAAAAGGCATTCCCCATCTCGCGCCCGGCGATGAAGAGCTCGAACCGGTCCGTGACCGATGGATCGGCGGCGTTTCTCCTGGCAAGTGGAGAGACGTCTGTCGGGTAATGCGTAATGAACGTGGGGTTGACGAGTCTGGGTTCCACAAGGAGATCGAACAGCTTGGTGAGGAGCTTCCCGAAGGGCTCTTCGCCCTTCAAGGGATTGCCAAGATCCCGAAGCCTCCTTTCGATGGCGGTCCTCTTAGAGAGTTCGGCCTCAGGTATCCCACCGACCTGGACAAGGGAATCGGCAAGTGTCATCCGGCGCCACGGGGGAGTAAGATCGATGACTTTTCCCTGGTATTCGACCAAGAGCCCCCCGGTGATCTCTCGTGAGATTCGAGTGAAGAGGGCCTCGGTGCGGTCCATGAGATCTTCGTACGTGGCATAGGCCTCGTAGAACTCGAGCATGGTAAATTCGGGGTTGTGCTGGATGGAGATCCCCTCGTTACGGAAATTGCGGTTGAGTTCAAAAACCCGTTCGAACCCCCCCACCAGCAGGCGTTTCAGATAGAGCTCCGGTGCGATGCGGAGAAAGAGATCGATTCCGAGGGCGTTATGGTGGGTCTTGAATGGCCTGGCGGTCGCGCCCCCCACGATGGGCTGCATCATCGGGGTCTCTACCTCGAGAAAGCCCTCCTCGTCCAGATACTCACGAATGATCTGGATGATGCGGGACCGGGTTCTGAAGACCTTGCGCACCTCCTCGTTCATGACAAGATCCACATAGCGCTGGCGATACCTCAGCTCTACGTCGCGTACCCCATGATATTTCTCAGGCAGGGGATGGAGGGACTTTGTCACCAGCGCGATGACTCCGGCCTCCAGGGTAAGTTCGCCAGTGCTCGTACGAAAGGGCCTTCCCTGGACCAGGACGATATCACCGATGTCGAACCTCTTGAATATGTCATAGGCTTCGGTCCCGATCCGGTCCCGGCTCACGTGGACCTGGATTCGACCTGAGCCGTCCTGGACATGCAAAAAGGCGGCCTTTCCGAAACGGCGTAGGGACATGATGCGCCCGGAGACACGAAACTCCTCTGAGACCTGTTCCAATGCCTCTCTATCCGCGCTTCCATATGCCTCTACGATTGGGCCAATGGGCCGTGGACGGGCGACCACGTTCGGGAAGAGTGGGACCCCCGATTTTTCCAGGGCCTCCGCCTTCTCCTTCCTCTGCTGGATAACAAGACTTTCTTCGCCCACGGCGGGCTCCTTATGATGCGTGACTACCGCAATAATGACAGCGAATCATACATGATCCCCCCTGAAAAAACCCGATCTGCGGCGTTACTTCAATTTTCCAGTCACTGCGGCGTACGCCAACTACGCCTCATTTCTGGAAAATTTCGCGCCTTGCATCTCGGGCTTTTTGAGCGGGATCAGATTTTGAGGTTTTTGCAGTGCGATCATACATAGTTTATTCTGAAAATCGAGTCAAGGCGCATGAACCTAATAACCACAGAGAGCACAGAGACTGAATCACATCCCTTTGCGTCGCATCTTCGCCAAACTTGATGGATTCGTAAAAAGTGCCGGACTCGTCATGCCGGACTTGATCCGGCATCCAGAACATATTGNNCCGGAATGACGCCAAATTGGAATTTTCGACTTTTTACGAGACCATCAAACTTGCGAGCTGCATAATTTGGAATGAAAGATCCTCTCAAAATGGCACCTTCAGCCCATCCGCACCCACGGGGCCCAGCCCTCCTCTCGCTCGCCTTCGCAGGAATGATCCTCGGCGCCTCTTCCGTTCCGGGCATGAGGCTTCCACATGTCCCTGTCAGCTTCGCCACCATCCACTTTTTCGTCTACCTCATCTTCGGCTGCCTCCTCATGTGGTGGAGGATGTCGGCGCCCCGGTCCACACGGGCCGGATCCCTTGTCCAGGCCTCTTTCATGGGCTCGATATACGGTCTTCTGGACGAAACGTATCAATCAGTCATCCCCGGCCGCATGTCGGATCCCGTGGACTGGGTCGTGGACGTGGCCGGCATCGTTATCGGGTCATCCCTTGCGGCACTGCTCTCCCTGTGGGCCAGACGGCCGTGAAGGACCGTGATCTCCTCGCATCCGTTTCCGGCTGGCTGCGTTTCACGCGCCAGATCGGGGCGACTTTCGTCCCCCGCACCGAGGCAGTACGGCGCTTTCTCGGCGCCTCGGAGACAAAAGCCCCGCGCGCACCCACTGCGGGCAGGGAGGCGCCGCAGGCCGCGGGCGGGCCAAACGGCCCACCTCAAAACAAGACGGGCCCGCATGCCCCGTCACGGCGGCCCGGGACCCTGGCCGAGATACGCGCGGAACTTGGGGAGTGCACCCGCTGCGGGCTTCATGCCACAAGACAAAGGATCGTCTTTGGAGAAGGCCCGGAAAAGGCCCGAATCATGGTGATCGGGGAGGCGCCCGGACGCGAGGAAGACGAGACGGGCCGGCCCTTTGTCGGACCGTCCGGGGAACTTCTCACACGCATGCTCGCGGCCATCGGTCTCACCCGGAACGAGG
This sequence comes from Deltaproteobacteria bacterium UBA5754, assembly GCA_002419025.1. Lineage (GTDB taxonomy): Bacteria > Desulfobacterota > Dissulfuribacteria > Dissulfuribacterales > UBA5754 > UBA5754. The sequence continues at coordinate 11,471 of DIFG01000082.1, read as the reverse complement.
TGTTCATCACGAGCGTCGTCAAGTGCCGGCCGCCCCGAAACCGCGCGCCTGAACAGGCAGAAATAGCCGCCTGCACGCCTTTCCTTCTAGACCAGATCCGCGTCATCGCCCCGGAATTCATCCTCGCCCTCGGCCTCGTTGCAGCCTCGACCCTTATAGGAAGAAAGGCCCCGATCAGGTCTTTCCGGGGAAAATTTCATGAAATGAACGGAATAAAGGTCATCGTAACGTACCACCCCGCCTATCTCCTGAGATTCCAGGGAGAGCGCCTCCTCGCCCTCAAACGCGAGGCGTGGCAGGACCTTCAGATGCTCCAGAGGGCCCATGAAGGCAGCTAAATCCGCAGCAGCCCAGCTCCTGTCCGCCCTTTTCGTAGCAGGGGCGCTGGTCCTTTCTCCTTGCATGGCTTGGGGATCCGGTGATTCTGACGTAAGGACATCCCCAACCATCTACCGAATCCGTATAGAAGGAAGCATCAACCCAGGCATCTCCCAGTTCTTCATGCGGGCCCTCTCGACCGCCCAGGCATCGGGGGCCGCCTGCCTCGTGGTGGAACTCGACACACCGGGCGGCCTGGTCTCAACGCTTAGGGACATGATCCAGGCCGTCATGACCTCGTCGGTCCCAGTTGTGGTCTACGTGGCCCCGTCCGGCGCCCAGGCCGCATCCGCCGGCGCCATCCTCACCCTTTCAGCCCACGTCGCGGCCATGGCCCCAGGGACGAACATTGGCGCCGCTCATCCGGTCGGCATCGGACAGAAGGACGAAAAGGATTCGGTCTCCGGGGCCAAGGCAGAAAACGACATCGCGGCCATGGCCAGAAGCATTGCCTCCGAGCGAGGGAAAAACGCCACCTGGGCGGAAAGAGCTGTCCGGGAAAGCGTCTCAGCCACGGACCGGGAGGCCCTCGAACTCGGGGTCATCGACCTTGTAGCGCGGGATTTCGACGACCTCGTCCAGCAACTTCCTTCGCGGATCACCTCCCTTCGACCAGATACACCCTTCGAGGTCATCACCCTCGAACCCAACCTTAGAGAGCAGATCCTCTCAACGATCGCAGACCCCAACATTGCCTATCTGCTCATGATGGCAGGAATCGCAGGGCTCTATTTCGAGCTCGCCCACCCCGGGGCCATCTTTCCCGGAACGGTCGGCGCCATCAGCCTGCTGCTCGGCCTCTTCGCCCTCCAGGCCCTGCCGGTGAACACAACCGGTCTTCTCCTTATCCTCCTTTCGGGCCTGCTCCTCGTCCTCGAACTCTTCGTGACGAGCTACGGCATCCTCGGGATATCGGGGACCGTGGCCCTCCTTCTCGGATCCCTTATGCTTTTCGATACTGCGGAAACCGGTATCGCAGTCGCTATGGAGGTCCTGATCCCGACCATTCTTGCAGTCGGCGTCTTTTTTGCCCTTGTCATCTATCTCGCCGGCAAGGCCGCGATCGCCCGCCCCTTGAGCGGATCCGAGGGCCTGATCGGCGAGACCGGAACGGTCCACGAACCGATCGGTCACAAGGGCGGGAAGGTCTTCGTCCACGGGGAGATCTGGAACGCGGTAAGCGAGGAATTCATCGAGAAGGGGGAAGAGATCACTGTTACCGGATTGAAGGGCCTCACACTCGAGGTCACGACACAAAAAAAAGGAGCAAAAAGATGATCACTTATCCCATATTCATCGTTATTGTCCTCCTGATCCTCATCATATCCTGCATCAAGGTCATGAATGAATACGAACGGGCCGTGATATTCCGCCTTGGAAGGGTGATCGGCGCCAAAGGCCCCGGGATCTTCATCCTTATCCCCATCCTCGACAAGATGCGAAAGGTGGATCTTAGGACCGTCACCCTCGATGTCCCGCCTCAGGACATCATCACCCGTGACAACGTCTCGGTGAAGGTGAGCGCCGTTGTTTACTTCCGCGTCATGGAACCTGTGCGGGCCGTTGTTGACGTGGAAAACTTCCTCTTCGCCACCTCTCAGCTCGCCCAGACCACGCTCCGTAGCATCTGCGGCCAGGCGGAGCTGGACGAACTCCTTGCCGAACGCGAGAAGATAAACACCAAGATCCAGGGGATCCTCGACCTGGACACCGAACCCTGGGGGGTGAAGGTTGGAAAGGTGGAGGTCAAGGAGATCGATCTGCCTGAGGCCATGAAACGGGCCATGGCCAAGCAGGCCGAAGCCGAACGCGAGAGGCGGTCCAAGATCATCAACGCCGAGGGAGAATACCAGGCCGCGGAAAAACTCGCCGAGGCCGCAATCATCATACACAAGGCCCCCGAGGCCCTTCAGCTCCGCTATCTCCAGACGCTCCGTGAGGTGGCCGCCGAAAACAATTCGACCACCCTCTTTCCCATCCCAATCGATCTTTTCGCCCCATTCATCACCAGGGCCAAGGCAGCAGGCCAAGGGGAAGAGAAAAAAGGGGGCTGAGGGAACATGTCCTTTGAAACGGCCGGCCTTGTCATCGGAGGCCTCCTCCCCGCCCTTCTCTTCGGGCTTTCAAACGTCATCCAGAAGGGATCGGCTGGAGGCGGGATCGGGATCGGGCCGTACCTCCTTTCCATAGGCGCCGGGGTCATCACAGTGGGCATTGTTGTGGGCTGGCTCGTTCCGGAACGGACGGCAACCCTGCGATCCGCTGCGCTTGCCTGGTGCGTGGGCATCCTCTGGTCAGCGGCCACGGCCCTCATCGCCATTGCCATCACCAGATTCTCCGCCCCCCTTTCCAAGCTCGTACCCATTTACAACACGAACACATTAATCGCAGTGGCCCTCGCCCTTGTCGTCTTTTCCGAGTGGAGGGACCTCTCCGTCTCCCGGCTCCTCCTCGGCGCATGTCTCATCATGGCAGGCAGCTTTCTCGTCATCCGTTCCTGAGACGGTTCCATGGTCCTTCGCGATTTCGGGAAGACGGCCGTTATCCACCGAGACAGGAAGGTATTGTACGGGGACCTCATCCACCTCTCCCGGGCCTTCTCTCATAGACTCACCATTCCCAGGGGCGGGCGGGTGCTCCTCTGCGCGGAAAACCGCCCGGAATGGATATCCGCCCTCTTTGCCATCTGGGACCGGGGAGGAACCGCCATCCCGATCGACGCCCTCTCCCGGCCCGCAGATCTCGTCCATTTCCTTCAGGACTCCCGGCCCGAAATGATTATCGCCTCGAGGGAAACGGAAGAAAAGGTCAGACGCGCCCTCGTGGAGGCCGGCTCCAAGGCCGGACTCGTCCTCCTCGAGGACCAAGGCCCTAAAGGCCCGGCCCCTCCTTCCCCAACCGTGAAACGTGACCCGTCGGAAGTGGCTGCTATACTCTATACCTCAGGGACCACGGGAAGACCCAAGGGGGTCATGCTCACCTTCGCCAACCTCTATTCCAACATCAGCGGGATAGAGGAGGCGCGGATCGCCTCCTCGAAAGACGTGCTTCTCTCCTTTCTCCCTTTCCACCACTCATACCCACTGATGGTCACCCTCCTTCTTCCGCTTCATCTCGGGGCCGCGATAGTGCTTGTGGATAGGCCCGCAAGCGACGAAATCCTTCGGTGCATGAAGGAATACGGGGTCACGATCCTCGTAGGTGTCCCCCGGTTCTTCGAGGCCCTCCACCGCTCCATCATGGAGAGGATCCAGGCCTACATGCCCATGGCCCTCGCCTATCGCCTGTGTCGATCAACAGGCTCGACGGCCCTTGGGCGGGCCGTGTTCGCACCGATACGGAGGCGCCTCGGCAGGAGCATTAAATATTTCGTAAGCGGCGGCGCCAAGCTCGACGAGGCGATCATACGCGACCTACTCATCCTCGGACTTCCTGTCATCGAGGGCTACGGTCTCACTGAGACGGCTCCCATCTGTACGTTCAACCCTCCTGGGCGGATCCGGATCGGTTCCGCCGGACTCCCCTTGTCCGGGGTAACCCTTTCCATTGAGGACGGAGAGATCCTCGTCAAGGGTCCGAACGTCATGTCCGGATACCTCGGGCTGGAAAAAGAGACGCGGGAAGCCCTCAAAAACGGCTGGTTCCACACCGGAGACCTGGGATACGTGGACGAAGACGGGTATCTCTTCATCATCGGCCGGAAAAAGGACATCATCGTCCTTGCGAGCGGAAAGAACGTCAATCCAGAAGAGGTCGAGAATGAGATTGTACGAACGAGCGATCTCGTCAGGGAGGTCGCTGTCATCGAGCGCAAAGGCCGTCTCCACGCCCTGATCCTCCCGGATTTCGAGGCCATGAAGGCCCTCAGGGTCGTCAATCTCGAAGAGAAACTCAAATGGGACGTAGTCGACCGTTACAACAGGGAGGCGCCCGCATTCAGGAAACTCGCCGGGTTCGAGATCGTGCGCGAGGAATTCCCCAAGACCCGGCTCGGGAAGATCAAACGCCATCTTCTTACGGCGCGGGTTGAACAACCCGAACAGGAAGGGAAAATCGAGGAAGCGGGCGAGACCTTCCGAATCCTTTCAGATTACCTGATGAGTACTGGACATGGCCCGATCAGGCCGGACTCCCACCTCGAGATCGACCTCGGACTCGACTCACTCGACAAGGTGGAACTCCTCCACTTCATTGAAAAATCCTTTGGGCTCTCCCTCGATGAAACCGCCCTATCCCGCCTGCTCGTCTTTAACGACCTGATTTCCCATATAGACAGGGCAAAAAGCCGCGTGGCCGAGACACGGACCGGGGGCTGGTCAGAGGTCCTTGCAGAAGGCGTTTCCCTCGATCTCGCTTCATCCCAGGCCCCCATCCAGGCCCTGAGGGGGGTCCTTCGCATCCTCTTTCGAACATATTTCCGCGTCACCATCTCCGGAACCGAGTGCATTCCTCCATCGCCATGCATCTTCGCCCCTAACCACCAGAGCTATCTCGATGGATTTCTCGTCCTGGGATCCCTTCCTCCAGCACGGCTCGACTCCACCTATTTCCTCGCAAACGAGCTTTATTTTCGGGGAAGTTTCAAAAAAAGGATCGCCAGGGCCTTTCACGTCGTCACCATCGACGTGGACAGAAACCTCGCTGTATCCCTCAAGACCGCGGCAACCCTTCTGAGACAGGGAAAGGACATCGTCATCTTTCCCGAGGGGGCCAGGAGCCGGGACGGCTCCCTCCTCCCCTTCAAGAAGGCATTTGCCATCCTTGCCCGGGAACTCGGTGCCCCGGTCATGCCTATCGCAATCAGCGGGGCATACGAGATCTACTCCTTTCGACGCGCTTTTCCCCGTCCTGGAAGGATACGTGTCCGTTTTCTCGATCCTCTCTTTCCAGACACATGGACGGTCGAAGAGATCGCCTCCAGGACGCGAGACGCGATCCTCACGGCCATGGAAAAAGGCAAACAGGCTGGCCTGTAAAAAGATATCTCGCCCCCTCTCTCACTCCCCTTTGCCCGCATATCCTCTGTAGAGCAGTCCTGAGACAACTGCGGTGAACGGGGCGACGGTGACGAGTCCAAAGCTCCCCACCAGGATATTAAGCACCTCCGCAGCAACGAACGGCGCGTTCAGAATGTTCTCCGCCGGAAGCCCTTTGGTCATGAAAAGCAGGAACATAGCGATGTGGCTGCTCGAGTAGGCGAGAAGTAGAGTGGTGGTCATGGTGCCTGTCACGGCCCGTCCCACCCGAAGCCCGGAAAAGACGTGCTCCGCCAATCCGATCCCGGGATGCTTTCGTTTGATCTCGTCCATGGAAGCGGCGATGTCCATGGCCAGATCCATAACCGCCCCGGATGAAGCGATGAAAACGCTCGCCACAAATATCCCGGTGAGATCGAGATCGTAATACCCTGAATAGAGGAGGGTCTCGGCAAATGGACGGACTGCCCCGTGCAGGCTGAACGCCCGGGCAAACCAGACCGCAAGTCCGCAGGTCAGAAGCACCCCGAGCATGGAGCCGACAAACGTGGCCACGCCCCGTCTGTTCACCCCCCCGACCATAAAGGTGATTACTGCGGTGAGCAGGGCCACGATGGCAAGACCTGTCGATATCGGGGGATAACCCCTGAGAAGCAGGGGGAAAAAGAGCCTCCAGAGCACGAGGGCCGCAAATATGAATGAAAGGGCGGCCTTGAGGCCTGTCACGCCTGCCACTGCAAGGAGCAGGAGGACGAAGATACCGATAAGGAGGGCCTGCAGATGAAGCCTATAATGACCGCGGGCCAAGGCGTTGGCCGGTTCCCCATCAGGGGCGTCGTACTCGATGAGTACCACATCGCCCGGTTTGTAGAACTCGTCGAATTCGAGCTTTCCGGAGAGCATGTTGTCCACGTGCACCTCACGGCCCTTATGTGGGCCGTCAAGGAACCGCACGGTCAGGAGCTGTTCCTCGGTCTTGACGATGAGGTTCGTCCTTACATGGCTGTTATCGACCGCGGTCACGAGCCCCCGGCAGTGGAGTCCGTTCAGGTTGCCTCCGGGCAGGCCCAGAGGGTCGTTCCATGCAAGAAGAAGACAACTCAGTGCAATGACGATGGAAAAAAACCAGTCGCGGCGGACTCCGTTCATGAAAACCTCAAAAAAAAGAGTGGCGCCGTGTCAGGCCTCGGCGCCACTCGCTGGAAAGGTGGTCGGTTATGCCTATGCTTTGGCAGGAGAAGTCCTATTTCTGGACGGGAACAGGAGGAAGATTCATGGCCCTGGCCATCTTCTTCGCTATGTCCGTGTTGTCGTAAAAACCTGCAAAAAGATAGTCGTAACGGCCTTGGGCGAAGATCGGGACAGGCACGCCCGTATGGGAATAGGATGTCCAGCCCACGCTGGCCACCTCATTCAGGATATGGGTCAAGGTAACGGTGATCGGATTATATCCGCCATAAAGGAGTGTGTTTTCCGAATCACTGTTGTCATTCACCTCGCACATGGACTTGTCATAGGCATCCTCGAGCTTCTGTTTCTGGTAGTCGTTGAGCGTGCTGTAGTCGAGGCCGAACTCGTTCTGGATCCAGCCCATCATAGTGGCGTCGCTTTCCAGGTTGTTCGGGGCCTGCCAGTTGGCGCAGACCGCTGCCTCGTTCGCCTCCTCGTGGGGGGTCCACATGGTGGAGTCGAAATACTCGTAACTGTGCTTCTGGCCGAGGAGCTTCTCGTAATAGGCCTTGTATCCGGTGGTGGCGTGACCTATGGACATACCGCCCGTCTCGTGGTCGCCGGTCACGACAATCAGGGTATCATTGGGATATTTGTTGTAGAAATCGAGTGCCACTCCAATGGCGGCGTCGAAGTCCAGCATGTCTCCAATGGTAGCCATGGCGTCGTTGGCGTGGCAGGCCCAGTCAATCTTCCCGCCTTCTACCATGAGAAAGAATCCGTCGCTTCGATTAAGATTGAAGAGTCGGCTACTGTTGCCGGTCCCGGACATGAGCGTGGCAATGGCCACCTCGGTCATCTCGGCCAAAGTAAGGTTGGTGTCAGGGCGGTCAATGGCGTATGGCATGGACTTGCTGGAGTCAGGCAGAAATTCGTTGATGCAGACCACCTTGTCCCGGGGATTGGCCTTCTGTGCGAGGATCTCTTCCTTTGTATCCAGGACCACATAGCCGTTCTGCTCGAGAAGGGCCCAGACGTCGTTGTCGGTGTCGCCGGTGCCGCTGAGCTCTGCAGTGGGCTTGACGAGTCCGCCGCCGCCGAAGAACTCATAGCCGCTCGCAGCCATCTGGGTGCCGATGTTGTTCATGTAACTGCGGCTCGGGACGCTTGCATAATAGGCAGCCGGGGTGGCGTGATCAAGGGATACGCTGCTGATGACACCGACCCGTTTGCCTCCCTCGTGCGCGAGCTGGGCGATGCTCTTGTAAGAGGTCGTCTTCGTGTCGTCCATGCCGATCACACCGCTTCTGGTCTTGAGACCACAGGCAAAGGCCGTGGCCGAGGACGCTGAGTCGGTCATAAGGGCGTAGGAGTCGTAGGTGGTCTGCATGCCGGAAACCTCCATCTTGCTCATGTTAAGCCGGTTCTCGGGCCTGAGGAGGTCGGCGGCAACCATTGCGGATCCGCCGTTGATGGTGGTGAGATAGGCCTCGGTCGCCTGTATCTGGGAACTGGCCATCCCGTCGCCGAGGAAGAAAAATACGTACTTTGCCGGTGTAGCGCAGGCCGCGCTTGCCATGAGGAGCATGGCGACGGCCATCATCAAGGACCCAACATATCTTTTCAAAATCATCATCTCTCTTCTCCTTTTTCTGGTTTTTTCTGGTCGCTCCTGAAATCATCACCTCTATGATCCACCCTGTCTGCCAAAACTGGACACATGCCCATGAAAAAAACCATCACCTCCTTTGCCCCATCGGCCACGATTCGCACGCAATGTCCGTCGGGGCCATCCCGACCATGAAGCGCACAAACGATGGCCCCGACGGTCAAACCCATCCTTTCTGGATCGGTCAACCATTCGAAGTTCGTGTTACGAACCATGTATAAGGCATGTTTGTTACAAGAAGATGACAGTTGCGTGACGATTCGGTGACATCTGCGGAGACACGCGATGACGCTCCCGCCCCACACTCTACTGTGAAAGGAGAATCGCCTCACTCCAAAAACACCCCGGGCGACGGCTTACTGATTCGGGCGGTTGGCAGAAAACGGATTGGAAGAAAAGAGATCAGAGAAGATTGGCGGAGCCGACGGGACTCGAACCCGCGACCTCTGGCGTGACAGGCCAGCGTTCTAACCGGCTGAACTACGGCTCCGCAAAGAAGATATCAAGAGGCTGGTAGGCGGAACAGGATTTGAACCTGTGACCCCCGGCTTGTAAGGCCGATGCTCTTCCGCTGAGCTACCCGCCCGAATGCAGGGGTTTTCTCTACCATTAGTCCTCTACAGTGTCAAGAAGAAGATCAAAGGATTCCGAACCTTGGGAAAAAGGCCTGCACAAATTAGTGGATGAGTCTTCCCAGCCGATCAAATCTGGGCAGAAAGCGATTCCCGTCCCAGGACCAATAGATGATGAAGGCCTTCCCCTTCACGTCCTTCACCGGGACAAAACCCCAGAACCTGCTGTCATAACTCTGATCGCGGTTGTCGCCGAGGACGAAAAGGCTCCCTTCCGGGACCGTGACAGGCCCCATGTTGTCCCTGGGCTGGAGGGAACCTGGAATGATATGGGGGTCAGTATGCTGTACTCCCGGAGGGTCCGGGAACAGCTCGCCATTGACAAAGACCTTTTTGTCCCTGATCTCTACCGTGTCCCCACCGACCCCGATTACCCGCTTTATGAAATCCTTTTCGGGCTCGACCGGGTATATGAAAACGACTACGTCCCCTCGCTGTGGCTGGCCGATAGGCACCCACATGGCCCGTGTCAGGGGATTCCTTACCCCGTACACAAACTTGTTCACAAGGAGGTGATCCCCGATGAGGAGCGTCTTGATCATGGAACCGGAGGGGATCTTGAACGCCTGGACGACAAAGGTCCGTATCAGGAGCGCGAGGACGAGGGCGATGAGGATCGCCTGGGCGTATTCCCATACAACGTTCCTCGAATTCTTCTTCGGGATGACCCCAGCTCCCGGCGGCTTTCCTCTGTTCATGGGTTGGGGATAATAGTCATGCCGAACGCCGGGCGCAAGATATACTCACCCCCAGACCTATGCCTTGAGGACACTCAGAAAGGCCTCTTGGGGGATGTCCACCTGTCCCACCTGCTTCATGCGTTTCTTTCCCTCCTTCTGTTTCTCGAGGAGCTTTCGCTTTCGGGTGATATCTCCGCCGTAACACTTGGAGGTCACGTCCTTTCTCAGGGGAGGGATCCGTTCACGGGCGATGACCTTTGAGCCCACTGCAGCCTGGATGACTACCTCGAAAAGCTGGCGGGGGATCTCCTTCCTGAGCCGTTCCACGATGTCCCTGCCCCGGTAATAGGCCTTGTCCTGATGAACGATGACGGAGAGGGCGTCGACAGGCTGTTTATTGATGAGGATGTCGAGCTTGACGAGTCTGGATGGGCGGTATTCCGAAAAGTCGTAATCGATGGAGGCGTACCCGCGGCTTGCGGATTTCAACCGGTCATAGAAGTCGAGTACGATCTCGCTGAAGGGGATGTCATATTTGAGAAGGACCCGCTCTGCCGTAAGATAACGCATGTCGATCTGTCTTCCCCGCTTTTCGTCGCAGAGCCCCATGACCGGGCCCACATAGTCCTTGGGAGTATAGATCTCCATGGTGACATGGGGCTCGGCCACCTCGGCGATCCGCCCCGGCTCGGGCATCTGGGCCGGATTTTGGATCAGGAGGACCTCTCCACCCGTAAGTTTCACCTGGTACGGGACCGAGGGGGCGGTGCTGATGAGGGAGAGCCCGTATTCCCGTTCGAGCCTCTCCTGGACGATCTCAAGATGGAGAAGGCCCAGAAAACCGCATCGGAATCCGAAACCGAGCGCGGCTGAACTCTCGGGCTCGTAAGAAAAGGCCGGATCATTGAGCCAAAGTTTCTCCACGGCCTCCTTGAGCTGATCGTACTGGGCCGGATCCACGGGATAAAGCCCGCAGAAGACCATGGGCTTGACCCGCTTGAAACCCGGAAGCGGCTTCTCGGCCGGACGGCGGTCATCGGTCACCGTGTCCCCGATCTTGGTCAGACGCACCTCCTTGATGCCAGCCGTGAAAAAGCCCACCTCCCCTGCGGAAAGCTCGGATACGTCGCAGGCGGACGGGCTGAAGACGCCTACCCTTTCCACCTCGTGCGTCTGTCCGGTCGCCATCATGCGGATCCGCATGCCCGGCCGCAGAATCCCGTCGAATATGCGCACAAGGACCACAGATCCCTGATAGGGATCGAACCAGGAGTCGAAAATGAGGGCTTTCAAGGGGGAGTCCGGGCTCCCATGGGGAGCGGGGATCTTCGCAACCACGGCCTCGAGGATATCATCCACACCGATCCCCGCCTTGGCGCTGGCCCGAATGGCCTCCGAGGCATCGAGCCCGATGATCTCCTCGACCTCCCGTTCCACGCGTGCGGGTTCTGCGCTCGGAAGATCGATCTTGTTGAGGACGGGAATGATCTCGAGATTGTTGTCCATGGCCAGATAAACGTTTGCGAGGGTCTGTGCCTCCACTCCCTGGCTCGCATCCACCACGAGGAGGGCACCCTCGCAGGCGGCAAGACTCCGGGAGACCTCATAGGAAAAATCCACATGTCCGGGTGTGTCTATTAGATTCAGGACATAGGTCTTTCCATCCCTTGCCCGGTAGGGAAGCCGAACCGTCTGGGACTTGATCGTGATTCCCCGCTCCCGCTCGAGATCCATCCGGTCCAGAAATTGTTCCTTCATCTCCCGGCTCGAGACCACGCCAGTCCTTTCGAGAAGGCGGTCGGCAAGTGTGGATTTCCCATGGTCTATGTGGGCTATTATGGAGAAATTTCGTATAGTCTTTGTTTCCGTCATAAAAAAACCTTTATTGATACGTCAGGAATCCGACATATCGGCCTCTTCGTTCGCCATGATGTAAAAAGTGGCTCTTCGTCATTTCGTGAGGAAT
>DIFG01000007.1 GCA_002419025.1 Deltaproteobacteria bacterium UBA5754 | reverse complement strand
CGGAACAAATACCCCGGCCGCCGGCTTATTCTGTAAAATTGAAAGGTTGAGTGCTTATCTCACGGATTCAGGATATTTTCCTCTATTCTGACAGACACAAGAGGAGGAAGAAGGTCGCCAGGGGGTAAAATTTGACCCCAACAGGCCCAATAGGGACATTGCAATCTGCACGCTCACGGATCCAGGGTAATTTATGAGGGCATCTACTTTCCATGTTTGGGAAATCACCCCGGCTAAAGTTGAATCCGACATCCGGAAAATCACTGAAGTCGCTCAACCTCGATAGATCGTTCTCTTTGGCTCCTACGTGAGAAAGGCCTACGGCCGCAACAGTGACGTGGACTTTCTTGTGATCATCGGCGATGAGATGGAAAACCTGCGAAGGGAAAGCGTGCGGATCCGTGAAGGGTTAGGAAAAATACTTATGCCGTTTGATCTTCTGGTGGCCCCCTACAGCAAATGGCAGCAGATAAAAGATGTCCCAGGATTGATTTACAGGGAAGCCGATAAAACCGGAGAGATCGTGTATAAAGCCTGACAAGGACAAGGCCGCTCCTGGCTCACCGGCTCAGTGGATAACTCATGCGGAGAGTGATCTCTGAGAATGGGCCGCCTTGGAGCCGATGACCCTTCTGCTGCATGAATAGAGGAGAAATCCCTGATGGATACGGAACCATTTGTTGAGCTACTTCGAATCCTCGAAGAGGGCAGACCATGCGCCCTTGCTACCGTCGTCGAAACCACCGGATCAACCCCGAGAAAGGCGGGGTCAAAAATGCTCATCAGGGATGACGGAAGCACTTCTGGTACGCTTGGCGGCGGAGTCATCGAACAGGAGGTCATTCGAGAGGCAAAACAAGCACTACGTAAAGGAAGACCGCGCCTCATCACCGTGGATGTGAAGGCCGCTCCGGAAACAGGAACAGGCGGAGGAACGGCACAAGTCTTCATCGACCCGCTAAAACCCGCTCCCAAACTCTTCATCATAGGGGCGGGCCATGTGGGCGCAGCCGTGTGCCGCCTCGCCGGACAGGTGGGATTTTATGTGACAGTAGCAGACGATAGGGCTGAATTCCTCAGCCGGGAACGCCTTCCTGATGCGGACGAACTCGTCCTCAAGGATCCTTCCGAGGCGATCGATGCCTTGCGACCCGACGAAAGGACCGCCATCATCATCTGCACCCGGAGCCATGAACTCGATTATGCAGCCGTTCAGGCAGGGCTTTGCTCCCAGGCCGGATTCATCGGGCTTCTTGGCTCCATCCGCAAAAAGGCCGCATTCATGAAAAGGCTTCGCGAGGAAGGGCACAGCGAAGAGGATCTCGCCCGCATCACGACCCCTGTGGGGCTTCCCATCGGGGCCGAAACACCCGAAGAGATTGCGGTCAGCATCCTAGCCCAGCTCGTGGAGATCCGTCGAGAAAGATGGGAAAAGGAGGGGACTACAGGCTGATCTCGAAAGATGCTGAGGACATACCGATCTGAGAGCCGGTTCAGCGGACAGGAATACCCTTTTCTTCCAGGTGTTTCTTGACCGCTGAGATGGGGACCTCGCCCCGGTGGAAGATCCCGGCGGCAAGGGCGGCATCGGCATCCGTCTCCTCAAAGACCTGGGAGAAGTGCTCGATCCTGCCCGCCCCGCTCGATGCGATGACCGGTATGGACACGGACTCCTTCACGGCGCGGATGAGCTCGAGGTCAAACCCGCGTTTCGTTCCGTCCCGATCGATGGAATTGAGAAGGATCTCCCCGGCCCCGAGTTCCTCCACGGCCCGTGCGAAGGTGACTGCGTCCAGGTCCCTGCCTTCCCGGCCTCCCTTTATCGTGCACTGGAACCAGCAGAACGACTCGCCCTGTGGACCGGGTTCCCGGGTCTTCACGGTCTGGTGCGGGGTATCCTTGGGCGAGGTCACATAGACCCTCCTCGGGTCGACGGAGACCACCACGGCCTGGTTCCCGTAAACCCTTGAGATCTCCTCGATGGAGCTCTTCCCTGTCTTCTTCCCTGTCCGGAGATACTCCTCCACCGAAAGGACCGCGTCACTACCGATGGAGACCTTGTCCGCGCCTGAGCGGAAATATTCAGAGGCGACGTCGAGGGCGGATGAAAAACGCCCCCTGGTGTCGGTAAAGGCCCGAATACCTCCTCCGATGGTAAGTGGGATGAAGACATTTTCCGAGGTCCGCCGAAGGACCTCGAGCATAGGTTGGTCTTCAAGGGGAAAGTCCCGGAACCCGGTGATGTTCAGGAAGGTGATCTCGTCTGCGCCATCCTCGTAATACCGGCGTGCGAGATCCACGGGTTTTCCCAGGTTTCTGACACTCCCCCGCTCCCGGACGTCGTACTGGTCTCCCTTTGTGACCACGAGGTCGCCTGCGTCGTTCGCACGCACATCGAGACAGGCGATGATCCTTTTCGCGAGCCCTGTCGAATTCGATTCCTCCGGCCCGACAGGGATCCCCGGGTCGAAGTCGCTCTTCGTGAGAAAATTCCGGAAGATGGCAAGGCCCGCCTCTCCGCTCTTTTCCGGATGGAACTGGACTGCGGCGCAGTTCCCCTTGAGGACGGCGCTGATGAAATCCTTGCCGTAACGGGTCGTCGCAAGGACCCAGTCCCTGTTGGCATCGGTTGGGACAGCCCGGTAAGAATGGACGAAATATAGCCGCTCCCCTGTGTATCCATGGAGAAGCGGTGTCTTTTTGGAGACCCGGATCTTGTTCCAGCCGATCTGGGGGACGGAAAGCCCTGGGGCGTCGAAACGCCCGACCATGCCCTTGATGACCCCGAGACCTGGAACTCCCGGCGCTTCATCGCTCCCTTCAAAGAGGGTCTGGAGGCCGAGACAGATTCCGAGAAACGGCCTTCCTTCGCTGATGCGCCGAACAAGGGGCTCGACATAGCCTCTGCCTCGAAGGGTCTCCATGGCGCTCCCGAAGCTCCCTACGCCGGGAAAGACGAGCCTTTCCGCATCGAGGATCTCCGAGGCCCGTTCCACGTCCCGAACCTCGAATCCGAGCCTTTGAATGGCGTTCCTGACGCTTCTTACGTTTCCTGCGCCGTAATCGAGGAGATGGATCATCTTGCAGTTATCAGTTTTCAGCTATCAGTTTTCAGCTATCAGTTTTCAGCAAAATCAAAAAGCTGATAACTGGCAGCTTGTAGCTGATAGCTTCTGTGGTGTGAGATATCAGTGGGGACGTCTTCCGCAACAGGAGCCCGGCCCAGCGCAGCCTGGGGCACTCCCCGGCCTCTCGCCGCAACATCCCGTATCCTTAGGTCCTGGAATACGCCCCTCAGAGACCCCGGAGGCTGCGCTCGTTCTCGACATGAGCTTTTCCATGTCCCCTGCCCCGCAGGACGGACAGGCAGGGGAGGCGTCGGAGGAGAAAAGGAGGTGTTCGCTCACCTCTCCGCAGAGACGGCAACGGAATTCATAGATGGGCATGGCGGAATCTCCTCGGTCAGTGCCCGCAGGAATGCCCCTCAGGCCCATGGCCTGTACAGGTAGGCCCTGTGGCGCCCCGGATCCTTCCAGCGAGAAACGCCTCGACGGCCTCGGACGGATCCATGACAGGAACCCCGGCGATCACCTGGACGCCGCTTTCCTGAAGGAGCTCCACGGCCCGCGCCCCGATCCCTCCGCAGATAAGGTGCGTCGCCCCGATATCCTTGAGCCAGCGGGGGAGGACCCCAGGCTCGTGGGGAGGAGGGGTAAGGAGCTCGGATTTCCCGATCTTTCCTCCGTCAACGGAGACGATGGCGAATTTCGAGGCGTGGCCGAAATGGCCGGCAAGCATGCCGTTATCGATGGGAAGGGCGATCTTCATTTCGTTTCACCTCCGGCAACCTTCGATTCTGATTCTTCCTTGAGACGCTGGGCAAGCATCTGTGTGACATTGATGGCATTCTTGATGATCTTGTCAAAGGCCTCAGCCGTGTAGCTGTTGGGATAGGTCGCGACCATGGGCCTGCCTGCGTCCCCGGTCGTGACGATACGAGGGTCCACCGGAACACGTCCGAGGAAGGGGATGCCGAGTTCCTCGGCGAGTTTCTCTCCGCCCCCTTTCTTGAATACGTCGATGGTCTTGCCGCAGTGGGGGCAGATCATGCCGCTCATGTTCTCGACGATCCCCAAGATGGGCATCTTGGCGTGATTGCAGAAGCTGATGGACTTCCTGACGTCGAGGAGCGAGACCTCCTGGGGCGTGGTGACCACGACCGCATAGGCGTCAGGGATGGTCTGGGCCACGGTCATGGGTTCATCACCCGTCCCGGGTGGGGCGTCGATGACGAGATAGTCGAGCTTTCCCCACTCGATATCGTATATGAACTGGCGGATTGCGGACGTCTTCATGGGGCCGCGCCACATGACGGCCGAGTCCTTTTCAGGGAGAAGTGGTTCGACGGACATGAACTTGAGATTCGGGGAATAATAGACCGGCCCCACAGTGCCGTCCGAACGTCTCTGGAGCTCACCTTTCTCAACCCCAAGCATCTTGGGGATATTCGGCCCGTGGAGATCCACATCGAGAAGGCCCACGTAGAAGTTCTCGAGGGAAAGCCCCACGGCGAGGTTCACGGCGATCGTGCTTTTCCCCACCCCTCCCTTGCCGCTCATCACCATGATCTTGTGATCGATCTGGGAGAGTTTTTCCCGGATCTTGCGGTCCTGTTCGTCAAGGACGGGGTTTGCACCCTTGGCGTGTTCCTTCATGCTCACTTTTGTGCCTCCTTGTTCCGATCACTTTCGACTGCCATCTTTTCGAGGGCCTTCCAGAGTTCCTTGATGGCCGACGTGGCAGGCCCGTCATCATACTCGACGACGGGTTTGCCCGCCACAAGACTCTTTACGACCGCAGTGTCGAAAGGGATCCTTCCGGCCACGGCCACGCCCTTTTCCCTACAATAGTTTTCGATTCTTCCCGACATGTCCGCGTTGATGTCCCACTTGTTGACACATACGGCGGCCGGGATCTTGAAATGCCCTGCAAGGTCGAGAAGGCGTTCGAGATCATGGAGCCCTGAAAGCGTGGGCTCGGTGACCGCGAGGATGATATCAGTGCCCGAGACTGAGGCGATCACCGGGCAGCCGATGCCCGGAGGTCCATCAACGAGGATCCACTCCGCCCCGGTCTCTTCCGCAAGTCTCCGGGTCTCCCGCTTGACGAGGCTCACGAGTTTTCCGGAATTTTCCTCCCCTATGCCCAGTTCCGCATGCACCATGGGGCCGAAGCGGGTCTGGGAGACGAACCAGTGTCCACAGAGACAGTCCTTCAGACGGATCGCCTTTTCCGGACAGAAATGGGCACACACACCGCATCCCTCGCAGGCAAGGGGATCTACGACAGCGACATCATCCATGGTGATGGCTCCGAACCTGCAGATCTCGTGGCAGAGTCCGCAGCCCGTGCACATTTCCGCATCCACTTCCGCCTTCACCCCGGACCAGAACTCCCTGGGCTCCCCGCGCTCGGGATCGAGGATCAGATGGAGATCCGCTGCATCCACGTCGCAGTCCGCCATGACCTTATTGGAAATGATGGCCGCGAGGGAGCCCGTGAGGGTGGTCTTCCCCGTGCCGCCCTTTCCGCTCAGAACGAGGATCTCTTTCATTGCATCACCTCCTCGAGAACCCTTTCGAAATCAGTCCGCAGATCCGGCCTGCTTTCGATGAGGGGATCGCCACGGGAATACCCCTCGGCGATCTTTCGGTCGAACGGAATCTCGAGAAGGACGGAAATACCCTCGGACCCGCACCACGTCCGGACCCGATCGTCCCCCAGGTCCGCACGGTTTATCACGACTCCAAAGGGGAGTTCGAGCTTTCTCATGACACCGACCGCGAGCTTCAGGTCATGAAAACCGAAAGGGGTCGGCTCGGTCACGAGGATCACGAAGTCCGCGTCACGCACGGTCGCCACGACCGGGCAGGAGGTACCAGGTGGCGCGTCGAACACCACAAGGCCATTCGATTGGGCCATCTCCTTCACCGCCGAGATGAGAGGAGGGGCCATGGCCTCTCCGATCCTCAGGATACCATGGACAAATGAGATCCTGCCGGCGTTTCCCTTTTCGACCCATCCTACCTCCCGCTCCGCCGGAATGACCGCTCCCTCTGGGCAGACCCGGAAACACCCGCCACAGGAGTGGCAGAGTTCGGGAAATGTCATGATGGTCTTTCCGAAGACCGTGATGGCATTGAACCGGCAGATGTCCCGGCATGCCCCGCAATACGTGCAGAGTTCCTCGCGGATCTTGGGGACCTCCACGGTCACACGGCGCCTCTCGGTGATCTCCGGGTGCAGGAAAAGGGCCGCATTCGGCTCCTCTACGTCACAATCGAGCAACTGGACCGGCCCTTTAGCGGCAAGCGCAAGACTTACGGTTACGGTGGTCTT
>DIFG01000087.1:48009-53783 GCA_002419025.1 Deltaproteobacteria bacterium UBA5754 | reverse complement strand
AAGATAGACGCACGGCTTCATAATTCACGTTCTATACTGGATTCCGGCCTCCGCCGGAATGACGAGGCGGTATGCAACTGCGCACTGGAAACCGATCAAATTCCACACGAAATGACGAAGAGCCGAAAATTTCGTGCCTCCTGCCTGCGGCAGACAGGGCATCTCGGGCTTTTTGAGAGGGATCAGGTTTTTAGATTTTTGCAGTAGAGATGTAGGTCGGGTTAGTGTAGCGTAACCCGACAACGACACTATGTGTCCACCGCCATGGATCGGCCTTGGGTTGTCGGGTTACGCTACGCTAACCCGACCTACAAGGCTGTCGATACGCAACAGCCAGGTAGCCACAAGGAAAAACCGGCTCGCGGCAGGAAAAAGCTCAAAAAATAAATAGGTTAGATGCTGAATCAAGCTGTGGTTTTGCCGGAAGATCCGTTTCAGGATCTGCGCGCGTAGACAACATTCGATCCTTGACTTTTTGTTAATAATAATTATTATCAGATAATATCATTCTAACTTATGACCACAAAAGAGAAAATCATCTTCCCGCGCATGACCCGTCAAAGGGAGATGCTCCTTTCTGAGTTGATGTCACTTGATACCCATCCCACAGCCGATGAGCTTTTCGAAAGACTTAGAAGGCGTCTCCCGCACATCAGTCTTGCCACTGTCTATAGAAATCTGGAAGGCCTTGCTGCGTCCGGGAGGATCCGTAAACTGGAAACATGCGGTCGTCAGGCCCGTTACGACGGGAATGCCACTCCCCATGCCCATGTCAGATGTGTTAGATGTGGCCGCATAGACGACGTCGAAGATGTGGTTGCGGGGTGTGCCGGACCCCTCCCGAGGGAGCTTTCCGGATACGAGATCCTGGGACGTCACATCGAATTCGATGGTGTCTGCCCGCGTTGCCGGTTCTGTGAGGAACAGTCTGACAACCCCAAAAATGAAGTAATTTTCCATAATGGAACCGAAAAAACCCAAAAACCAGAAGGAGGATAATCATTATGTGCGTCATGGTGACCAAAGATGCCCCGGATTTCACCGCAACGGCTGTGATGCCGGACAACAGCTTTCAGGATCTCTCCCTGTCGTCTTACAGGGGCAAGTATGTCATCCTCTTTTTCTATCCTCTTGACTTCACATTTGTCTGCCCGTCCGAGATCCTTGCCTTTGACAAGGCCATTGAGGAGTTCCGCAAGAGAAACTGCGAGGTCCTCGGTGTCTCCGTGGATTCCCATTTCACGCATCTCGCGTGGAAGAACACGCCGGTGGATAAGGGCGGCATCGGAAACATCCGTTATCCGCTTATCTCCGACCTTTCCAAATCCATCTCCCTTGCCTACAGCGTCCTTCTTGAAGGGGGGCTGGCCCTTCGGGGGCTCTTCCTTGTGGACAAGGAAGGAAAGATCCGGCACATGGTCGTGAATGATCTTCCTATTGGGCGGAGTGTTGACGAGGCCCTCCGGGTCCTTGACGCCCTCCAGTTCCACGAAAAGTATGGAGAGGTCTGCCCTGCCAACTGGAAGCCCGGCGAGGAGGCCATGAAACCCACTGACGAGGGTGTATCATCCTATCTGGCCAAGCACTTCAAATAACATTTATGCAGTTGAAAAAAACTGATCTGCTTTTGCACGGCGTCCTCCACGGGCGCCATTCATTCCTGCCTGCTGCCAGGCAGGGCATCTCGGGTTTTTGAGAGGCATCATGCTTAGATGATTCTTCCATTGAGATTATAATCAGCCACGAGGTTGTGTCCAAGCCATTGGAGAGGGCATGGACACGGCGCATATCAGAGAAAAGGAGGAGATTCGGGTCATGAGCAGAAAGGAAGCAGGTGCGGGAAAGGTGAAGTGGGTGGGAGTTGCTGTCGGATGCATTGTCGCTGGGATGTTTTCCGGGAATCTGGCCCAGGGCAGCCAAGAAGGCAAATTCAAGTACGAGGATTTCGAGAAGCCGAATTACTGCGGGACGTGTCACAAGGAGATCTACCAGGAATGGAAGCAGAGTCTCATGTCCCAGTCCTACACCCATGAATGGGACGAGATCGAGTACTTCAAGCTCGCCCTTCCCCATTCGCAAAAACTCGAAAAGGTAGCGGGCGTAAAGAGTGGGTGTATCGCTTGTCATGGGCCGCTCGCATATCTCACTGGAGATATCCCCCCCAAGCCCGTCTCAGCGGGAACGAGGGTGAATGAGGGTGTGAGCTGCGAGATCTGTCACAACATCACTGGTACGACAGAGGCGGTTCCCTTCAACTTCAGCTTCACGGTCGATCCTAATGGAACCAAACGCGGCCCGAGAAAGGACGTGGAGTCCTCGGCCCACGACGTGGCCTATTCGGAATTCACTAAAAGCCCGGAGCTATGCGCCACCTGTCACGACGAGCAGAGCCCATACGGGGCCTGGGTCAAGGAGACCTACAGGGAATGGAAGGCCAGCCCTTATGCCAAGGAGGGGACCCGATGTCAGGACTGCCACATGTACCATGCCCCAGGCAAGTCCGGGCTTGGGGGCAAGGAGTGGAACAACATCGCCCATCACGTCTTTCACGGTTCTCATGTGCCGTCCAAGCTCGGGGGCACCGTTGATGTGGCCGTGTATCCGCTCAAGCAGACCGTTGCTCCAGGTTCGGAACTACCCATTCGGATCGAGCTCTTTAACGGAAAAGCGGGCCATTTCATCCCTTCAGGCTCCACTGAGGAGAGGATGTTCTGGCTCGAGGTGCGGGTGAAGGACGAAAAGGGATTGGACGCCATCCTTCCCGTGATCCCCAAGGGGTTTGTCGGTGAGGAGTTTACTATCGCCGACTCAAAGGCCGTTGCCTATCAGGCCATGGGAGAGATCATGGAGGTGCCGGGCTACAAGGGTGTCTCGCGGGACGGCATCGTCCCGGACGGCTCCCGGATCTTCCGTCGGCCCTTCTTCGATCCGCAGGGCCGCATGACTATCTGCCAGTGGTACACGGCTGACAACACCAAGGTCGATTACCGAATAGGGCCCCGAGAGACCAAGATCGAGAACTTCACATGGAAGGTCCCCGAGGGGGCGTCCGGCAAGGTGACTGTCGAGGCGAGGCTTTTTTACACCCAGGTCCCGAGTTCGGTCGGTGAATTCATGGGAGTTCCGCCGAGCGAGTATGCACCGATTCTCGTGAACGAAGCAACTGTAGCCGTCAACGTGGCCAAGTAGGCGCACTAAAGGAGAAAAGAGATGAGAAGATTGTCCGTGTGTCTCTTTGCTGGTGCCGTTGCCCTTGGTCTTCCCGATGCCGAATCCCTTGCGGCAACCATGAGTGAGGCCACCCAGACCTGTATCGGATGTCATGAGATGGTCACCCCCGGAATCGTTGCCGACTGGAAAAAGGGACGTCATGCACATGTGACCCCCCAGGATGCGTTGAAGAAACCGGAACTCGAGCGGCGCATGTCCGCCTCTGCCGTCCCGGAGGGTATGGAAGGCGTGGTTGTGGGGTGCGCCGAGTGCCATACCGTGAATGCGGCCGGGCACAAGGATACATTCGAGCACAATGGTTTCCAGGTCCACATCGTGGTGAGCCCCAGGGACTGTGCGGCCTGCCACCCCCAGGAGGTGGCGGAGTACGGCCAGAACATCATGTCCCAGGCCTACGGAAACCTGATGGAAAACCCCGTTTTCAAGGACCTGGTGGATACGTCCAATAGCGTCTATGACTTTCATGGAGGCAAGGCGGTCGCGACCAAGGTGGATGGCCTTACCCAGGAGGATTCCTGCCTTTATTGTCATGGAACCAGGATCGAGGTGAAAGGCATGGAGGCCCGGGAGACCTCCATGGGCGAGATGTCTTTTCCTGTCCTCTCCGGCTGGCCGAACGGCGGGGTGGGCAGGCTGAATCCGGACGGATCCGAGGGCTCCTGCTCGTCTTGCCACACCCGTCATGCCTTTTCCATCGAGATGGCGCGAAAGCCGGCCACCTGTTCCGAGTGCCACAAGGGACCGGACGTCCCTGCGTACAAGGTCTATCAGGTGAGCAAGCATGGAAACATCTACGAATCCATGGGAGACAAGTGGAACTTTGACGCGGTCCCGTGGACCGTTGGCAAGGACTTCACCGCGCCCACGTGTGCGACCTGTCACGCAAGCCTCATCGTGAATGAATCGGGCGATGTGGTGGCAAAGCGAAGCCACCAGATGAACGACCGGAGCCCGTGGCGTCTCTTCGGTCTTATTTACGCCACAGCCCATCCGAAAGGCCCTGATACCACGGTCATTGTCAACAAGGCAGGGCTTCCGCTTCCAGCTGAACTCACCGGTGAGCCGGCTGCCGCCTTCCTAATCGACGAAAAGGAACAGGGCAAGAGGCGTGCAGCCATGCAGGCCATCTGTCTTCAGTGTCACGGCGCCCAGTGGGTCAACGGCCAGTACGAACGGATCGAGAACACCATCAAGACCACGAACGAAATGACACTTACGGCCACCAAGATCCTCCTGTCCGCGTGGGAAAAAGGCCTTGCAAAGGGTCTTGCCCAGAAGGACAGTATCTTTAACGAGGCGATCGAGCGCATGTGGGTCGAACAGTGGCTCTTCTATGCCAACTCCACCCGTTTTGCTTCAGCCATGGGCGGTGCCGACTACGGGGTGTTTGCCGACGGAAGGTGGTATCTCTCAAAGAATCTCCAGCAGATGGCCGATTGGGTGTCATTCCTCGATGCCGCCCACAAGGATGTGAAGGTACCTGTAAAAAAGACGAAATAGTTCGAGCATAACAACTCCGCCCTTTCCCTCCTGTTAAAGGGGAGGGGCGGACATCAAAAAGGAGAAAAGACATGACGAAACGGCTTCAGGTCTACAAGTGCGAGGTCTGTGGAAACATAGTGGAGATGGTCCACGAAGGGGTCGGCCAGTTGGTCTGTTGCGGCCAGCCCATGAAGCTCATGGAGGAAAACACCGTGGACGCGGCCAAGGAGAAGCACGTCCCGGTGGTCGAAAAGACTGCGGGGGGTCTCCTCGTCAAGGTGGGAAGCGTTGCCCATCCCATGGAGGAGAAGCACTACATCGAGTGGATCGAGGTCATCGCGGACGGAAGGGCCTACAGGCAGTTTCTGAAACCCGGGGACAAGCCGGAGGCCCTATTCTGTATCGAGGCCGCAACAATCACTGCCCGTGAATACTGCAACATCCACGGGCTCTGGAAGGGATAGAAGGCCATGCTTTCCAAATCGATTGAAGAGGCCCTGAACAGGCAGCTCAACTGGGAGCTTTACTCCTCCTATGTCTATTATTCCATGGCGGCCTATTTCGATTCCATCGATCTGGCCGGCGCATCCCAATGGATGAAGAGCCAGACACAGGAAGAGGTTCTCCATGCCACTAAGTTCTACGATTACATCGTCGAGCGTGGGGGTCGGGTGGTCATGGACTCGATCCCCGCTCCGAAAACCGAGTGGGCATCCCCGATCGAGGCCTTCGAGGACGCCCTTCATCATGAGGAGGACGTGACCAGGAGGATCAACGACATCATGAACCTTGCCGTTTCGGAAAGGGATCACGCCACCCAGATCTTCCTCCAGTGGTTCATCTCTGAACAGGTGGAGGAAGAGGCATCGGTGAATGCCGTTGTCCAGAAGCTCAAACTGGCCGGCGGATCCCCCGGCGGTCTTTTCATGATCGACAGGGAGCTCGCTGCAAGGCCCCTGGTCTTCCAGCCGCCGGCGGCGAGCCAGGCGGACTGATGTCAGAGAAGATGGAAAGATCTTTTCACCACAGAGGACACATGATGGTCTCGTAAAAAGTCCCAG
>DIFG01000087.1:0-47960 GCA_002419025.1 Deltaproteobacteria bacterium UBA5754 | reverse complement strand
TTTTCGACTTTTTACGAAACCATCACACATAGTTCACAGAGAAAACCCACGGGCGCGGTAAATCACCCCGCGCCCGGACCTCTACATAATAAATAAAAGGGAACCTTGAAAAATGAGGATTTTCGTTCGAGGGCAAGGCGCGAGGAGACTTTGTAGGGGCAACCCTCGTGGTTGCCCGCTGTATGTGAGCATTTTTGACCGACGAGCAACACAGCCATCGGGCGAAAGGACCATTTTTCAAGGTTCCCATAAGGAGAAGCCATGCAAAAGTACAAGTGCACCATCTGCGGTTATGTTTATGATCCGGCCCAGGGGGACCCTGCAAACGGCGTGAAGCCTGGGACTTCCTTTGACGACCTTCCTCCGGACTGGTCGTGTCCTGTCTGTGGCGCTACCAAAGACCAGTTCGAGCCCGTCTGATCCGAGAGGCCGAGTATGAAACAGGTTGTCATTTTCGCATTCAGGGGGGATCCCCTCTGTTTTGTCCACGTGCTTTTGAACGCCCTCGACCTGGCGGAAAAAGGCCTCGGTGGCAGGATCATCATCGAAGGGGAGGCGACGCGTCTCGTCCCCGAGATGATCCAGCCCGGCCATTTCCTCCGCGCCCTTTACGGCTCGGTCAAGGAAAAGGGCCTGATCGATGCGGTCTGCAAGGCGTGCTCCATGAAGATGGGGGTCCTTGAGGCCGTCGAGCAGGAGGGGCTTCCCATCGAGGCCGGAATGTCGGGCCATCCGGCCATGTCACGCTACGAGCAGGAAGGCTGTGAAATCATAGTCATGTAATGGGTGCAACGCCAAGCAGGAAGGATCACTCAAGGCGGCCTCAAATCAGAACCCGTGGAACCCGGAGTGCGGTGAGGAACAGGCCGCACCGTTAACGACACGATTACACGTTCATAGAACATGATCGCACTGCAAAAACATCAAAATCTGATCCCGCTCAAAAAGCCCGAGATGCAAGGCGCGAAATTTTCCAGGAAAGAGGAGGGCGAATCACGATTCGCCCCTACAGCGTACTCCGCATGGACTGGAGAATTGAAGCACAAATCGGGAGAACTGCCGATTTGCACGGCCTAAGGCAGCCCCGAAGGGGTGGCGTCCAAGGATGGACGCCATGCACGACGCGAGAATCGGGTTTTTCCAGCGGGATCAGAACATGGAGAAGAAAATGAAGACAGTCGAGGTGAAAAAGGACATCTACTGGGTGGGCGCTGTGGATTGGACTATCAGGGATTTCCACGGATACTCCACGTACAAGGGGACGACATATAATTCGTTTCTCATGTTGGACGAAAAGGTCGTTCTTTTCGACACGGT
The DNA here is from genome assembly GCA_002419025.1 of Deltaproteobacteria bacterium UBA5754. Taxonomy (GTDB): domain Bacteria; phylum Desulfobacterota; class Dissulfuribacteria; order Dissulfuribacterales; family UBA5754; genus UBA5754. The sequence goes on along the minus strand of DIFG01000087.1, from coordinate 46,643 downwards.
CAAACACGGCAAGGTGGATCAGCTCCTTGCGAGGATCCGGGAGGTCATTGATCCGTCGAGGATCGACTACATAGTCGTTAATCACGTGGAGATGGATCACTCGGGTGGGCTCGGCGAGGTGATCGACGTGGTGAAACCCGAAAAGATCATCTGCTCCACCATGGGCAAGAAGGCCCTGCTCGAGCACTTCCACCGGGAGGACTGGCCTTACGAGGTGGCCGCGCCCGGCCAGACCATGGGCATGGGAAGGCGTTCCGTCCAGTTCATAGAGACGCGCATGCTCCACTGGCCGGACAGCATGTTCTCATATATACCCGAGGAAAAGCTCCTCATTTCAAGTGATGCCTTCGGCGAACACTGGGCGACGAGTGAACGATTCGACGACGAGGTGGATTTCTCCGAGCTCATGGCGCATAACGCCAAATATTACGCCAACATCCTTCTTCTCTACTCCCCGCTTGTTCAAAAACTCCTTCAGAAGGTCCGGGAGATGGGCCTCGAGATCGACACCATCGCCCCGGATCACGGGCTCATCAAGCGCGCCCATGTAGGCGCAATCCTTGCCGCATACGACGTCTGGTCCAGGCACGAGGCCAGGAAAAGGGCCATCGTGGTTTACGACACCATGTGGCACAGCACGGAGCTCATGGCTAAGGCGGTCGCTGACGGCATCAATCGCGAGGGGGTGAGCGTCAACATGCTCGACCTCCAGGTGAATCACCGCAGTGACATCATGACCGAGGTCCTGGATGCCAAGGCCATCCTCCTCGGTTCCCCGACCCTCAACAACGGAATGCTCCCACGCATGGCCGGATTCCTCGCCTACATGAAGGGACTCAAGCCCGCGAACAAGATAGGCGCGGCCTTCGGATCGTATGGATGGAGCGGCGAGGCTGTAAAGCTCATGAACGATGTCATGTCGGATCTTAAGTTCACCCTGCCAGAACCCGGTATCCGCGTGAAATACGTCCCCACCGAGTCCGATCTCAGGGAATGCACCGAGATGGGAAGGAGGATCGGTCGGGCCGTGAACGAATCGCTGAATCCATGAGAGATGATGGGCCTTCCCGGATTTGTCTTCTCCGGCGGAAGATCCTTGAACTTTTATCTACGAAAGGCCCCGATGCCATCATCGAGGCCTTTCCTCCTTCCGGGTACCGCGGTCTTATGAGCCCCCTCATCTCCCTTTTCTACGAGGGGGATGTCCGTATCAGGGATGGGGCCATCGCTGCCTTCGGGGTGCTCCTTGCGCGCATCGCGGATGAGGACATGGAGGCGGCCCGGGTCTTCATGAGGCGTCTCATGTGGAGTCTCAACGACGAATCAGGCGGGATCGGATGGGGTGCGCCTGTGGCCATGGGCGAGGCCATGGCGCGACACCGGGGCCTTGCGGAAGAATACGCCCCGATCCTCCTCTCCTACATCAGGGAAGACGGGAACTATCTCGAGCTTCCCGCCCTTCGGCTGGACGCCCTTAAGGGGATCGCCCGCCTGGCCGAGGCCCGGCCCCATATCCTACGCTCGCTCGATGCGAAGAAACACATCGAACCCTGCCTCGCCTCTGAGAATCCGGAAGAACGACGCCTTGCCGAATCGGCCCTCAGCCTACTTTAACGTGTTCTGTTATCTTCAGGCGTAAGGCCTTCAAGGATCACGCCGAGGGCCTGTGCCGTCTCTCCTATGACCTTGAGGCACTCCCGCCGGGGATCTGATGGGTCGGATCGGAAGGCCTTTACCTGTTCCCGGTCCCTCCATTCCACCCTGGCGATGTCCCGGCAGTGGATGCCGCCGTAGCACGCTGTGATCTCGTGAAACGCCTTGACCATCCGGGAGCTCAGCCTCCACATGTCCCGGTGGTCCCGGGCCGATGGCGCCTTTTTTCCAGTAAGGACGCCGATGGCCGCAAGCGCACCGGGAAGCGAGCCGCAGACATCTCCTGAGCTTCCGAGCCCCCCGCCTAAGGGGGCGAGGGATGCGATGATGAGCTGAGTGCCCTCGTCGGTCAAGCCGATCTTTTCCGCCCCGACGGCGAAAATGGCCTGGCTGCAGTGAAATCCCTCATTAAAGAGTTTTTGGGCCTTAAGTGCCATGTCTTCTGGGGTCATGGATCAGTCTCTCCAGGATCGGATTGCCTTTGCAGGCGGAAACGAGTTTACGGGGAGCCCCTGTTCAGGGCAAGACGCATCCCGGCTCAAGGCCATTCCTGTTCGCCGGTAGGGATGAGCATGTAGGATGCAGTGAGGTACGAACCGCATCGATCGGGTTGCCGGCATCGGTGAGCTTTTCTGGAACGGCATTTGCAAAAGAAAGATGGAGATGTGGCATCGCAAGGAGGCAAGTCCCGGATCCTTGACAAGGTTTTCATCAAAACGTTACCAATGCATGAAGCTTCATTCAGATTACGCACATGAGGAGGGTGATTGAATGCAACTCGATCCGACGAAGATGAAGGACTGGCAGATCGCCGAGGCTGCCGAGGAGAACATGAAGACCGTTTACCAGCTCGGGGAAGAAATGGGACTCGACAAGGAGGAACTCCTCCCGTATGGACATCATGTGGCGAAGATCGACTACGCGAAGGTTCTCGATCGGCTGAAAGGCCGCCCCGACGGTAAATACATCGACGTCACGGCCATCACCCCCACCCCCCTCGGAGAAGGAAAGAGCACGAGTTCCGTTGGGCTCATGGAAGGGCTCGGTCTTCGAGGTAAGAACGTCATCGGCGCCCTTCGTCAGCCGTCGGGAGGCCCGACCTTCAACATCAAGGGGAGCGCCGCAGGCGGCGGGCTCGCCCAGGTGATCCCGCTTTCCAAATTCTCGCTCGGTCTCACCGGCGATATCAATGCCATCATGAACGCCCACAACTTAGGGATGGTGGCCTTGACCGCACGCATGCAGCACGAGTCCAACTACACGGACGATGAGCTTGCCAGGCGGGGTCTCAAGCGCCTGAACATCCATCCCAAGTCCGTGGAATTCCGATGGATCATCGACTTTTGCGCCCAGGCCCTGAGAAATATCACCCTTGGGATAGGCGGCAGGATGGACGGATTTACCATGCAGAGCGGTTTCAACATCGCTGTGAGTTCGGAGATCATGGCCATCCTCGCCATTGCCAATGACCTCAAGGACCTGAGGGATCGAATCGGAAAGATAGTCGTTGCCTATGACCGGAGCGGGACCCCGATCACCACCGAGGACCTGGAGGTCGCTGGGGCCATGGCCGCCTGGATGGTGGAGGCTGTGAACCCGAATCTCATGCAGACCATCGAGGGCCAGCCCTGCCTCATCCACGCCGGCCCCTTTGCCAACATCGCCATCGGCCAGTCCTCGGTCATCGCGGACCGGGTAGGGCTCAAACTCGCTGACTACGTCGTCACTGAAAGCGGGTTCGGTGCCGATATCGGATTCGAGAAATTCTGGAACCTGAAGTGCCGCTTCAGCGGCCTCAAGCCCAACTGCGCTGTGGTCGTGGCCACGATCCGTGCGCTCAAATGCCACGGAGGGGCCCCCATTCCGAGGCCGGGCCGGCCCATGCCCGAGGAATACCTTTCGGAGAACGTGGGCTGGGTGGAAAAGGGGACGGCAAACCTCATCCACCACATCGAGACTGTGAAGAAGGCGGGTATCAACCCGGTGGTCTGCATCAACGCCTTCTATACGGACACAAAGGACGAGATCGCAGCAGTCAGGCGTCTGTGCGAGCAGGCAGGCGCGAGGGTAGCCCTTTCCGAGCACTGGCTCAAGGGAGGCGAGGGGGCTCTGGAATTCGCGGATGCAGTGGTCGAGGCCTGCGAGGAGCCGAACGAGTTCCGTTTCCTCTATGACTTGGATGTCCCCCTAAGGGAGCGCATTGAGCGCATCACCAGGGAGGTCTATGGAGGAGACGGCGTCACCTATAGCCCTGAGGCCGCGGCCAAGGCCGAGCAGATGGAAAAGGATCCGGAACTCGCCAAGCTCGGCACCTGCATGGTGAAGACCCACCTCAGCCTTTCGGACAACCCCAACCTCAAGGGGGTGCCGAGGGGATGGACCCTCCATGTGCGTGACATCCTAACGTACAAGGGGGCAGGGTTCGTCGTCCCGGTGGCAGGGGCCATCAGCCTCATGCCCGGAACCGGCTCGGATCCCGCCTACCGGAGGATCGATGTGGACGTGGAGACGGGCAAGGTCAAAGGGCTTTTTTAGCAAATTGTCCGGAGGGGGCAAAACGCCCCCTCTGCCTATGGGGCAAAACGCCCCGGTTGTGGGGACAAAAGACCCGCCAGGGTGTCACCACCGTCTTGTTCTCGTTTAGCCCCCATGAGTGGAGCGCTGATTATCTCCGGTGGGAACCTTTTCATTTTGGCACGCATTTGGCAATATCTTAAAAGCCCATAACAGCAAGTCTTCGAAGGTTTTGTGGGATAGGAGAGGATAAATGGCGGCGAAAATCATCAGTGGAACGGAAATAGCGAAGCAGATTCGGGAGGAACTCAAGGCAGAGGTCGCCGAGATGAAGTCCCGTCTCAACGTGACACCTGGCCTTGTGACCATCCTCGTGGGGGAGAACCCTGCGTCGGTTTCTTATGTTACGGCCAAACAGAGGACGGCTCACGAGCTCGGTTTTCACTCCGTCCAGGACAACCAGCCCGCCGACATCTCGGAAGACGACTTGCTTGCCCTTATCAAGCGCTACAACGAGGACCCCGCCATCCACGGGATCCTGGTCCAGCTCCCGCTTCCAAGGCATGTGAACGAGACCAACGTCCTTTACGCCATCGACCCGGACAAGGACGTGGATGGTTTCCATCCGGTCAACGTGGGAAAGATGGTCATCGGGGAGAGGTGTTTCCTCCCGTGCACGCCCCACGGCATCCTTGAGATGCTCGTACGGTCCGGTGTCAAGACTGAGGGTGCCGAGGTGGTCGTGGTAGGCAGGAGCAACATCGTTGGGAAGCCCATTGCAAACCTCATGCTTCAGAAGCGTCCTGCCGGTGATGCGACCGTGACCATCTGTCACACCCGGACCCGGGATCTGGCCTTTCACACGCGGCGCGCGGACATACTGGTCGTGGCGGCCGGACGCCCCAAGGTAGTGACGGCCGACATGGTGAAGGAAGGGGCGGTCGTGATCGACGTCGGGGTGAACAGGATCGGCCAGACCCCTGAGGGCAAGGCGATCCTTTGCGGCGACGTGGATTTTGAGGGGGTCAAGGAGAAGGCCTTGGCCATCACGCCGGTTCCAGGGGGGGTCGGCCCCATGACCATCACCATGCTCATGAAAAATACGGTCCTTGCGGCCAAGATCAGCGCGGGGATTCCTGGCTGACACACTGGGGGCGGAAATGGGGGAAAGATTCCCCGTAAGGAATCCACGGGGAAGATCCCGACCCAAAGGAGAAGAGACTTATGGATACGAGCAAACGATTCGAGAAAGGTAACGGCGGGTGTCCCAGCATCCAGTGCGAGGCAAACCGTGACGTCCTCTGCCAGTCCTGCGCCTCTGGAGTGATTACGGCCGCCCACCGGGTGGAGATGCGCACTATCGAGCCCTGTCTCTTTGGCAAGGGCGGGACCTGCTGCCGCAATTGCAACATGGGGCCGTGTCAGATCATTGATGGCGTTGCCGAGATGGTCGGTATCTGCGGTGCGGACGCCTCCACAGTGGCGGCCCGGAACTTTGCCCGGATCGTCACGGGAGGCGCTGCCACCCACATCGATCACGGACGCGGAGTGACCCTCGCATTCCTGGCGACTGCAAAGGGTGAGACCCCTTACGAGATAAAGGATTCCATCAAGCTGCGGGAGACGGCCCTTCGCATCGGGGTCGATCCTGCGGAAAAATCCACCACGGATCTGGCCATCGAGGTGGGTGAAAGGCTCCTCTCCGAGTTCGGTCAGCAGCAAGGGACGCTTTCCTTCATGAGGCGCGCACCCAAGGCCCGTCAGGAGGTCTGGGCCAAGGCCGGTGTGCTCCCCCGCGGGATCGACCGCGAGGTCACTGAGATGATGCACCGTACCCACATGGGTGTGGATCAACACTACGAAAACATCCTCTTTCAGGCCGCCCGGTGCGCTCTTGCCGACGGCTGGGGCGCCTCCATGATCGCGACCGAGCTCTCCGATATCATGTTCGGAACCCCCATGCCCATCCGGGCCAAGGTGAATATTGGCGTCCTCAAGGAGGACGAGGTGAACGTCACGGTCCACGGGCATGAACCGGTACTTGCCGAGGCGCTCGCCATGGTGTCAAACTCTCCGGAGATCGCCGCAGCCGTGAAAAAGGTGGGTGCAAAGGGGGTGAATCTCGCCGGGGTCTGCTGCACAGGGAACGAGATCCTCATGAGGCGCGGGCTTCCCATCGCCGGGAGTTTCATCCAGCAGGAGGTGGTCCTTGCCACCGGTGCCGTGGAGGCCATGGTGGTGGATGTTCAGTGCATCATGCAGGGTCTCTCGCCTGTCTCGAGCAAATTTCATACGGAACTCATCACCACTTCGGACCGGGCGTGGATACCAGGGGCCACGCATATCCAGTTCGACGAGCACCGGGCCATTGATACGGCCAAAGAAATCATAATGCGGGCCATCAACAGGTTCCCGGAGCGTGGCAAGTATTTCATCCCCGTGCACCAGATGGATGTGGTCGCCGGATTCAGCCACGAGACCATCAACTACATCCTTGGCGGCAGGTTCAGGGGTTCTTACAAGCCACTAAACGACAACATAGTAAACGGACGCATCCGCGGGGTCGCCGCCATCGTCGGGTGCGATAATTACAGGGTCATGGACGAGATCCACATCGATCTCGCCCGCGAGCTCATAGCCAACGACATCCTCGTGGTGGTCACGGGATGCGCGGCAACCGGCATGGGTCGCGCCGGGCTCCTTGCGCCAGAGGCCCTTTCCATGGCAGGAGGCGGCCTTCGTGAGGTGCTCGAGACCGTGGGATGCCCGCCGGTCCTCCACATGGGTTCCTGCGTGGACAACAGCCGCATCTTGATTGCCCTTACCGAAATGGTGAACACCGGAGGGCTTGGAAGTGACATCTCCGATCTTCCCGCCATCGGTTGCGCACCGCAGTGGATGAGTGAAAAGGCCGTTTCCATCGGACAGTACTTTGTAACGAGCGGTGCACAGGTGGTCTTCGGGCCCAATTTCCCTACCTCCGGATCCCGTGTCGTCACGGATTTCTGTTTCGAGGGCATGATGGAAAAATACGGAGCGGTCTGGAATGTCGCTTCTACGGCCAACGAATTTGCCAACATCATGATCGACAAGATCAACCTCAAGAGGGCCGCCCTTGGTCTTGACAAGAAAAAGGAGCGCATACTCTTCGACATGGCCATGAGGCGGGAGCTTGGAAGCCCCGGCTCTCCCCTTCATGACGTAGGATGTCACGGTCCCGGGGCCCCGGCAGGCGTATAAGAGCATGAAATCCCCCCTTATCCCCTTGGGCAAAGGGGGGATTTTGTAGAGAGGAATCGAAATGACGGATAAGGGAAAACAAGGAGCCGTACTTGTTCTGGGTGGAGGGGTCGCTGGTGTCCAGTCTGCCCTTGATCTTGCCGATCTCGGCTATTACGTCTACCTCGTGGAGAAAAAGGCCTCCATCGGCGGGGTGATGGCCCAGCTCGACAAGACCTTTCCCACCAACGACTGTTCGCTCTGAATCCTCGCGCCCAAGCTGGTGGAGGCCGGTCGGTCTCCCAACATAGAGATCCTTGCGAACGCCCGTCTCATGGCCCTCGAGGGGGAGGCGGGAGGTTTCACAGCCCGGGTCCATCAAGAACCCCGCTTCATCGACGAGGACAAGTGTACGGCATGCGGGACCTGTACTATGTACTGTCCGCGTCCTGTGGTGGATCTCTACAACGAGCGGCTCGACATCACCCGGGCCCCTCACATCGACTATCCGCAGGCCATTCCCGCCGTGTATTATATCGACGCAAAGGCCTGTCTCCGGGTCAACTACGAGAGCTGTAACCTCTGCGCCCAGACCTGTACGGCAAAGGCCATTGATTTTTCACAGAAGCCCAGGGAGCATGTCCTCGATGTCGGAGCAGTGGTCCTTGCGCCGGGTTTCGGAAAGATCGACCCCGCGGTCCTCGCCCGTTTCGGCTACGGAAAACATCCAGACGTGGTGACGAGTCTCGAGTTTGAGCGCCTCACCTGCGCCTCCGGCCCGACCGAAGGGCACATCGTACGTCTCTCCGACCACAAGACGCCCAAAAAGATCGCCTTTCTCCAGTGCATCGGCTCCCGGGACGAGACATGCGGTAACGGCTATTGTTCCTCGGTCTGTTGCATGTACGCCGTAAAGGAGGCCTCCGTTGCCAAGGAACACGAGCCGGATCTCGACATCTCTATCTTTTTCATGGATGTCCGGACCCAGGGCAAGGGTTTCGACGAGTCAAGGGAGCGGGCCGAGAAGAAATACGGCATTCGGGTCATTCGGGCCCGTGTCCCCCGGGTCGAGGAGATCGACGGCCGCCTTGCACTCACCTGGACGGATGAGGACGGGACCTCCCGCTCCGAGCTTTTCGACATGGTCGTCCTTTCCGTCGGTCTCGACGCCCCGGAAGACGCACGCCAGATCGCAGACCTCTGTGGGGTGGAGCTCAACAAATACGATTTCTGCCTAACATCAGCGGGGAGCCCACTTTCCACCACGCGACCGGGTGTTTTTGTAGCCGGTGCCTTCCAGGGTCCGAAAGACGTGCCTGAGAGCGTGACGCAGGCCTCGGGCGTGGCATCCCTCGCATCCGAGGAGCTTGCTTCCGCCAGGGGAACCCGCACCGTCTCCGTCATGTATCCTGAGGAGGATCTGGAGATTGCGAAAGGTCCCCCCAGGATCGGGGTCTTTGTGTGCCACTGCGGCGTCAACATCGCGGGTGTGGTGGACGTTAAGGCAGTCCGGGATTATGCGGCAGACTTGGGCGATGTGGTCCTGTACGAGGATCCCATGTATTCCTGCTCCCAGGACGCCCTCAAGAACATCGCGCGAAAGATCAAGGAAAACAGACTTAACAGGGTTGTCATTGCTGCCTGTTCCCCCAGGACCCACGAGCCCCTCTTCCAGGAGACATTGAGATCCGTAGGGGTCAATCCTGCCCTTGTCGAGATGGCCAATATCCGGGACCAGTGTTCCTGGGTCCACGCCCAGGAGCCTGCCGAGGCCACCCAAAAGGCCATGGATCTGGTTCGCATGGCCGTGGCCAAGGCCAGGCATCTCGAGCCTCTTTCTCTCCAGATGGTTTCCGTGATACCCAGGGCCGTCGTCCTCGGCGGAGGTGCTGCTGGCATGAGTGCCGCCCTTGCCATCGCGGACCAGGGTTTCGATTGCATCCTCGTGGAAAAGGAAGGAGAACTCGGGGGAAATCTCCGCATGTTGAAATGGACTCTGGACGGCCAGGACGCCTCGGCCATCCTTGCCAACCTCGTTACAAGGGTGCAGGGACATCCGCGGATCCGTGTCATGACCAACGCGGTTCTCGAGAACGTCACGGGTTTTGTGGGGAACTTCGTCTCGACCATTCGGACAGGGGATTCAAACGAGGAGGTCCGGCATGGGGTCTGTGTCATTGCGACCGGAGGAATGCAGTACGTCCCGACGGGCGACATGTATGGCGAGAGCCCCAAGGTCCTCACCCAGCTCGAGCTCGAAGGGCGCCTTTCCAAAGGCAAGGGCGGGCTCAGGGGTGTGAATTCCGTGGTGATGATCCAGTGCGTGGGAAGCCGTGGTGACGGCATGAACCATTGCAGCCGGGTCTGTTGCACCCAGGCGGTCAAGAACGCACTCAAAATAAAGGAAATGAAACCGGAGACCGCTGTTTACGTCCTCTACCGGGACATCCGGACATTCGGTTTCCATGAGGACCTTTACAGCGAGGCCAGAAGGAAGGGGGTCGTCTTTCTCCGCTATGAGCCTGAGGATCGGCCCCAGGTTCTGAAGGCCGGAAACGGCCTCAAGGTGCGGGCATTTGACCGTCTCCTCGGGGAGTATATCGAGATCCCGGCGGGTCTCGTGGTCCTTTCCACCGGCATCGCCCCCGGGGAAAACGAGGCCCTTTCCAGGGTCGTCAAGGCCCCTCTCACCCCTGAGGGGTTCTTTCTCGAGGCACATGCCAAGCTCCGGCCCGTAGAGGTCTCGGTGGATGGGTTTTATCTCTGTGGACTTGCCCATGGGCCCAAGTCCCTGGATGAGTCCATCGCCCAGGCCAAGGCCGCGGCGGCCAAGGCGGCGATTCCCCTTGCGAAGGGCGAGGTCCCCGTCACTCCTCTCGTCTCCCGGGTGGATCAGGAGAAATGCATCGGCTGCGGCATCTGCGAGAGCCTCTGTCCGTTCCATGCTATCCGTCTTGTCAAGGTGGACAAGAGGCGCAAGGCCGAGACCGTCACCGCCTCGTGCAAGGCCTGCGGCATCTGTGCGGCCCACTGTCCGACCCTTGCCATCAGCATGGGCGGATTCACCGACGAGGCCATCATGGCCCAAATCCACGCCTTCTCCGAAAGGTGCGCCTCATGAGCAAGACACAGTTCAAGCCCCGAATCCTCGGTTTTTTCTGCCACTGGTGCTGTTACGCCGCGGCGGATGCCGCAGGGGTCGCCCGGTATCAGTATCCCCCCAATGTCCGTGTAGTCCGCGTCCTTTGTACCGGACGGATCGACGTGCGTTTTGTCCTCGAGGCCTTCAGGTGCGGCTCGGATGGGGTCTTTACCGGCGGGTGACACCTGGGCGAATGCCATTACCAGTCTGGTAATTACGAAGCACTCATAATGGCTGAGACATGCAGGCAGGTCCTCAAGGACTGCGGCGTCAACCCGGAAAGACTTGCCCTCGAGTGGGCCTCGGCCGCAGAAGGTCCGCGTTTTGTGGAACTCATCACGGACTACGTGAGGAGGATAACCGCCCTTGGACCGTTGGGGGAGGGGGCGGGGGAGCCGGGATGGGACGTGCTTGCCACGAGGCTCGAGGCGGCGGTCAAGGCCGCTGGGGTCCCCAAGGTGCGGACGGCCTACGGGACCTTTGCCAAGAAGATGCATCAGGAAGGACATTATACCGGAGATGCGATCGAGGACGGGGTGTCGAGCAAGGTCTTTCCCACGTTTCGCCAGGAGAGGCTTTTACTTGAGGTCAGGGACTGCCTGCGGGAAGGCCCGAAGGCCATATCCGATCTTGTCGTTGTTACCGGAGCCGGTGAGGAGGAGCTTTCAGGGATCCTCTCTGCTTTCGAGAAAAAGGGGCTTGCCTCGGATACCGGTTCCGGGTGGGTTCTCAAGGGGGAATGAGACGGCGATGACCATTCACATCTCAAGCGCAAACGCCGATTTCGGTGCGTCCATTGCGGTCCACGCGGGGTGCTCGACCCTTGCCCAGTGTTATGCCTGCGGCTCGTGCAGCTCAGTATGCCCTGTGGAAAAGGTCGTTTCGGACTTCGATCCGAGAAAGATAGTCCACATGGTCGCCCTCGGTCTTGAGGAGATGCTTCTCAAATCGGACACCATCTGGGCCTGTTCCCAGTGTCAGAGCTGTGTCCCGGTGTGTCCCCAGGGGGTACGGTGCAGCGACGTGATCAAGGCCCTTCGCGATGAGGCGGCGGAAAAGGGATTCGTGGATGAGGAGCGAAGGTACTCACTCGGGCTTTTTGCCAGGGTGGACGCGGGAAAATGCGTTGCATGCCTCACCTGTGTGCGCCTCTGTCCGTTTGCGGCGCCGAGGATCGAGTCCGGAGGATATGCCGTCATAGATCCGGGGCTCTGTCGGGCCTGCGGTATCTGCGTGACAGCGTGCCCCGCAGAGGCGATCACCCTTCTTCCCTCCCTCGAGGAACAGGGCATGAGGAAAGGATCCTGAGATGACGGAAGGACATTCGAACATAGTCGGTTTCTGCTGCAACTATGCAGGCAGGGTCTCTGAGGAGGTCTTGCGCGAGGCGGGTCTCATGCCAGATGGGGTCAGGATCGAGAGGCTTCCGTGCACCGGCCGGCTTGAGGTGACCACCCTTCTCGATGCCCTTGAGGCAGGGGCGGACGCGGTCTTTGTGGCCGGCTGTGAGGAGGGGACCTGCCACAACCTCTCCGGCAGCCACCGGGCGCACAAAAAGGTCGGTGTCGCCAAGGGGATCCTTGCAGAGCTGGACATGGATCCGGGGTTGGTCGAGATGTTTTTCGTCCCTCGCGCAGAGACCGGACCCCTTGTCAGCGCGGCCCGGGAGATGGCCTCACGGGTTGCGGGGGGCAAAAAGGGGCAAAGGAGCGAAAGATGATCATCGCAGAACGAAAACCCCTGCGTGAGATCCTCGAGATGATCTCCGGCATGGAGAAGGTCCTTGTTCTCGGGTGCCGTGGGTGTGTCGCAGTCTGTTCAGCGGGCGGGGACGCGGAGGTGGACGTCCTTGCCTCGGCCCTGAAACTTGGAAGAAAGAGACAGGGGAAGGCGATCCATATCGATAAGGATACCCTCGTTCGTCAGTGTGACCCCGAATACCTCGAACCCATCAAGACACTCGGGCGCGAGTACGATGCCGTCCTTTCCATGGCATGCGGTGTGGGGGTCAACTTCATCGCGGACCGATGCCCGGGGGTGAACGTCCTTCCGGCTGTCAATACATCTTTCTTTGGGGCCAATCTCTCGAGCGGGGAATGGAAGGAGATGTGCGCGGGCTGTGGGGCCTGCGTCCTCCACCTCACGGGTGGGCTCTGTCCTGTAGCAAGATGCGCCAAGAGTCTTTCAAACGGCCCCTGCGGAGGGTCGGTCGGCGGTCGCTGCGAGATCGATCCCAATGTCTCCTGCGTCTGGAACCTCATTTACGACAAACTTTCCGAACTCAAGCGATCCGAGGACATGAAGGAGATCATGCCCATTCGGGACTGGAGGACCGCAGGACACGGCGGTCCCCGCAACCGGAGGAGGGAGGACCTGCTGCCGTGAAAGCCGCAAGCAATCTGGAACACGTCCTGAGATCAGGGGCTTTCGCCGTGACGGGCGAGCTCGGCCCGCCGAAGAACGGAAATCCCGAGGTCGTGAGGGAGAAGGCCAGGCTCCTCAAGGGGGTGGTGGATGCGGCCAACATCACCGATTGCCAGACTGCGATCGTGCGGATGTCGAGCCTCACCGCCGGTCTGATCGCCCTTTCAGAGGGGGTCGAGCCTGTCATGCAGATGACCTGTCGGGACCGGAACAGGATCGGCATGCAGTCCGATCTCCTCGGGGCCTCTGCCCTTGGCCTGAAAAACCTCCTCTGCATCACCGGAGATCATCAGAAATTCGGGAATCACCCCCAGTCCAAGGGCGTCTTCGACATGGACTCCATCCAGATGCTCGGGATGGTCCGGGCCATGAGGGACGAAAAGAGGTTTCAGTGCGGAGAGGCCATCAAGGAGGCGGAGCCCCGCTTCTTCCTCGGGGCTGCTGCGAATCCCTTTGCGGATCCCTTTGAGTACCGGCCCATACGGCTCGGGAAGAAGGTCGCGGCTGGTGCGGATTTCATCCAGACCCAGATCATCTACAACGTCGAGAAGTTCGCCCGGTTCATGGAGATGGTGCGCGATCTCGGACTCCATGAAAAGGCCTTCATCCTTGCCGGCGTCACCCCTCCCAAATCCCTCGGGATGGCTCGGTACATGAAATACAACGTCCCCGGGCTCGACGTCCCCGACGGGATCCTCTCCAGGCTCAGGGACGCCAAGGACCAGCGGGAGGAGGGGATCGAGATTGCCGTGGACATCATTCGCCAGGTGCGCGAGATCCCCGGAGTCGCAGGGGTCCACATCATGGCCATTGAGTGGGAACAGGCAGTCGCCGAGATCGCCTCGCGGGCCGGGCTTCTTCCGAGGCCGGCTTATCAGAATGTTGTGCCCGTCCTTGTGAGCGAGGCAACCATCGAGGAGGCCGTGGCCACGGCGAAAAAAGAGGTCGAGGACGCCCTCGCCCATGAAATCGACCGCGCTAAGGCAGAGGCCCAGGCCTCCCGTGACCTCGTCGCCCGGGAAAAGGAGCGCGTTCAATCCGAGCTCACAGGCCTTAGAAAGGACCTCGCCGCGGCCAGGGAGGATGTGCGGTCCAGGGAGGCGGAACTTGGGCGCATGAAGGAAGAGCTTTTAAAAACCAGGCAGGAGTTGCTGGAAAGGCCTATGACGACCGTAAGCGTGCAACCGTCCATTACCCCGTCGCTGGGACCGGAAGGCGCCGGTGAGACCCTCACCCCGAGGGAAAGGCGGGTCCTGAAGTCCATCAGTGCCGGACTTGATGCCCTGAGAAAGGGTCTCGGTCTCTCCGAAGATCAGTTTTCCGCCATCAGGCACTTCATCGAGGCGGAGCTCACGATACATGCCGAGGTCTTTCCTGAGTCACGGGCCGTGCCGACACCCATTTCAAGGCCGATGGAGTCACCTCTCCCGGAAATGGCCCCGGCCCAAGCAGAGGCGGCCGCCCCTGCCCCTCCGGAGGTCTCTCCGGAGGATCAAGAGCGCAGGAAACAGGTGACACGGCTCATTGCCAAGGGGAATGTGTCTCTCCAGAAGAGGGCTGCGCAGGAGGCCATGGAGGCCTTTGATGCCGCCCTTGCCCTGGATCCAGGGAACCAGAAGGCGAGAGACGGGCTTGCAAGGGCAAAGGGTCTTCTTCCCGCCGCTCCGCAGGCCGTACCTACCGCAGGAGGGGGTATCCCACCCTGTCCGCCCGAGCTTACTCCCGAGGAGTGGCAAAGAAAATGGGTGATCCGCCTCGTGGCAAGGGGAAATGTGGCCCTTCAAAAGGGAGACATGGAGGGCGCGCGCGCCTCTTTTGAAGAGGCCCTTCGGATCGAACCCGAAAACGCCAAGGCGAAAAAGGGGCTTGCGGCCGTGGAATCCGGGGCAGCTCCGCCTCCTGCGCCTTCTGAGGCAAGACCGGAGCCTCTCCCTGTCAGTGAGCCGCCCCCCTCCCAGCCCTCCGCCCCGAAACCCGAAGCCATGGCGGCGAAGCCGGCTCCGCCCGAGCCGAAACCCGCACCTCCTTCACCGTCTCCCGTCGGGGTGCCCCTTGCGGTAGGCGAACTTCCCCGGGAGTCTACCTCCCTTGCGGAACGGGCAGAAGGGGTGGACAAGGGGCTTTATCTCGATCCCGCAAGCGGTGCCATCCGGGCCGTGAGAATCGGCGATGGGCCATCCGCCATCACCGTGGGTGGTGAATCGGCCCTCCCGTTCCATCTCTTCGAAGGGGAGATGCCTTTCCCCCCCCGCATCGCATTCGAGGTCCTGGATTCACCGCCGGAGGACTGGCCGGAGGTCCTCACGCGTCATTATTCCGACGTCCTTGCAGATCCCGCTGCCTGGGCCAGGAAATGCGTGAACGAATACGGCGCAAAGGCGATCTGCCTCTCCCTTGTGAGTACGGATCCCAACGGCAGAAACCTCTCTGCCGGGGAAGGGGCCAAGGCCGCAAAGTCGGTGCTCGACGCCATCGATGTCCCTGTAGTCCTCTGGGGCTGCGGAAACGCAGAAAAGGACACGGAGACCCTGCGCGAGATCACGAGCCTCATCGGCAGCCGCAAGGTCTGTCTCTCCCCGCTCACTGACGCCAACTTCCGCAACCTGGGAGCGACCGCCATGGCGCTTCAGCTTCCGGTCGTGGCCGCGACCCCCATTGACGTCAACCTCGCAAAACAGCTCAACATCCTCCTTCAGAACCTGGGCCTACCCCTGGAGAACATCCTCATGGATCCGTCCATAGGGGCCGTGGGGTACGGCCTTGAGTACACGTATTCGGTCATGGAGAGGATTCGGCTCGCGGCCCTTACCCAGCAGGACGACAAGCTTCAGGTCCCCTTTGTCTGCAACCTCGGCCGTGAGGTCTGGAAGGCCAAGGAGTGTAAGCTCCCGAGCGACGATGTCATGGGAGATCAGGAGAAAAGGGGCATCCTCATGGAGGCGGTGACTGCAGCGACCCTCCTTCTTGCAGGAGGCGAGCTTCTTATCATGCGGCACCCGACTGCGGTCTCTCTTACCGAAACCCTCATCAAGTCTTTTATGTAACGAGTCACGGAGGAACGATAATGTCCAAGATCATCTGTTCGGCGGCCATCCGGGGCGCTCACAAGATTGTCGATATGGCCGAGGAGAGATACCAGGAGGCCCTCAAGAAGTACGGGCCGGAACACGAGGTGGCCTTCCCCAATACGGCCTATTATCTACCGATCATCTACAGCATGCTCGGTGCGCCGGTGAAGCAGCTCGGCGACATGAAGGATATCTTTGCGGAATGTCGAAAGCTCCTTCCTCCTCTCGTGAGTCAGGCCAACTGGCTTCCCTACCTCGCACCGGCCCTCGACGCGGGCATGGCCACCTTCTTTGCCGAAGAAATGTCAGAGGCGATCCGTTACATCGAGGACCCGGACTTTTACACCAAGACCGAGGATCCGCCGGGCGGAGACCGTTTCTGGCTGGGGGCCGCAGACGACATCATATTCCGCAAGCGGGGCGTCGAGTTTGTGGATGGGACCGCGCCCGGCTTTGCCGCCATCCTCGGGACCCCTGCGGACCCGGCGGTGGCATCCAAGATCGCCCTCGAGCTTCAGGAGAAGAACCTCTACATCTTCATGCACGACCAGACGGACGGGATCAGCATGCCCGACCAGCTCCGGAAGGAAAACGTCCAGATCGGCTGGTCCACGCGGCTTGTTCCCTTTGGCCCCACCTATACCTCGGTGGTCTTTGCCATCGGTTTCGCCTGCAGGGTGGCCCTTGCCTTCGGCGGCGTCAAGCCTGGGGACTACAAGGGAAACCTCATCTACAACAAGGACCGCACCTTCGCATTCGTCATGGCCTTCGGGCCCGTCTCAGATGAATGGTATGCCAATGCCGCAGGTGCCATTAACTGGGGCTTCCCAACCATCTCCGACTGGGACATCCCCCAGATCCTGCCCACGGGGATCTGCACTTACGAACACGTGGTGAGCAAGGTTCCGCACAATGAGATCGTCCAGAAAGCGATCGAGGTGAGAGGCCTCAAGGTCTCGGTCACCAAGATCGACATCCCCGTGGCCTACGGCCCTGCCTTTGAGGGGGAGCGGGTCAGAAAGGACGACCTCTATCTGGAGTGCGGCGGCGGAAGGACCCTTGGTGTTGAGCTCCTCGTCTCAAAGGATCTCGATGAGGTCCAGGACGGACTTGTCACGGTTGAAGGCCCGGAGATGACCGATGTCCAGCCCGGGGCCAAGCTCCCGCTTGCTATCCTGGCGGAGGTGGCGGGCCGCGCCATGCAATCTGACTTTGAACCCATTCTCGAACGCCAGTTTCACCATCTGATAAACTACGCCCAGGGGATCATGCACATCGGCCAGCGGAACATCATGTGGCTCAGGGTGGGGAAACAGGCCATTGAGAAGGGTTTTAAGTTCGAACACATCGGTCGTATCCTTCACGGGAAGCTCCATCAGGAGTTCGGGGCCATCGTGGACAAGGTCCAGGTGAAGATCTATACGGAGGAAGAAAAGGTCAAGGAGGTTATGGAGCTCGCGCGCCAGGTCTATGCCGCACGTGACGAGCGTCTTGGATCCATGACCGACGAGACGGAAGAGATCTTCTACTCGTGCACCCTCTGCCAGTCCTTTGCACCGAGTCACGTCTGCGTCATCACCCCGGAGCGGGTCGGGATGTGCGGCGCATACAACTGGCTCGACGGCAAGGCCTCATACGAGATCAATCCTACCGGTCCGAACCAGCCCATAGAAAAAAGGGAGTGCATCGACCCCAACCTCGGGCAGTGGACCGGGGTCAATGAATACGTTAAGAAGGCCTCGCGCGGCAAGGTGGAGAGGGTGAGCGCCTACAGCATCATGGTGGACCCCATGACCGCGTGCGGGTGTTTCGAGTGTATCGCCACCATGCTCCCCACCTGTAACGGACTCATGATCGTGAACCGCGACTACCTCGGCATGACACCGAGCGGGATGAAATTTACGACCCTTGCCGGCATGGTCGGAGGCGGAAATGTTACCCCAGGTTTTCTCGGGGTCTCCAAGCACTACATCTGCAGCCGCAAGTTTTTGAAGGCCGAAGGCGGTCTCAAGCGTGTGGTATGGATGCCCAAGATGCTCAAGGACGAGCTTCACGACCGACTCCATTTAAGGGCCGAGGAGGAAGGCATCCCGAATTTTGTGGACATGATCGCGGACGAGACCGTAGGGACCACTGAGGAAGAGGTCCTGAGATTCCTCCAGGAGAAGGGACATCCCGCCCTTTCCATGGAAATGGTCGTGTAGGAGGGGAGACGACATGGCGCTTACAGGTATTCAGATCCTAAAGATGCTCCCCAAGACCAACTGTGGGGAATGCGGCGTACCCACGTGCCTCGCCTTTGCCATGAAGGTGGCGGCCGGGCAGGCCGACATCGGGTTGTGTCCGTATGTATCCGAAGAGGTGAAAGAAAAGGTGGGGGAGGCCTCGGCCCCGCCCATCCGGACCGTCAAGATCGGAGGTGGGGATCATCTCTTCGAGATGGGTGGGGAGACCTGCCTCTACCGCCATGAGAAACGTTTCGAGCATCCGACCGGGATAGGGGTCCTCGTCCGGACCGATATGGCTGAGGACGAGATCGCTGGACGCCTTTCCCGGTTTGCCTCACTCCGCTACGAGCGCGTAGGCCTCACCCTCAAGGCGGATATCATTGCCGTCAAGGACGCTGGCGGCGATACAGGGGCCTTTGCCTCCCTTGTCACCCGTGTGCGGAGCGGGTGTCCTGATGCGGCTCTGGTCCTCATGAGTGAACGTCCTGACTTCCTTTCCTCCGGGGTGAAGGCGTGCGGAGACCACAAGCCTCTCCTCTATGCGGCCACCGCTGAGAATGCGGAGGCCATGGCCGCGCTGGCCAAGGAGGCCGGCTGCCCCCTGGCGGTAAAGGGAAACACCGTGGGGGAAACGGCCGCCCTTTCCGAACGTCTTCAGAAGGAGGGACTCAAGGACCTGGTCCTCGATTCGGGCTCCCGGACTCTGCGGGGCTCTTTTGAGGACCAGATCGTCTTTCGGCGGGCGGCCACCAGACACAAATACAAGCCGTTCGGCTTTCCGAGCATAACGTTTCCTTGCGAGATGACGGAGGATCCCCTGCTCGAGAGCCTCATCACCTCGGTCCATATAGCCAAGTACGCAGGGGCGGTGATCCTCTCCGACCTTCAGGGCGAAACCCTCTTCCCGATCCTTCTCGAACGGCTCAACCTCTTTACCGATCCCCAGCGTCCCATGGTGGTTCAGGAGGACGTCTATCCCATCAACGGCCCGGGGGAGGACTCGCCTGTCCTTGTCACCTGCAACTTTTCCCTCACGTATTTCATCGTCTCGGGCGAGGTGGAGGGGAGCAAGGTCCCGTCCTGGCTCCTCATCAAGGACACAGAGGGACTTTCAGTGCTCACGGCCTGGGCCGCAGGCAAGTTCAGCGCGGATCTCATAGGTTCATTCGTCAAGAAGAGCGGGATCGAGAACAAGGTCCGACACAGAAACCTCATCATCCCCGGTTATCTCGCCTCCATCAAAGGGGAGCTAGAGGAGGAACTCCCGGGCTGGAACATCCAGATAGGACCCCGTGAGGCGAGTCATATACCTGCATATCTCAGGGAATGGAGGCCTGCATAAGATGTACGTCCACTGCATCGCAGAAAGCATCAACATCATGGGGGCCAGGACCGGGAAGGCCATGAAGGAGCGCGACCCCGGCCCGATCCAGCTCATGGCCAACGAGGAGGTCGCAAACGGTGCCGATTTTCTCGACCTGAATATAGGACCTGCCCGCAAGGACGGCCCCGAACTCATGCCGTGGATCGTCAGGCAGGTGGAGGAGGTGACCGACTGCCCCCTCTCTCTCGATACGACCAACGCCGACGCCCTCATTGCCGGGATCAGGGCCGCCGCCCACCCGACCAGGCACATCATGAACTCCATCTCCCTTCAGCCCGAGCGGATGAAGAAGCTCATCCCGGTGGCGGCGGAGGCCGGCTGTTTTGTCGTGGGGCTCCTCTGGGGGGTGGAAGGGATGCCGAGGGACTCCAACGAACGGGCTGCCATGACCGTAGATCTGGCCATGGCCATGAACGAGGCGGGGATTCCGAACGAGAGGATCCTGTTCGATCCCATCGCCACTCCCATCACCCTCGGCGCGGATCAGGTCCTGAGCGGTCTTCAGTATCTCGCCATGCTTCAAGACATCGCACCAGGGGCCAAATCTACGGTCGGACTCTCGAATGTCTCGAACGGGGTTGCGGCGGAAAAGCGTCATTACCTCAACCGGGCCTATCTTGCCATGCTCATGAAACACGGGATCTGGTCCGCCATCGTGGATGCGTATGACGAGGAGCTCATGGGCCTTGCCCATGGTGAAAGGCCCGAACTCGTGAAGGTAGTTCATGACATCATGGACGGAAACGAGCCAAATCCTTCCGACCTGACGCCCAAGGAGCTCGAATACTACAAGACGACCCGTGTTCTCATGGGGAAGACCATCTTCTCCGAGGCCTGGCTCGAGCTGTAAGGTATGCCATGAAGACCGTTACCATCGAGATCGACGGACAGACGATAACGGTGGAGGATGGGGCGACCATCCTCGAGGCCGCCCGATCGGCCGGGCTGGATATTCCCACCCTTTGTCACATTTCGGGTGTTTCCGAATCGCGGATCCCGTGTCTTCTGTGCATGGTGGAGGTCGAGGGAAAGGGAAGACACCGCTCCTGTGCTACCTCCGTAGAGGAGGGGATGAAGATCTCGACGCGCACGAAGGAGCTGGAGGAATTCCGTGCGCATCGCCTCCAGCTCCTTGCGGATGTCCATTACGGCGACTGCAAGGCCCCGTGCAACCTCACGTGCCCTGGCGGGATCAACGTCCAGGGGTACGTGAACCTCGTGGCCCGGGGGGAATACCATGCGGCCCTGGGTCTCATCAAGGAGAAAAATCCCCTTCCCCTTTCAGTGGGCAGGGTCTGCCCCCGGTTCTGCGAGACCCGCTGCAGACGGATCCTCGTTGATGAACCCATCGCCATCAATCACCTCAAGAGATTCGTGGCTGATTACGCCCTCGAACGCGGTCTCACGGAGGAGGTGGGCGCCCCTGCCACAGGTAGGCGGGTCGGCATAATCGGAGGCGGGCCAGCCGGGCTCTCCGCCGCCTATTATCTTCGTAAATACGGTCACGATGTCACGATCTTCGAGGCCGAGAACAACCTCGGCGGGGCGCTTCGGTTCTGGATACCTGGTTACAAGCTGCCGAACCGGGTCGTGGACCGTGAGGTCCAGTCCATTCTCTCCATGGGGGTGCATGTCAAGACCGGAAAACGCTGGGGCCAGGACTTCACGCTTGATGACCTCAAAACCCAGGGGTATGAGGCGATCTTCATCGCCACGGGTCTTCACCGGCAAAAGGCCCTCGACATCGAGGGCGGAGAGTATGCCATTGACGGTCTCAAGTTCCTGAGAGACGTCAATGAGGGCAGGCATCCCCTGATCGGTGACCAGGTCCTCGTTGTAGGCGGGGGTGATATCGCGGTGGATACCGCCCGGAGTGCCAGGAGGCTTGGGGCCTCGAATGTCACCGTGATCTATCCCCGCTCCCGGGTGGAACTCTCAGCCCAGCAGCGTGACATCGCCGAGGCCGAGAAGGAAGGCGTGCAGTTCTTTCTCATGGCCATGCCGCTTCGCATCCACCGTATGGAAGGACGCATTCGCGTGGAGATGGCACGGACGATCCTCGGGGAACCGGATGCAAAGGGCCTTCGTCAACCGGAACCCATGCCCGGATCCCGGCTCAACTGGAGCGGGGAGTGCGTCATCAATGCGACAGGCCAGGAGGGGGACGGCTCCTTCAGGAGTTTTGGGAAGATAGAATCCTCCATCCAGCTCACGCCCCGGAACACGATCAAGTCCAGTCCTAGCACCATGGCGACCAATGTGCCGGGTATCTATGCCGGAGGGGATGTGGCGAGCGGACCCCGAACGGTCATCCAGGCGGTTTCATCCGGCAGGAGGGCCGCGGAATCCATTCATGAGTTCCTCCTTTCTGTGAAGACGCCGGTGGAGCCCCGATTCAATTTCTCCAAGGGGAAACGGTTCGAGGAGGTGGATCTCCACAACTTTGACGGATTTTCCATCCGCCTGAGCGAGGTCATGCCGGCTCGGCCGCCGGAAAGGCGCGTGACGGATTTCGGTGAGGTCGAATTGGGTTTCAGTGAAGAGATGGCTCGACGCGAGGCAGGCCGGTGTCTGAAATGCGGCTGTACGGGCCTTTCCAAATGTACCTTCCGGGAGCTTTCCATCCAGTACAAGGTCAATACCTCAGCGGCACCGAGTCGCCTTCGGCAACCCATCGAAGACAGCCATCCTTTCATCTCCGTGGATCCGAACAAGTGTATCGCCTGTACCCGTTGTGAGCGAAGCTGCCGGTACGACGCCATCGATCTCCACTTTGAGCACGGTGAAAGCGGGCATATCACATCAGTCCGGATCAGATTGACGGAAAGGTGTGTGTCCTGCGGGGCTTGCGTGGATGCATGTCCGACCGGGGCCCTTGTCAAGAAGGCCGTTGTCGTCCCGTTTCTCCCTGGTGAAGCGGAGATCGTAAAAAGCGTCTGTACCTATTGTGGAACAGGATGCGGTCTCGATCTCGTCGTGACGCACGGGGCCATTCTCGAGGTGAAGGCGGACGGATCAAGTCCTCCCAATTACGGTGCGCTTTGCGTAAAGGGCCGGTTCGGGCATACCTTTTACCGGCACCCCGAACGGCTCAAAAAACCGCTCGTGCGGGAAGGCATTGACGAGCCGTTTCGAGAGGTGGGTTGGGATGAGGCCATACGGCTGGTCGCAGGCAGATTCCGGCAGATCCGGGACGCCTATGGGTCAAACCGCATCGGTGTCCTCTCCTCGTCCCGGTGTACTAACGAGGAGAATTATCTCTTGCAGAAATTCACCCGTGGTGTACTTGGGACCAACAACATCGACAACTGTGCCCGGGTCTGACACGCCCCATCGGTCAGCGGTCTGCTGGCCACACTGGGAAGCGGAGCGGCAACGACCCCGTTCTCGCAGATTGTCGGCACGGAACTCCTCTTTATCTGCGGATCAAACACGACCGAGGCCCATCCCATCGTGGGACTCAAGGTCAGGGAGGCGGTCGAAAAGGGAACCAGGCTCGTTGTCATAGACCCGAGACGAACCGAGGTCTCTTCCCTTGCCGAGGCACAGGAGGGTGGCATCTGGCTTCGTCTGAGACCTGGGACGAATATCCCGCTTCTGAACGGGATCCTTCGCGTCATCTTCGAGGAAGGGCTTGCCAACGAGGAGTTCATTCGGGAGAGGACCGAGGGCGTGGATGCCATAAAGACCCATGTCATGGACTATGAGCTCTCCCAGGTGGAGGAGATCACAGGGGTGCCTGAGGACAGGATCCGCGATGCCGCCCGCGCCTATGCTAATGCCGGGACCGCCTTAATCCTTTATGGTCTGGGTGTGGCGGAGCACAAGGGAGGGACCGCCGGTGTCATGGCCCTTGCCAATCTCGTCCTTGCAACCGGACATGTTGGGCGGCCCCACACCGGGATCAATCCCCTGCGGGGCCAGAACAATGTCCAGGGCGCGTGTGACATGGGCACATTGCCCTATTCGCTTCCGGGATATCAGCACACGGACGACGAAAAGGCGCTCAAACGTTTTGCGAGGCTCTGGAACGTCCCGGAGCTGCCGGTCGATCCCGGGCTCATGGAACCTCAGATGTACGACGAGGCCCTGCGCGGCAATTTCAGGGGTCTCTATGTGGTCGGCTATGATCCTGCTCAGACGCAAGGAAACGTTTCCCACGTCAGGGCCGCATTGAAGGCCCTTGACTTTCTCGTGGTCCAGGATCTCTTTCTCACCGAAACGGCCCGGTATGCCCATGTGGTCCTTCCTGCCGCGTGTTTTTACGAGAAGGACGGGACCTTTACAAGCGGGGAGAGGCGTATCCGGCGTGTCCACAAGGCGGTCGACCCTCCCTGGGACGCAAGGCCGGATTGGGAAATCGTTTGTCTCATTTCCCAGGCCATGGGATATCCCATGTTCTATACCCATCCATCCCAGATCATGGCCGAGCTATCCCAAGTGACGCCTCCCTATGCAGGAGTCTCGTACGAGCGTATCGAGGGACACGGCCAGGTCTGGCCGTGTCCGGCTCCCGATCATCCAGGAACGGCGCTCCTGCATACAGAAAGATTTCCCATCGGAAAAGGGCGTTTCGTGCCGGTTTCGCCTGTTTTTGCCGAAGAGGATGCGGATCGGGATTTCCCTCTGACCCTTGTTACAGGGCGGCGCCTCGAACATTACAACAACGCATCCATGACGCGCCGCTGTGAGGCCTTTGACAGGATTGCGGGCAAGGAATTCGTGGAGATCCATCCCGAGGATGCAGCGGACCTCGGAATCGTGGACGGCTCAAGCGTGGCGGTGGAGTCGAGAAGGGGCAGGGTGATCGCGACAGCACGGGTTACAGAGAGAAGCAGGCCCGGTTCCGTATTTATGACCTTCCATTTCAGCGAGACGCCGGTGAACATCCTGACGAGCCCCGGACTTGACACCAAGACCCTGACGCCGGAGTATAAGGTATGTGCCGTTCGGGTTTTACCCGACGACGATTCCATATAGCGCAGCAATCAGCCATGCCGCAATGCATCCGGTATGTGATTGGCGAAATATATAAAAATTGATATCTTGCGCATATCATTTTTGATCGTACTGCAAAAACCTCAAAATATGATCCTGTTCAAAAAGCCCGAGATGCAAGGCTCGAAATTTTCCAGGAATGAGGTGTACTTAACGTACGCCGCATGGGCTGGAAAATTGAAGCAACGCAGCAGATCGGTTTTTTTCAGCGGGATCATTTTTGAAAAAGGGGTCAATCACATGTCAACCCAGCCTGGAAGGCGTCTCGTTTCCGCCCTTGTCGGTGGGTGCTTGCTGACCGGAGCGACCCTACTCGGTGCCTGTGCGCCTACTCAATCCAATTACGAGGGGGCTGTTGGCGTCGGTGCAGTGGGAGCCGCTGCCGGGGCGCTCATCGACAAGGGAAATCCGTGGAGGGGGGCGGTCATCGGCGGGGCGCTCGGAGCTGCCGCCGGTTCGAGCATGGCCGAGATCTCGAAAAGGGCTGCTTCCGAGGCCCGGACGTATGGGAGGCCTATCTATTACGAACGACCTTACGACGGGGGATGGCAGCGTGTCGAGGCCGAACCGCGCTATGGAACGGGGTCTTCCGGAAGGTGTGTAGAGATCAGGACGTTTGAGAACGGCCGTCTAGTCGACGAACGGCTGAGTTGCGACTGAATTCCGTTTGTTCGTTATCACTTTTCCTGTGCCGCGGCGGCGGGGAGTTGGATCCAGAACGCGGTGCCCACACCCGGACGCACCGCGATTTCGTCATCAGGGGGGCTCTCCACCCAGATCCGACCTCCGTGTAGTGCAATGATCTCCCGGGCGATCGCAAGTCCCAGGCCGACGCCGTCTTTTTTCCGCGCGCCCTGTATCTGATAAAACTTGTCGAAGATCCTCTCCAAGTCTTCAGGGGGGATGCCTGGGCCTTCATCCACGACGGCTGCGCGGATTATCTGGTCGTCCTTTGATCCCATGCCCCCTGCAACTGCCATTTTGATGGTGTTTCCTTCGTTGCTGTATTTGACGGCGTTCTGCAAGACATTGAGGATGGCCCGATACAAGGCCCCGTAGTCTGCAAGGACCCTGTCGTCATCCCTTGACGTTTCACATCTCACCGTGATTCCCTTGGACAGGATCACGGGATCCATGGATCGTGCCGCATCCTTGAAAAGGGATGAGATCCCGACGGGTCTCTTTTCCAGGGGGATCATCCCGGCCTTCAGACGTGAAAGATGGAGAAGGGCGTCTACGAGGGAGTGAAATCGTTGAAGGCTCTCGTTCAGGATGGAGACCAGTTTTTTTTGTTTGTCGTTAAGGGTGCCTATGCCAGGCTCTGCCAGGAGTTTGCCTGCCTCCACCATGGAGGTGAGGGGAGTGCGTAGCTCGTGACTTGTTACGGCCACAAATTCGGACTTGAGGAGATCGATCTCCTTGAGTTTCGCGGTCATGTCGTTGAACGCGCGGGAAAGTTCGCCGATCTCGTCATCGCTCGTGACGGGGATGGCGCCCT
This sequence comes from Deltaproteobacteria bacterium UBA5754, assembly GCA_002419025.1. Classification (GTDB taxonomy): domain Bacteria; phylum Desulfobacterota; class Dissulfuribacteria; order Dissulfuribacterales; family UBA5754; genus UBA5754. Next base: position 20,515 of record DIFG01000087.1, on the reverse strand, counting down.
CAAAGTCGCCTGCTCCTATACGTTTCATGCCTTCTCGCAGGCAATCCATGGGTTTTTTCAGGTTTTTTCTCAGGTATAAGGGTGCGATCAGCGTGAAGACGAGAGAGGAGAGGAGGGAAAAAAAGGCAAGTTTCCATGCGTGGGCGCTTTGCCGTGAGATGGATGCGGCCTCTTCAAATACCCTTCGGGCATGGGCCTTTTCGATCATGGTGATCGTAGCCATGATCTCCATGGATATCTTTTTGACCTGCTTCTCCCCCTCGGGGTCTCCTGGCACATGTTCTCCTGGGGCGAAGGGGTCCTGTGTTGTCAGCCCGTGAGACCTGGATGCGATCGAGAAGAGATCGGCGAGAAGGGTCTCTACCTCATTGGTCAAGGGAGAAAAGGACACATTTCCTTTTTCTCTCACGCGGTCCAGGTGGGTCCGGAAGTCCTGCGCTGCTGAAAAAAGGGCCTGGAGCGCGTCTTCCCGTTGGAGGCTGATCATTCTTCGTGCCTCGGCCTCGAGGGTCGGGACGAGGGACTTGAGGGATTCGATGGACGTGGAGATGTCGATGTCGTTTTGTGAGAGATTGACCGCCACCCTCTCGATTCTTGAAATGAGATAGAGGGAAAACGCACTCGGAAGGAGCATGAGGGCCATGAGGGCGAGGTAGCCAGCCAGGAGTTTCTGGTAAAGGCTCGCGTGTCTGAACGGTCTAATCATGGTATAATAATAAAAATGGTTTTTTCAGTGCGATCATACCTGGGAAACGTTCCAGGTGCGGAACGTCATCAGGAAAACCGTCTCTCGTGTCCAATACCCGAATCCTTCTCGTTGACGACGACCCCAATATCCTTGATGTAATCCGCATGCGTCTCGAACTCGGCGGATACGAGGTCGTCACGTCTTCCGATCCCAGGGATGCCTTTGAGATCTTTCGCAGGCACATGGATTTTCCTGTCCTCCTCACGGATCAGATGATGGACGGTATGCGCGGCGTTGAGCTCATGGAAAGATGCCGCGACCTCGATTCCACCGTACAGACCATTATCTTCACCGCTTTCGGGACCATCGGGGATGCGGTGGATGCCATAAAGGCCGGGGCCTATGCCTATGTCACAAAACCCGTGGATGAACAGGATCTTTTGGTCAAGATCGAAAACGCCATTGAGAAGCGGAATCTGCTCGTAAAGGTAGCTCGGCTGGAACGTCTTGTCGAGAAGTCCTTGTATTTTGAGGAAATGATCGCAGCGAGCCCCTCCATGAAGGCGGTTGTCAAACAGATCCTTCAGGTCGCCCCCACGGATGCGACGATCACCGTCCTTGGGGAATCCGGCACGGGCAAAGAGCTTGTGGCCCGGGCCGTTCACAGGCACAGCTTGCGTTCGAAGGGGCCTTTTATTGCGGTCAATTGCGCTGCATTGCCGGAAAATCTCATCGAGTCGGAGTTTTTCGGATACGTGAAAGGAGCCTTCACCGGTGCCGTTTCCTCCAAGGACGGCGTCTTCGCCATGGCCCATAAAGGGACCCTTTTTCTCGACGAGATCGGGGAGATGAGCGAGGCCATGCAGGCAAAACTCCTCAGGGTCATCGAGACCCGAGAGGTCAAGCCCCTCGGAGCCATGCGGGAGCGGGCCGTCGATGTCCGTCTCATCGTGGCCACGAACCGGGATTTGCGTTCCATGGTTGCGGAAAAACGTTTTCGTGAAGACCTCTTTTATCGCATTCATGTCGTTCCTATTTACCTCCCCCCGCTCCGGGATCGCCGAGAGGACCTGGCACAGCTCGTTTATCATTTCTTTTCCCACTTTGCTGAGGTCATGGGGAAAAAGGTCCTCTCCATAGAGCAGAAGGTCATCGATGCCTTTTATTCGTATGAATGGCCGGGAAATGTCCGTGAGCTCAAAAATATCGTGGAATACATGGCCACTATGGCCGTCTCTTCCACGATCACCGGGGATCTCCTCGAGAACACCCCGCTTGCCCGCTTAATGCCGATGACAGAGCACCTTTCACTCAAGGAGGCCAAAGGTATTTTTGTCAAAAAATATCTTCAGGACCTCTTTTCCCGGGTCAAGGGAAACGTGAGTCTTGCAGCAAGGCTCGCGGGCTACAGTCGGCCGGAATTCTACAAACTTATGGAGAAACACGGCATCGATCCGGAACGATACCGAAAAAGGGCGTAGATGTCCCTGACGAAATGAGTATTTGACCGCCTGCTGTGAAAATGGTGTAGGCGCCGAGGTCTTTAACCCTTGCGTGTAATAGGAGATGCCCGTGTCCAGGAAGATTGCATCCATATGGTTCGTCACCCGTGAGTACCGGGGATTGGCAGGTGCCGGCGGAGTAAAGGATGTGAGCCGGGATCTGGCCGAGGCCCTTGTCAGAAAGGGAAGGACGGTTCGTGTACTCATGCCCTGTTACGGTTTTCTCGATCCGTCTTCGGCCGGATTTTCTTTACTCGACATAGATTTTGATGTGGATATGGACTATGTCCATGAGGAAAGGCGGGAGCGGGTGGGTTTCTTCTCCAGGACCCTGGAGGGTGTACAGGTCATTCTTATCGCCTCTGCCCGTTTTTCGGAAAAAATGGACGTCTATACCTATACTGACAGCGAGGAGAAGGCGAATCCTTCACACAGGAAGGGAGAGGGGCATTACGACTATTTCGCCATGAACGTTCTACTGCAAAAGGCAGTCCTTGGCCTTTCCCTGTGGGAAGGCCGGTCTCCCGACATCTTTCATTGTCATGACGGACATGCAGCCTGTCTTGTCCCCATGATGAGGGAGCTTGACGGCGTGCGGGTCTTTTTCCGCCGTTCAGGCGCCGTCGTCACGATCCATAACGCAGGACAGGGCTATCATCAGGACGTGACCGACCTTTCCTTTGCCCGCTCCGTGACTGGTCTTCCCGGAAAGGTCATTCACGGAAATCTCCTCAACGGCTCATTTGATCCCTTCCTTGCTGCGAGCGCTTACTGTCCCGTGAACACAGTGAGCGAACGCTATGCCTACGAGCTGCAGCACACGGACATGGACAGACTCACCGGTTGGCTTGGTCATGCCCTTCTGGACCGGGGCGTGACCATCTCAGGTATCACCAATGGAATCGATCCCTGGTTATACGATCCTTCAAATCCCAAGAAGTCGGGACTGCCAGCCGCATTCGATCCGGCTTCCGGGGATCTCTCCGGCAAGGCCGTGTGCAGAAGAAGGCTTGGAGAGATCATTCGGGCCGGTGTATTCGATGGGGTGCCGGTTGTGGGGACCTTGGAGGAAGATCTGGGCCATCCCCTTTTGACAGTAGTGAGCAGGCTTTCGGAGCAGAAGGGGATCGACATCCTCGTCGAGGCCCTGTCCATCCTTTTTCACGAAGGTCTGCGTTTCCAGGCGGTTGTGATGGGGACTGGCAAAAAGGAGATGGAGGCCAGTCTCGCAGCCCTTGCGAGGGATCCTGATCTTGCAGGGCGCATGGCCTTAATCCCAGGCTACAGCGATTCCCTCGCACGTCTTGTCTATGCTGCTGGGGATTTTTTCCTGATACCTTCCCGTTACGAGCCTTGCGGGCTTACCGATTTCATCGCCCAGCTCCACGGAAACCTTCCCATCGTCCACGCGACCGGCGGCCTTGTCAAGGTGGTCGATGGGGTCACCGGTTTCAGCTATGGATCCAACCGGCCTGAGGACTTGGCGGAGGCTGTGCGCAGGGCCGTCTCTCTTTATGATGGGCAGAGGGATAGGCTCACCGAAATGGTCGTGAATGCTGTTCGGAACATAAGGGAAAACTACACATGGGATGTGGTGAGCGACCGGTATATGGAGCTTTACGGAGAAGCGCTCGAAAAGGTATAAGAATAAAAACCCCTACAGGCTTTGCCGGACTGACGTGCATTTCTTCAAGGTTGATGGATTCGTAAAAAGTGTCGGACTCGTCATGCCGGACTTGATCCGGCATCCTGAACATATTGGAAACACTGGATTCCGGCCTACGCCGGAATGACGCCAAATTGGAATTTTCGACTTTTTACGAGACCATCAAGGTTGAATGAAGGGAACTTTGAAAAATGAGGAATTTCGCTCGAGCAACACAGCAATCGGGCGAAAGGACCATTTTCCGACTACCTTGAAGACGATTGGATGATGGACGGTCTTATGAAGGCTCAGGAAGACGTGGTGATTCCCAACAGGCTCGGCCTCCATGCGAGGCCTGCCTCACGGTTTGCGCTTCTTGCGAGCGAATTCTCTTCCCGTATCTGTATCCAGAAGGCAGGAGAGATGGTGGACGGCAAGAGCATCCTCGAGATCCTGACCCTTGCATCTCCCCGAGGAACGAAGCTCACCATCTGGGCCGAGGGCCCGGATGCGCAGGAAGCGGTTGAAAATCTTGCCGCCCTTGTAAAGAGCGGTTTCGGAGAAATGGACCTTTGATGCAGGACAAGATCGGCATTCTGAAAAAGATTCAGGGCATAGGGGCCTCTCCAGGCATTGCCGTGGGACCCGCCTTTGTCTGGGATCCGCGCAAACCCCTTGTCACCAGGCGTCCTATCAGGGAGGAAGACATAGAACGGGAAAAGGCCCGTTTTCGGGATGCCGTGGAACGGGCGGAAGGGGAGATTACGGAGATCCTCCAGGATCTGCCCGACGAACTTCGAGCATATGGGGATGTCTTTCAGTTCCATCGACTTATGCTCCGGGACCGGATGATCCATGAACAGACCGTTGCCCTCATCGCCCAGGAAAAGGTCTGCGCCGAATGGGCCCTTGTGCGCGCACTCGACCGGGTCAGGGAACTTTTTCTGAACATCAAGGACCACTACATCCGGGAACGGATCGAGGATGTGGAGTTTGCGGTGGAACGGGTCATCAGGATCCTTGAAGGGAATGGCAGCGAGGATCCCTTCAATCCGGAAGAGCCCGTCATCATCGTTGCACGCGATCTCTCGCCTGAGGACACAATTCGTATGAAGGCGGACAAGATTCTCGCCATTGCGACCGACATGGGGAGCAGGACGTCACATACGGCGATCCTTGCCCGATCTATCGGTATCCCGGCGGTTGTGGGGCTCGAGCACGTCTCCTCCGCCGTGGAGTCGGGTCAGACGCTCGTTGTCGACGGCATCTGCGGGGTCGTGCATATCGCTCCTGACGAACTCTTTCTTGAGGTCAGCAGGGCCAAGCAGGCCCGTTTCATTCGGCGCCAGCTCCATATCATTCACTCAAGCCACCTCCCTGCTGAGACCGAAGACGGACATAGAATCAAGATCAAGGCCAACATAGAGCTCATCGACGAGATCCCTGCGGTCATCGCAAACGGGGCCGAGGGCGTCGGTCTCCTCCGGACGGAATACCTCTATCTTGCCCACAAGGAACTACCGTCCGAAGATCTCCTCTTCCAGACCTATCGCGAGGTGGCCGAGAAGATTGCGCCCTATCCGGTCACCATCAGGACCCTTGACATCGGTGGCGACAAGTTCGCCTCCCATGTTCATTTCGCCCCGGAGATAAATCCAGCCCTGGGCCTTCGGGCCATCAGGCTGTCTCTCAAGGAACCGGAGCTTTTCAGGGCGCAGCTTCGTGCCATACTCCGGGCGAGTGCCTTTGGGGATGTACGGATGCTTCTGCCCCTTGTGTCCGGTGTCCAGGAGATCCGGACTGCAAAGGCCCACATAGAGGAGATCAGGAACGGGCTTATACGGGATGGTGTTCCTTTCGATTCTGGCATCAAGGTAGGTGTCATGATCGAGGTCCCGTCCGCGGTCTTGATAGCTGACCACCTGGCGCAGGAGGCGGATTTCTTCAGCATCGGAACCAACGACCTTATCCAGTATACCCTTGCTATCGACAGGGTGAACGAACATGTGGCCCACCTCTACAATCCTCTCCATCCTGCGGTCATTCGTATGCTCCATCAGACGGTAGAGGCAGCCCATGGGGCAGGGATCGAGATCTCGGTCTGCGGGGAAATGGCGGGCGAGCCCCTTTACGTACCCCTTTTCGTGGGCTTTGGGGTGGACGAGCTGAGCATGAATCCGCAGGCCGTTCCGGAAATAAAGAGATTGATCCGGCTGTGCCGCCGAGATCAGTGCACCTCATGTGTGAGGGATCTTTTGGGCGCCCCCTCGTCAAAAGACATCCAGGAGATACTCGGAGCGTGCATCTCCAACCATCTTCAAGGGGAAGAGGATCTCGTGTCCTGGTGTCCCCTCTCCTGAGAAACACGCAGTTTATCGAGTGGCTGGCCTCTATTTTCACATTCCATATTGCCGCAGGCGGTGTCCGTACTGTTCCTTTGTTTCATTTGACGCCCATCAGGTCTCGCCGTACGAATACCTTTCCGCCCTTCTGGCCGAGTTGGAAACAGTAAGCCGGATCCCCGAGGTCTGTGCCATCGATTGGGACACGATCTACTTCGGGGGTGGCACTCCATCCATCTTTCCGCCCGGTCATATCAGAGCCCTTATGGATCGGTCGTCCGTCCTTTTCCCTGTCCTGAAAAGTGGAGCCGAGGTCACCCTCGAGGCGAATCCCGAGTCCGTGGATCTTGAACGTCTCTGTATCCTTCGTGACATCGGAGTGAACCGCATCTCCCTCGGTTTCCAGTCCCTCGACGACACTGGTCTTGCCTTTCTCGGCAGGATCCACACTGCATTAGATGCCCTTCATGCCTATGAGGCAGCAAGAAAGGCCGGTTTTGCCAATATCGGAGTGGACCTCATCTACGGCTGGCCTGGACAGGACCCTGAGACGTGGAGGCGGGAACTGGAAGAGGTGATCCGGCTCGGGCCGGAGCACATCTCGTGCTATGAACTTACCATTGAGGACGGGACTCAGTTTGCCCATCTCCTTTCCTGTGGGGATCTGGTTCTTCCCCAAGAGGAGACAGTCCTTGCCCTCTCGGACCTCGCGGATTCTCTCCTCACGGAACACGGGTACGAGCATTACGAGATATCGAACTTCGCGCGGCCCGGTTTCCGCTCGCGACACAACATGAATTATTGGTCCAATGGTGCGTATATAGGCCTTGGGTGCGCTGCCGTCTCCTGCATCCCGCCGCTGAGGCGGAAAAATACGGCCGACCTTGTTTTCTATCGCGAGGCCGTTTGCTCTTTCCGGTCACCTGTCATTTTTGAGGAGACCCTGGACAATGAGGCGCGTTTCCGTGAGACGGTTGTCCTTGCCCTAAGGACGCGGGAGGGATTTACGCGCCGGGGCCTGCTCGAACGGTTCGGCATCGACCCCGTGGATTATTATGGAGACGTTATGGATCTTTTTCTCCGTGAGGGGCTTATTGAGTCGGACGGTGACGCAGTATATCTCACACCACAGGGAAGAAATATTGCAAACACCGTCATGGCAGCCTTTGTGTGAATCCTTTCTATCTATCGCATGAACCCCATGATGGCCGATCCGGCCATATCGAGGACCGGTCCTGGGGCGATCCCGAGACCGATCACCCCGACAGCAGCGATCAAAAGGGCCACCGACAGGGCGGGGGACAGGGACAGTGGGAAAGACTTGTCCGGTTCCTCCATGTACATGAGCCGGACGACCCTGAGATAGAAGAAAGCGGATATGGCGCTGAAGATGCAAGCGGATATGACAAGGAATGTGTGTCCTTCCTTGAGGGCCGAGACGAAGAGATAGAACTTGCCGATGAATCCAGCAGTCGGCGGGATGCCTGTGAGCGAGAACATGAAAAGGAGCATGAGGGCAGCAGCCATGGGGTGGTTTTTGGCGAGTCCTCGGTAATCGTCGAGGGTTTCCCGTCTTTCTCCGGGTCCGCATAGGAGTATGAGGATCCCGAAGGCCCCCATATTCATGAACGTGTAGAGGAGGAGGTAGTTGAGGGACGCGGAAAGGCCTTCGTCCGTTCCGGCCACAACACCAAGGAGTGCGTATCCGGCGTGAGCGATGGCCGAGTAGGCAAGCATCCTTTTTATGCTCGTCTGGGAGAGTGCGACTATGTTTCCAATGCCCATGGTGAGAAAGGCGATGACCCCAATGAGAGGGGCCCATTGGGCCTCCACATCATAAAATGAGGTGAAGAAGACCCTTCCGAGAACGGCAAAACCCGCCACCTTGGGCCCTACAGACATGAATGCGGTGATGGGCGTGGGTGCTCCCTCATAGGCATCTGGGGTCCAGAAGTGGAAGGGAACGGCTGCCACCTTGAATGAAAAGGCGATCAGGATGCAGCCGACTGCCGCGAGGGCGGCGGGGTTATGGGTAAGTCCGTAGGCAGACATCGCATCAGCGATTGCGAGAAGATCAGTCGTTCCGGTCATTCCGTACAGGAGGGAGATCCCATAAAGAAGGATCGCTGATGAAAAGGCGCCCATGAGGAAGTATTTCACGGCCGCTTCGCTCGATCGCGGATCTTGTTTCAGAAGGGCCACGAGACAATATACAGAGAAGGCCATGAGTTCGAGACCCAAGTAGAGGACGATGAGATCGGCCGCAGAGGCCATGATGAACATGCCGAGCGCGGAAAAGACCATGAGGCCATAGTATTCCCCATGCCTCATGTCCTCGGTATCGAGATAGCGGTCAGAGATGAGGGTTGTGAAGGCGACACCGGCAAGGACCACGATCTTGACGAAACTGCTGTATGCGTCCGATATGAACATGCCCCCGAATGCCGTTCCTCCAGCAGAGTCAGCGAGAAACAAGGCCGTCAGTGACACACCTGCAAGGGTGATCCAGGGAAGAATGATCCTGGCCTTCCGTGAGACGATGTCCACGGCTACAAGTACGAGCCCGAGGACGAGAAGCGAGATCTCAGGCAAAGCGAGAATGAGATCAGGGTAGGGGGCAAGAAGAACGATTCCACTCATGACGGGTTCCTTCACTGTGCCTTAATGGTGGATATGGGGCAGGATCTGCTTCATCCCGCCGGCGATTTCCGCCAAATAACCCACATTCGATCCTGTGCCTGCCGTGTTTCCGGTTACATGGGCAAGGAGATGAGCCACTGAGACATGGAGATAGTCGAGGAGGAGGGTGGGAAAGATTCCGACCACAAGGATGAGGATGAGCATGGGCAAAAGGGTAACTATCTCCCGGTCGTCAAGATCGGGGAGGCCGATGATCTTGCTGTTTGCCGGATTGAAGAAGATCCGCTGATAGAGCCAGAGCATGTAGGCGGCACCGATGATGACACCCGTCGCAGCTATCACCCCCGCCCAGGACCGGGCGACAAAGCTGCCGAGGAGTATGAGGAACTCACCGACGAACCCGTTGGTTCCTGGTAGCCCTACGGCCGCCAAGGTGAAGACCATGAAGAAAGCGGCGAAAATGGGCATGTGCGAGGCGAGTCCGCCGTAATCCTCGATCCTTCGTGTGTGGGTCCTTTCATAGACCATGCCCACTGCAAGGAAGAGTGCACCTGTGACGATTCCGTGGTTGATCATCTGGAGGATGCCTCCCTCCATTCCCTGGGTATTGAGAGAAAAGATCCCAAGTGTCACGAAGCCCATATGACTAACGGAGCTGTAAGCAATAAGGCGCTTGAGGTCTGTCTGGCCGAGACAGATGATGCCCCCGTAAACGATGGCGATGATTGAGAGGACGATCATGGGGACCATCATGGCTACGGATGCGTCTGGGCAGATGGGGAGAGAAAAGCGGAGAAAACCGTAGGCCCCCATCTTTATGAGGATAGCTGCAAGGATGACGGATCCGGCAGCCGGAGCCTCCGTGTGGGCGTCAGGAAGCCAGGTATGCACGGGCCACATAGGGACCTTTACTGCGAATGCGGCGAAAAAGGCCCAAAAGAGGAGCATCTGGAGGCGGAATGGAAATTCCTGCATGCTGAGGGCAAGGATGTCAAAGGTATGACCACCAGTCTGATAAAGGATGATGATGCCGACCAGCATGAGGAGGCTTCCTACGAGGGTGTAAAGAAAGAATTTGACCGCTGCGTAGATCCTTTTCGGTCCTCCCCAGACCCCTATGATCAGGAACATGGGGATAAGCATGGCCTCCCAGAAGATGTAAAAGAGAAAGAGGTCGAGGGAGCAGAAGACACCGATCATGGCTCCCTCAATGAGGAGGAGGGAAATGAAGAACTCCTTCCGTTTCTTTTCTATCGCATTCCAGGACACAAGGATGCAAAGTATGGTGACGAGGGCCGAAAGCAGGATGAAAAGGATACTGATGCCGTCGATCCCGAGGTGATATTCGATGTTCCATGCGGGGATCCAGGAGGCCTTTTCCACGAATTGCATGGAAGCAGTGGTTTTGTCGAAGTGGAACCATAGAGGAATTGATGCAAAAAGTTCGATCGTAGCCACTGACAGGGCCGTCCATTTGATGATCCCAGGCCTTTCCCGATCCACGGGCAGGAGGGCGAGTGCCCCGACAACAGGCAGAAAGATGAGGATGCTGAGAATGGGAATATCCATGGACTACCCCTTCAGGAACCAGAATAGGATCAGAACGACGCTTCCAGCCATGGCCGCAAGATAGTGCTGGACGTTTCCGTCCTGGATACGCCTCAAGACACCTGAGAAGGAGCCGACGAGCCTGGGAATTCCGTTTACGATCCCTTCTATTATGGCCCCGTCCGTGATCTTCATGAGTACGCTTTTGGCAAGGCCGATCGTGGGTTTGATGATCGTCGCATCGTAGAGCTCATCCACGTAATACTTATTAAAGAGCCATCGATATGCTGCAGGGAAGGCAGCGCCTATTTTTACAGGAATAGACGGATTGAGGAGATACATGACTATTGCAAGCAGTATCCCAAGGCCTCCCGCTGCTACAGACGTCGCCATGAGGATCCATTCCGTTTTATGGTCCAGATGGACTGCCGGATGCCCAAGAACAGGTTCGAGGAAATGTGTCCAGTGGGCGCCTCCTCCAAGGATTGCAGGTATACCCACCCATCCTGATGCGACTGCCCCGAAGGCAAGAAACATGAGAGGTATAGTCATTACGTACGGGGATTCATGGAGATGCCTTTTCTGTGCCTCTGTACCCCGGAATTTTCCGTGAAAGGTCAGAAAGAAGAGCCTGAATGAATAGAATGCGGTCATGAACGCCACAAGGGTTCCAACGGCCCATGCGAATTTTCCCGCGCCAACATGGGAGGCATAGGCCATTGCAAGGATCTCGTCCTTGCTGAAGAATCCCGCAAATCCTGGTACTCCGGAGATGCTCAACGAGGCGAGAAGCATGGTGATATAGGTGATTGGGAGATATTTTCTCAGCCCTCCCATGGATCTGACGTCCTGTTCGTTGCTCATGGCGTGGATGACGCTTCCGCATCCAAGAAAGAGAAGTGCCTTGAAATAGGCATGGGTGTACAAGTGGAAGATGCCGGCGCTGTAGGCCCCGACTCCGCATCCTATGAACATGTAGGCAAGCTGGCTCACGGTCGAATAGGCCACGACCCGTTTGATGTCCACCTGCACCAGGGCGATGGTGGCCGCAAATAGGCATGTCACCGCTCCTGTCACGGTTACGACATTGAGCGCGGTCTCCGATAGGGCGAAAATAGGGTTGCATCGGGCCACGAGGAAGACACCTGCGGTCACCATGGTCGCTGCATGGATCAGGGCGGATACGGGTGTTGGGCCTTCCATGGCGTCAGGAAGCCAGACGTGGAGTGGGATCTGTGCCGATTTTCCCACGGCACCGCAGAAGAGGAGGAGGGCGACCAAGGTAGGTAGATCAAAGCTCATGCCGAAGATATCAAACGTACGTCCTGTCATGGCGGATGCCTGGGCGAAGACGGGATCGTAATGGAGGGTTCCGAATAGGAGAAAAATGAGGATGACCCCCAGGCCGAAACCAAAATCTCCGAACCTGTTCACAATGAAGGCCTTTTTCCCGGCGTTTGCCGCTGAGACCTTCTCGTACCAGAATCCGATGAGGAGATAGGAGGAGAGTCCCACCGCCTCCCAGCCGAAGTAGAGCTGAAGGAAGTTGTTTCCGGTGACCAGCATGAGCATGGAGAAGGTGAAGAGGCTGAGGTACGCGAAGAACCTGGGATATCCCGGGTCCCCATGCATGTAGCCGACGGAATAAATATGAACGAGGGAACTGATGCTCGTCACCACGATGAGCATCACGACAGTGAGCTGATCGAGGAGAAAACCAACTGAGACCGTGAAACTTCCAGACTGGATCCAGGTATAAAGGTCGGCATTGATCCTTGTCCCATTCAAGACGTCGCCCAATGCAACGATGGAGAGGGCCAAGGATGCAAGGACGGTAGCGATGGGGACGAAATGTGCCCGCTTTTCCCCAAGCCTGTTGCCGAAGAGGATCGTGAAAACGAACGAGGCGAGGGGAAGAAAAGGGATGAGGGGGAGATAAAGCGGCATGTTCATGGCCTAACCCTTGAGGATAGTCATCTTATCCGCGTGGAGGGTCTTGTGGTTCCTGTAAAGTCCTATCAGGATACCGAGACCGATTGCGGCCTCCGCGGCGGCGACGGCTATGATGAAGAATGTGAGGACCTGACCTCTGAGACCCTGGATGTAGTGGCTCATGGAGACGAGATTCAGATTGACGGCATTTAGCATGAGTTCGATGGAAAGAAGCATGAGTATGATGTTTCGTCTTGTGAGAAAGCCGTACACGCCGATGGAAAAGAGGCAGGCAGCGAGTATCAGATACCAGGTTACGGGGATCATGAGCGGGTGACCTCCCGTTTCTCGTTTTTGTCCTTTCTTGCAATGACCATGGCGCCTACCACTGCTATCAGGAGGATCACCCCGGTAATCTCGAATGGAAGGAGATAATTGCTGAAAATTTCAGCCCCGATGGCCCTCGTATGTGTTATTTCTCGGATCATTTCTATGCTCCAGTGACCGGGAGGCGCGGGCACAAAGGATATGGCAGCTGCAGTGAGGACCGTTAAGACGCCGATGGTGATTACCGTGCCTGTAGCATGGTTTCGTACAAATCTTTCGATTCGGAGTTCAAGGTTGAGGTCTACAAGGAAGACCACGAATAGATAGAGGACGAGGATGGCGCCTGCGTACACAATGATCTGGACAGCTGCAAGGAACTCCGCGTTCAGGGTGAGATACATCCCGGCCATATGGAAGAACATGAGAAGGACTAGAAGGACGCTGTGGACCGGATTTCTCAGGTTTACCGCAGCAGCGGAGAGACCGAGTATAGCTATGGCCAGGTAGGCAAAAATGGCCTGCTGGAGGGTGATCATCAGTGGGCGCCTCCATGGGAACCGTGGGATGCGGCTACGGGAAGGGGAATCCCCTTGGCCTGTCCTTCAAGGGTCCATTCTTCCGGAACAGGGAGCCTTTTCTTGGCTGGGAGCGTTCGTTCGTCAGCTCCACGCGGACGCCAGAATGGATTCACGTATGTCTTGGGATCCCGGCCGCTCTCGCCCAGGAATCGGTCCCAGTTGGAAAGCAGCCGGTCCTTGTCGTAGTAAACTGATGGCCGGTCATAGGACGCATATTCGTAAACCTCTGTAAGCACAACCGCGTTCACCGGGCAGACCTCTTCGCAGTATCCGCAGTAAATGCACCGGAGCGCCTCGATCTCATAGGTATCCACGATTCGTTTTCTCGTCTCAGGGTCCTGATGGTAGGTGATGTGGATGCATTTGGACGGGCAGACAGTCGCACATCGCATGCAGGCGACACACAAGCTTTCACCCGTATCAGGGTTTCGGACAAGGGCGTGCTGGCCCCGAAATCCAAGGGCTATCGAGGGTCTTTCCACCGGATACTGGCGTGTGACCGATCTGGAGAAGAGCTTCTTCAGGGTCAGCGCCATGCCTTTTGCGATCTCAAGAAGGAGGATCGTCCCGATCCATCCCCTCTGTTTGAAACGGGTTACCTGTGCCATCTTTCCGTCCCTACGAGATGAATGTCTTCACAATGCCCGTCACGACGATGTTCGCAAGGGCAAGGGGGATGAGGACCTTCCAGCCGAGCCTCATGAGCTGATCGTATCGGTAGCGCGGAAGGGTGGCCCTTATCCAGAAATAGAAAAAGATCATGAAATAGATCTTAATGAGGAGCCAGAAATTCGGGATGTAGGGGACATCGAACGGACCGTGCCAGCCGCCAAGGAAGCAGAGGGCCGCAATCGTTGACATGATCACCATTCCCACGTATTCCGCGAGCATGAACAAAGCGAATCGGAATCCGGAATATTCGGTGAAATACCCGGCCACGAGTTCGCTTTCGCACTCGGGAAGGTCGAAGGGCGTGCGATTCGTTTCGGCGAGCATGGCAACTACGAAGACGAAAAACCCAAGGATCTGGGGAATGGCGTAGCACCCGAAAAAATCCGCTTTCTGCGCCTCGACAATGTCCGTAAGATTCAGGGATCCGGCGCTCATCATGACCCCTACGAGGCTGAGCCCCATGGCTATCTCGTAGCTGATTACCTGGGCCGAGGATCGAAGTCCTCCAAGGAATGCGTATTTGGAATTGGACGCCCATCCAGCGAGAACGACACCGTAGGAAGCGACTGAACTCATGGCAAATATGTAAAGGAGACCGATATTGATGTCGGCGATCACGAGCCCTCTGGCAAAGGGGACGGCGGCGAGGGAGGAAAGGGATGCAACGAGACTGATGATCGGTGCGGCGTAAAAAACGGGCCGGTCCACTCCGGCGGGCACCACGTCTTCCTTGAAGAAGAGCTTGACGAAGTCGGCAATAGGCTGGAGGAGTCCGTGCGGTCCGACGCGCATGGGCCCCATCCGGACCTGCATGTGCCCGATGACTTTGCGTTCAAAATAGGTCGCATAGGCCACGTGCAGGAGGACCACGGCCACTACAGCGAGAATTATGATGAGGGTCGTTACAAATTCCATATCGGCCTGTCCTCCGTGAGACTTATCTGTCGCATTCGCCGAGGACCACGTCCAGGCTTCCGATGTTCGCGATGACATCAGATATCATGCCGCCTTCACACAGTGCGGGTAGAGAACCTATGTGGATATAGGATGGGGATCTAATGTGCATGCGCATGGGGATCCCCCTGCCGTCGCTCACGAAATAGAAACCCAGTTCTCCCTTCGGGACCTCTGTCGAGACGTAGACGTCTCCCTCCATAAAATGCTTGCGCTCCTCAATGATCTTGATGAGGCCGGCTGAGAGGGAGGCGTCGGCCGTTACACATTTTGGACGCGGATCCATGACCAGATCTGGCGCGTCTTCGGAGAGGATGGGGCCGGATGGGAGCTTTTCGATGCACTGCCTGATGAGGTGGTTCGATTGGTGGAATTCCTCCATCCTGCAGCGGTACCGGTCGTAAACATCGCCGTGCGTCCCAAGGGGGACCTGAAAATCGAGATACGGATAAGCATCGTATGGGCGGTGTTTGCGGATGTCGTAGTCCACGCCTGACCCCCTGAGAGACGGTCCGGTAAGGCCGAGCTGGACGGCCTCTTCGGCGGTCAGGACGCCTATTCCCTGAGTCCGGTCAAGCCAGATCCGGTTGGTGTCAATGAGGGTTTCATATTCATGGACCTTTTCGGGGAATTCGTCCGTGAAGCGAAGAAGGCTTTCAAGGAAGTGTCCTGTGACATCCTGACGCACCCCGCCTATGCGGGTATAGCTCGTTGTGAGGCGTGCACCGCAGAGTTCTTCGAAGAGGTCGAGAATCCATTCACGTTCACGAAAACAATAGAGAAATACGGTCATGGCCCCGATGTCGAGGGCGTGGGTCGCTAGCCAGAGGAGATGGCTCGATATGCGGGACATCTCGCAGACCATGGTCCGGATATATTTGGCCCTGATGGGCGGTTCGATCCCGAGAAGCGTCTCCACGGCCACCGTGTGCCCGACGTTGTTGGCCATGGCGGAGATGTAGTCGAGCCTATCCGTAAGGGGCATGGACTGGGCGTAGGTCATATTTTCCGCGAGTTTTTCCACGCCGCGGTGGAGAAAGCCCACTACCGGACGGCATCGGACAACGGTCTCTCCGTCAAGCTCAAGGTCCAGTTTGAGAACACCGTGTGTGGCTGGATGTTGTGGTCCCATCTGGAGGGTGAAAAGCTCACCTTCTTCCTCAAGGACCGGTTTCATTCTGGTCGTGTCCACCGTTTATGCCTCCCCGGGGGATCCGGAAAAATCGTATTTACGGAGCCTTTTCGAGAATTCCTTGACCTCTTCGTACCCATGCCATTCAGTTTTTGGTCCGGGAAGCGGGTAGTCCTTTCGAAGTGGATATCCTTCCCAATCCTCGGGGAGGAGTATCCTCCGATGGTCCGGATGCCCCTCGAACACGATGCCGTATAGGTCGTATGTCTCCCTTTCGTGCCAATCCGCACCCCGCCACAGTGATGTCACAGATGAGATCCTGGGGTCATCCTCAGGGACGAGTGCGCGTACCCTCAAGCTATGTCGAAGTGGGATCGAATACAGGTTGTAGACTACCTCGAAACGGTTTTCCTTCTTTCCCAGGTAGTCGACACCACAGAGATCCATGAGGTGGTTCATAAGGGCAGTCGGATCATCCCGGAGGTTTTCAAGGATTTCGAGGATGCGTTCCCTTTTGACAATGACCGAGACCTGGCCCCGGTGTGAGACGATGTCCACCACCTCGCCGGGAAAACGTTTTTTTAAGATTTCGGCTAACTCCAGCGGCTCCACCTGAGGTGCTCCTTCGAGATCTTTTCCTGGAGTTTGATGAGCCCCTCCAGTAGGGCTTCGGGGCGCGGTGGACAACCTGGGACGTAAACGTCAACAGGCAGGAATTCGTCGCAGCCCTGGACGGTATGATACGTGTTGAAGACCCCGCCGCTGCACGCACAGCTCCCCATTGCGATGACGTAGCGGGGCTCGGGCATCTGGTCATAGACGCGCCTTACGATAGGCGCCATCTTTTTGGTGACGGTCCCGGCGACGATCATGGCGTCGGCCTGTCGGGGGGTCGCTCGAAAGATGATGCCGAAGCGGTCAAGATCGTAATGACTGCTTCCCGCTGCCATCATTTCGATGGCACAGCAGGCGAGTCCAAAGGTCACAGGCCAGATGGACCCGGCCCGGCCCCAATTGACGACCTTGTCCAGGCTGGTGATGATCGTGTTGCCGCCAGGGATCACCTTGACCCCCTTTTCCACCTCGATCACGTGTCGGGATACGTCGTTTACCATTCGAGCGCCCCCTTTCCCCATGCGTAGAGATACCCTACGAGGAGAAGAGCGATGAAGATGATCATCTCGATGAAGGCGAATAGTCCGAGTTGGTCGTAGACCAATGCCCATGGGTAAAGAAAGATGGCCTCCACGTCGAAGACGACGAACAGGATGGCGATAAGATAAAATTTAACAGAGAAGGGGAATCGGGGTTCCTTTGTAGGAGGGTTGCCTGACTCGTAAGCTGTGAGTTTTTCCGCATAGGGCCGGCGCATGCGTGCATAGCTGCCTGCCCAAAGGGCAACGATTCCAAAGCCCAGTCCGAAGAGAAAAAGGAGGAGGACAGGGAGATACTCAGTCGGGAGATATGTTCCGGGCTGCATGCCGCCACCTATCGATATCGAAGCATGGCATCGGCCCAGTCGCTTCGGCGTTTCCGTGATGCCTCTTCAGGGGTTACGAAGGAGAGAGAACTGGTCGTGCATGCGGTCACGCAGGCGGGCTTGAGCCCCCTGTCCAGGCGGTCCTTGCAGAGGTCGCATTTGCCGACCTTGCCGGTTTCGGAATTCCACTGAGGGACCCCCCACGGACAGGCCTTGATGCAGGCCTTGCATCCGATGCAGAGATCGGGGTCCACGAATACGATCCCATCCTTGTCCCTTTTTTGCATGGCCCCGGTGGGACAGGCATCTACACACCACGGCTTTTCACAGTGGAAACAGGCCATGTACACGTGGCTTACGACAGGGACCCCGTTGATGTCCCGGGGACCGACCGGGATCATCTTGCAGTAGAAGGATCCCTGAGGAACTTTGTTTTTGTCCTTGCACGCCGCCTCGCATGCAAGGCATCCGATGCAGAGCGTGAGGTCCTGTTCGACGAAATATTTGCTCATGGAAATCCTCCTTATGCGGCTGCAAGGGAAACCTTGACGAAACACTCGCACAGGGCCACGCCCCCGCCCGCCTTGTCCCAGACATCGAGGAGGCCCTTTTCAAAGACCTGGTCGGCAAGTCCCTTCCCGTAGGCCCGTGTCTGAACAGGGACCGATCTCCCAAAACCGTGAAGCATGAAGACGGCCTCAGGGTGGATGTAATCCGTCACTTTCGCCCGGATTTTCCCGGATACGCCTTGATTTGACACCTCGACGATATCGCCTTCCCGTATCCCCAACCTCTTGGCCTCTGCGGTGTTGATCCACAGGCAGTTCGTCCCGAGGAGTTCGGAAAGGATCGGGTTGTTGGCGGTGTGTCCGTGGTTCTGGTAGCCGGTCCTTCCGAAAAGAAGGCGATAGTGTCCTTCCGCAGGTTTTTGCGGGGCCTCGTAGGGCTTAAAAGATGGAAGCCCGGCCTTTTCGAGGACGGAAGAGACGAATTCGATCTTGCCGGAAGGGGTTTTGAAGGGAAGGGCGTTCCGGTCGAACTTGATGGGATCCCGGCAGAGCTGAACAAAGCCCTTTGCAGTGAAGTCCTCTATGGTGACGGCCGTGTCGCGGAGTTGATGCATCCAGATGTCTTCAATGCTCTTGTACGGGAAATACTGGCCCTTCCCGAGGCGCCCAGCCAGCTCGGTCCAGATCTCCCATCCCGCTTTGGTGTCGTAGCGGGGTTCGATGGCCTTTCTTCTCATGCTGAAACCAGGCTTCCAGCCCTTGTCCGTCCTGAGAATGCTGTCCCGCTCAAGGTAGATGCTTTCCGGAAGGATGACGTCGGAAAACCACGCAGTCTCGCTGTAGTTCACATCGATACTTACGATGAGATCGAGCTTGGAGAGAATGCGTTTCTGTGCCTCTGGGTCCGGAAGGGAGAGGAGCGGGTCGTGGCGGAACACAATGTAGGCCTTGAGGGGGTAGGGATCGCCGGTCTCTATGGCCTTGTACATGAGGTGGAGGAGACCAGGACCTTTGTCGAAGTGGTTGTGTTTCCATCCGCAGCCGTCTGCTCGTTTTTCCTTCACGTCCGGTATGTCGGCTCCGAGGCTTCGGAGACCCTTCTTGCCAGCGTCCTTGGGGCCTTTAGGGAAGAATTGGCCTCCTGTGACCTCGAGGTTTCCCATGAGGACGTTCATGATGTGCATCATCCGGCTCGCGTAGAAAGAGTCCTTGTAGCGTGAGAGGTGCCAGCCCGGGTGGAATATGACCTTGGGTCGGTCTGCCGCTATCTCTTTGCAGAATGAGACGATCTCGGAAGCCGATATTCCCGTCTCCTTTTCAGCCCATTCCGGTGTATAAGGGAGGAGAAAGGCCTCGAATTCAGGCATGCCCGAGACATATTTCTGCACGAATTCCGTATCGTAGAGTTTTTCCTTGACTGTTACGTGGGCCATGCCGAGAAGGAGGGCATAATCCGTTCCCGGCCGGATCTGCCAATACCGCGTGGCCTTGGATGCGGTGAGGGCAGCCCGGGGGTCTATATATGTGAGTTTGGCCCCGTTTTTGATCCCCTGCATGAAGGATCGGACCTCCTTCACCTTGAAGGACTCGGTCATGTTCCGCCCGAAGAAAACGACGTGTTTCGTGTTCTTGAAGTCGTATGCCAGTTCCGTGCGGCCGAGACCATAAACGGATTTGGATGCATGGTGGGTGTTTCGGCCGCAGGTACAGTCGTGGTTACAATAGTTTGGGGAGCCGATCGCCTTTAGAAATGCCTTTCTAATGTCAGCGAAGGGGCCTCCCCGGTCGCTCAACATGACGGCCTTTCCGCCGTGTTCCGCAATGATCTTTTTCAGTTTGTCCGCGACGTAGCCCAATGCCTCGTCCCATGTGGCTCTTCTCCACTGTCCGGAGCCCCTTTCTCCCGTGCGGATCATGGGGTACTGGACCCTTTCCGTATCGTTTAAGAGCGCTCTGCCTGCCACTCCTTTGGCGCAGAGGCTCGTTCCCATTCCGGGATCATTGGGATTGCCTTCAATCCTTTCTATATCGCCATCCTTGACGATTACGCGTATAGGGCAACGGACCGCACACATTCCACAAATACTGTAAACGGTATGCTCCATTGCAGCTCTCCTTTGATAACAATTTAAGAAATTTTATAATGCATAAATAATCACAAACAATTTATTATAATGTCAATCTATAAAATAAAGAAAAAATGATGTCAATAGAAAAGGGTCATTAAAAAAAATTAAAAAATTCACAATTAATTAAAGTGAAATTAATATCAAATGCTATATATTAAATATATAAACATTGTATTATGAACCTCTTGCAAAATGACAAACATCTTGGGTCGTCACTCTGGATAAGCCGGAGTCCGTATATTGATAGATTGTTTGAGTAGTTCTGGACCCCGGCCTTCGCAGATGTGACGTTTTCGGCGTCATTCCAGCGGAGGTCTGAATCCTGTATTTTCAATATGTTCTTGAATGCCGGATCAAGTCCGGCATGACGAGTCCGGCACTTTTTACGAGTCCATCAATTTTGCTGTCCTGCAAAATTGGGCTCTTCGTCATTTCGT
>DIFG01000044.1 GCA_002419025.1 Deltaproteobacteria bacterium UBA5754 | reverse complement strand
CCACACAAAACGTCGAGGAGCCTGAATCTTCTTGATCATTGGCGGTGCGTCGTCGGTACCTGCCTGCCCAGAGGCTTAGGCAGGCAGGCGCTCCAACGTCTCCCACAATGTCTTGATCTCCTTGGGAGTATAATCGCGCTCGGGGTCGATGCCTTTGAGGCGCAGGGGGCGTTCCATTGTCACCTTCCAGTAGCCGGAGGCGTACTTGGCGTACGCCGCATGGACTGGAAAATTAAAGCAACGCCGCAGATCGGATTTTTTCAGTGGGATCATAACCGGCCCATAACCGGCCTCTGCCGGTTACGCAGGACCGGGTCCACAGGTCCGTATGAGGCCGCATAGGTCGAACTTATGCCCCTCTTATCCTTTTTCCCTTGAAAACCAGCCCTTTCAGCCTCAGAGATCCGTCCTTTTCCCATGTGTCCTCCCGCACGTGGAGCCGTCCGCCCAGCATCTCGATTCCGATAAGGGTATAGGCAGCAGTAAGCATGCGGGCTGCGGCACCGGTGTACCAACTCCAGCCTCCCCGGCCCTCGTATCCGGGCCCGGTATAGATGTCGGCAGACTGCTGGTGCGGCGGTAGTCCGTAGGTGGAAAATCTATCCGGCAAGGTGTGGGAAAGGGGGGAGATCGTGAGCCAGAGGGAGGCCGCCCGCTCCCTGTAGCATTCAGCTCGTCCATGGAGGCCGAGTTCCCTCCCCTTGCGGGAGAGGATCATCAAGGCGTCCACGAGCCACGAAACCCCATGGCAGTACTGGCCTCCGTTTTCCCTGACGCCTGGCGGGTAGTTGGCGATCCTGCCCGGTCGTATGACGGAATTTTCCGTGAAGGGCGGCCAGAAGAGACGGACGAGCCCGTTTCTTTCCAGTTCCCCGAGGGCGGTCTCCACTGCTATCGCCCCTTGTTCAAATCCAGCGATGCCAGAGATCACCGGCCATGCGGCCATGAGGGCGCTTGCCAGGGTGAGTTCCTCCCCGCGGTCCGTGATGGCCCGTACGTACCGGTCTCCCCGCCACATGGCCTGGAAGGAGGTCTCGAGCCCATGAGACCTTTCGAGATAGTTATTCCCTCGAGCATGGTCCCCTCTCTCCATCGAGATTTTGGTGAACCGTACGAGGATATCGTAAAGGAAACAGGCGAGCCATCCGCTCTCGCCCCGCCCGCAGGCGCCCAAGGCGTTGAATCCGTCGTTCCAGTCCCCGGCCCCTATGAGGGGAAGCCCGTGCCTGCCGAAACGGGCAAGGGCATAGTCGATGGCCTTCACGCAGTGCCCGTAGAGGGACGAGATCTCTCGGGAAGGCCTGGGGACCTGGGTGATGCCTTCTTCACCTTTGGGAATGGGCCGTCCCTCGATGTATGGGACCTCCTCGTCCAGGATGGAGCAGTCTCCGGTGGCATCCAGATATGCGAGGACCACGGAAGGTAGCCAGAGGTTCGGATCCGAGGAGCGGTTTCTCCCGCCCAGGCCTGCGCCCCCATCCGGTCCCTCGTGCCACCAGTGAAGGACGTCTCCTTCCACGAATTGGCGCGCGGCATGGAGGAGGATCTGGTTGCGTGCCATGTCCGGATGGGTGAAGCAGAGGGGTATCACATCCTGGAGCTGGTCTCGGTATCCGAACCCGCCGCTCCGCTGCATCATGCCGCACCGCCCCCAGAGGCGGGAGACGAGGATCTGATATGGAAGCCACGTGTTCACCATGCGGTCAAAGGCGGGCTCATCCGTCTCTACCTGCAGGACGGAAAGGGTCTCTCGCCACCACTTCCGGGTCTGTTCCAGCGCGCGCTGCGCCGCATTCACATCCTGGTAGGTCCTGGCGAGACGCTCGGCATCTTCCCTCGAACCTGTCTGGCCGATGACGATGGAGAAGGTCGCTTCGCCTTTGGACGGGATCTCGATATCGCACGAGAAAGCGGCGACACGGAAGCCGTCATCTTCCTGGGTCTCGTCCGGGACGCCGTGTTCCAGGAAGTAAGGGTCAGCCAGATCCCTGCCGCATCCGCCCACGAACCTGGAGAGGACTGTTTCATATCGGTCCACGGGAAGGCTCGTCCCCACAAAGGCGTCACCGTGAACAAAGGCATTTTCGGGATTTTTGAAGAAAAGGATCCGTCCGTCCGGGCTGCTCGCGGTCTGGATCTTTCCCTGCGTATCAAGGGAGGTCTCGCCGAGGACCATCCGTGAAGAGCAGAGCACACGGAGACGGATGGGTCTTTCTCCTGGATTTCGAATGGTCAGGATTCGGACCTCGCAGGGGTCGTCGGGCGGAACGCATATGGAAAGTCGCGTGGATGCCCACGAGGTCTCCTTTTCGAAGACAGCGTATCCCGTCCCGTAGCAGACGCGATAGCCGGAATCGGTCTCCCGGTACGGGATGAAGGTCGGGGAAAAGATCATGCCTGTGTCGAGATCCCGCAGGAGGATGATCTGCCCTGGAACCTGGGCCGTGATTGCGTCCCGGTGAGAGGGGGTGAGGCCGTTTTGCTGGGAATTTCCAAAAAACGAATAGATGTTTCCGTCGTTCGTGATCACGGCGCCAGTCCCTGTCTCATT
The DNA here is from genome assembly GCA_002419025.1 of Deltaproteobacteria bacterium UBA5754. GTDB lineage: Bacteria > Desulfobacterota > Dissulfuribacteria > Dissulfuribacterales > UBA5754 > UBA5754. The sequence goes on along the minus strand of DIFG01000044.1, from coordinate 27,448 downwards.
GGCAAGGACATGGCTCCAGGCCCGGGGGGTATCCCAGCCGAGGCGCAGTTCGGTCCCGTCTTCGGAAAAGGAGAAGGGCGGAAGGGTCTCGTCTCCGGCCCTCACCTCATTTGGAAATGGAAGGAGGGGTAGGGGCCTGAATGGACTGGCGTATCGGGGTCTGGCAAAGGAGGAGCTGGCCTTTTTCCTGGCGTCAGGAGAAAGACCCAGGTGTTTGATCACGAGTTCCTGGGCGGTTTCGAGGTCGGATCCATAGCCGCCCAGGAAAAGGACCTCGGCAGCACCGAGTGCAGGGAGATCCACCCGCACCCGAAGGGAGAGGACCGGATCGAATGTGTAGAGAAGCCCTTCGTCTCCTGGGTCCCGGAGTTTTTCTCCCAGGGAGGATGGGTGCGAAAGGGTCCCGTGGCCGAGAAAACGGCTGAGGGAGTCCTCGTATCCCACAAGGGTCACGGCGCCGGTCTCCTTCACGGCGTGGAAGAACGTCTCCGGCGAGACCTTTCCGCGTCTTCCGGGAACGGTCATCTCGGCAGAGGGGAGGAACCATTCCCAGACGATTCCGATCCTCTTGAGAAGGGTCATCTCAGGTGCCCGAAAAGGCCAGTTCCATGTCCTTTCACGGCCGTTTTCGAGGAGCCTGTTCGTGGCAAAAAAGGCCGACAAAGGCCGGATGAAACAGGTCCCTATGTGGAGCCGGTTGAAAAAGGTCTGGCGCAGGGAGATCCCCGGGTCGATCATTGCAGGTTCCCAGCAGGTGGTGAGCTCGATGGATCGGGGGACATCCTTTTTGTTGGTGAGTCTTACCCGCCAGATCTCGACGGGATCGCCATCATGGACGGTCACGGTCGTATCGGCATGGATTTCGTCTTTGGTCGCCACAAATCTGACCGAGTTGGTTGAGACCTCTTCGACACCCCCGAATGGGATGGTCCAGGCCCGATTTCCGTTCACTGCGGGGCATCCCCGGTCCAGGACGTGGAAGGTCCTTCCCAGGGGTTCGAGGGGTTCCTCGGGCCTTCGGGTGAGATCGATCTCGATCCCCTTGCCGTGGCCGATCCGGTAGGCCCGGCTCCATCCGCGTCCGTCCGGGGAGATCGAGAGGGTGTACACGCCGTTCGAGATGGCGTGATACCTCTCCATGCCCTTTCCTCTGCACATATCCCTTCCTCCTTTTTTGGTCCGCATGGCCAGAAAGAATCCGCCTGTCAGGGAAGCGGCGCAAAAAAGGAAGAGCACCACCCCTTCAGGGGATGGCGTCCATGCGTCAGGGGCCTTCTGGAGGACCTCGGCTCCGGTCCATGCCACGTCCCATTCCCATCCCCTGGGGATGTAGAACGGGATCAGGAGCGGTGCCCAGGTGGCGAATCGTCTGACAGCCTCGGGAAGGCAGCGGGTGCGCATCCGGTATCCCAGGAAGGAAGCCGCCTTTTCGTCCAGAAGGTCCCCGGCCACAAAGGAGAGGTTCACGAGGGTGGCGACCCTGAGCCCCATGTGGTCGAACCACACGAGCACTCGAAGCCAGTCCCATGCGAGCAGCTTGGTAAAGAAGGAGAGGCTCCAGGACCGGAAATCCTGCGGGGAGAGGGTGAGGTATTTCTCCACGGCCGCGAGGGTCCGTATGGCCCCATCCTGATTGTACCAAGTGGGGTCCGGGGACATGCGGAGGAAGGAAAAGATGACCGGGGCCATCCAGAGACCCCAGCGCTGGACCCTGACCGCTTGCTCCACAAGGTCCTGAACCCCGGCCCGGCTGAAGAGGGAGCGAATGGGGGTGGAGTCGCGTTGGAAAAGGGCCTTGAGGAAGACGAGGTTCACGCTGAAGAGGGGGGCTGCGATGGACCAGTTGATGACTCCGGCGAGGGACTGGTCGTAGAAGAGGCGCGTGCCGCCCGAGACCACGCCCAGGTCCATGGCCCCCCATTTGCTGAAGAGGGGATAGATCACGTACGGCTCTGGGGCCTTGCCCTGCGCGGAAAAATGGATGGAGGCGTAGTCGAGAAATCTTTCCCAGATGGTCTCGAGTTGACTGGGGTCGAGATACCATGCGACAGCCCCCCCTATCAGGCCTCCGACCACGGCCTGAAGGCCATATACACGGATGGCATGAAAGGCGGTCCGCCTTTGGAGGACGAAGATGGCAAGCGCGTCTCGCGCCAGGTCCACGAGGGCGTAGGCGGTGGACCCGATGGCGAACCCGGTGAGGAATCTTGCGCCGTCCGATGAGCCAAAGAGTCCGCCAAGTAGGCAGTATCCCATGCCTGCCCCCACGGCGGCGCCCCGAATATAGAGGATGGGGTCCATGCAGGCGCGGACAAGACGCGTGAAGAACCTCTCGCTCACGTCAAAGGTCTCCATGACGGTCTTTGCCAGGGGAAAGGTCGCGGCGCAGAGGAGGATGGATGTCAAAAGGGGATGGTCGAATGCGTAGTCCCGAAAGGCAGGAAGCCCGATGAGACAGGACGCGCCGTGGATGAGGGCCATGAACACGCCTCCATAGACGAGTCCCTTCACGAACCCCGAGGCATAGTGGATTCCGCCCCAGTAGGGACAGGGCCGTCTCCCCCCAAGGGCGTCCATGAGAATGCCGGTGAGGAGGTAGACCTGGGCCCAGAGACCTGCCTGGGAGGCCATGGACGAGGCGATCGCCCCGAGTATGCCACAGCTCGCGGGTTGGGAGAGGAGGAGGGGAGATGAGCCCATGTCCGCCATGTGCGGGGTGAAGACCGCCAGGACTGCGCCGGCTGTGAGGAGCGCATGAAGCCTGAGGTCCTTGAGCCATCTGCCGACGACGATTTGATGGATCATTCCGGCAAGCAGGATATTGAAGGAGACGAGGACGAGGATTCTGCCCATGTCGCCGGAAAGGGATGGAGAGAACAGGGGAGATGTCCAGCCTCCCAGTTGATCAAGGAGCCTGGGTGACTGGAGGACGAGAAGCCAGTTAAAGAGGAACGGGACGGCCGCACACGAGAGTCTTTGGGGAATGGTCAGGGATCGTCCGCCTGCTGTGAGACGAATGGATATGAGAACGAGGTAGACAATGATCCCGACGGTGGATGAGAACCGGGTCATGGAGAAGATCTCAGCCCAGGTCCTGGGTGCCTGCCAGATCTCGGCGCTCCCAGACGCACAGACGGCGAAGATCGAGACCACCAGGGCGTCGACCGTCGTCTCGAGCCACTGGATCCGCTGACGTTGAAAGAGATGGGAGAGGGCGGTAGCTGCAGATCCCGCGAGGGCCGCGAGGAGGACGCGATCCACGGGGGCATCGAGGCCGGGTGCAAGGGAGGCGCACGCAACGAGGATGGACCAGGCCGCATACCACAGTGCGGGATATGAAGGGACCCTGACCCCGGCGGCCCCATGGGGGGCGGGACCGCTTCGTAAGGTCTCCCGGAGTATAATCATGAGATGATGAACCAGCGGCTTTCGAGGTTGGGATTGAACCACGCCCGGGTCTCGATTCGGACCGGACGTGCGGCTCCACGATATCCTACAAGTGTCTTTTCGGCCTTGACAGAAAAGATGGCCGCCACTTATATTCACCTCCCGAACGCGGGAATAACTCAGTGGTAGAGTGCAACCTTGCCAAGGTTGAAGTCGCGGGTTCGAATCCCGTTTCCCGCTCCACGAGTGAGCTCAAGGCATCTGGTCAAAGGATGCCTTTAGGGAACCTCGAAAAATGGTCCTTTCGCCCGATGGGTGCGTTGCTCGTCGGTCAAAAATGCTCGCATACATGGAGTATGCTCTGCTTTTTGACCTCCTCGCGCCTTGCCATCGAACGAAAATCCTCATTTTTCAAGGTTCCCTTTATTTTTTTCTGCAAGGATAGCCTCTGCAAGGATGAGGTCAACTCGGGTCGTGATCTTGATGTTCTCGGCCGACCCGGGTTGGACCCCTACGTGAACACCTGCGGCCTCGAGAAGGCCCGCCTCGTCGGTTGCCGTAAGGGCGAGTCCCTCGGCCATTACGTAAGCGGCGTGGAGGTCCTTTTTTCGGCAGACCTGTGGGGTTTGGGCAAGGATCAGGTTTTTTCTATCCAGGGTCTTTATGATCATTCCCTCTTCGTCCACGAGCTTCACTGTATCCGCCACTGGGAGCCCCGGAATGGCGGCCCCGATGGAATGGGCCGCAAGAAGGATGTCCTGAATGATTTCCCTGGTAACGAGAGGACGGGCCCCGTCATGCACCGCTACCCATGGGATATCCGGTCCTGATGCGCGAAGGCCCCTCAGGACCGATTCCTGGCGGGTCGCCCCCCCGGCGCACCACCGGATTTGGCTCCCCGAGACGGGATTTTGTTCCAGGAGCGTCTCGAAGGTCTCCATATGCGCCTCAGGGATGACGGCCACAATCTCTTCCACCTCCGGGATGTCGGCAAATGCGAAGATGCTCCAGAAGAGGAGAGGGCGGCCTGCGAGGGTCACGAACTGCTTGGGGACCTCTCCCCCGAAGCGGGTCCCGGAGCCTGCGGCCACGATGATGGCCGATGCCTTCACGGAAAGACCTTTCCGGGGTTCATGATCCCCCAGGGATCAAAGGCCGCCTTGATCCCTTTCATGATGCCAAGGGTTTCCGGGCCAAGCTCCTTTTCCACGTAAGGTCTTTTTGAAAGGCCCACCCCGTGTTCGCCGGAGATGGTTCCGCCGAGGCGCACGGCCGCATCCAGGATCTCCTCTGCCGTGCGTCCCGTCTCAGCCTTGGCGTTTTCGTTCTCCGCATCGAAGAGGATATTCACGTGTAGGTTGCCGTCTCCGGCATGTCCGAAGGTGACGATAGTGCCTGTGGCGCTGGAGTCGATCTGTTCTATGGCGTCGAGCATGTCCGGGAGGGCATGGCGTGGTACGCAGATATCCTCGCTCACCTTGCCTGTGAGCCCCAATCTTTTCATGGCCGGGGAGAGCCCCCGGCGCGCGCGCCAGAATGCCGTGGCCTCCTCTTTGGATACAGCCAGGTGAAAGGCTACTGCGCCTGCAGGGCGCAGGATCTCCTGCATGCCAGAGAGTTCCCGCTTGACCGAAGCCGCGTCGCCGTCCACCTCCATGAGGAGGAGGGCGCGGGAAGTGGCGTCAGGCATGGGTGGCAAAAGGTCACGGACGAGATGGATGCATCGGGCATCGAGGAATTCCGCGCACCGCGGGAGAAGACCGGCCTCAAAGAGGGCGGTCACGGACCGGACGGCTGAACGGGGGTCGGAAAAGATCGCTATGGCCGTACCTGTCTCCTCTGGAAGGGGGAGCAGTTTGAGGGTGATGCCGGTCACGATTCCGAGGGTCCCTTCCGAGCCTGTCATGAGGCGGGTGAGGTCGTATCCCACTGCGTTCTTTGCGGTCTTTGTCCCTGTCCGGATGATATCGCCTCCGGCGAGCCCCACTTCCAGGGAAACGACGTAGTCCTTAGTGACCCCGTATTTTACGGCACGTGGCCCTCCGGCCCCGGTGGAGACGTTGCCCCCGATGGTGCAGAAGGCGAGGCTTGCCGGGTCTGGAGGATAGAAAAGGCCCTTTTCTTCCACTGCCTTCTGGATATCTCCGGTAATGGCCCCTGGTTCCACATCGACCGTCAGGTCGTCGGGGCGGATGGAGAGGATCCGGTTCATGCGGGCAAGGGAGACCACGATGCCGCCTAATGCAGGGACGGAGCCCCCTGCGGTGCCGGAGCCGGCCCCTCGGGGGACGATGGGGATGCGGGCATCCGAGGCCATGACAAGGACCTTCGAGACCGCCTCAGGGCCCTGCGGCAGGACCACCATATCGGGCATGGAGGCCAATCCGCTCGCGTCATAGGAATAACATTCCCGGTCTGCAGGAGATGTCAAGACGTTTTCCCGTCCTATCGCCTCCTGAAAGGCCTTTATAAGCCCCCTTCTCATCACCCTTCTGTTTTTGTTTTCCAGCGCCGCGCCTCAATGCGTTCTGACACGAACTCGATCTCCCGCCGGATCCGTGACGAGGTCTCCATGTGTTTTGCGATGTATTTCACCGAGTGGACGACGGTTGCGTGGTCCCGGTTGAAGACCCGTCCGATCTCCTCGAGGGAGGCGTCGGTAAGGCGCCGGGCCAGATACATGGCCATGTGGCGGGGCCATGTGATGGAACGCTTCCTTGACTTTGAGCGGAGGGCTTCGGCGTCCACATTGAAATGGCGGCAGATGACCTCCTGGATGGCATCCACGGTGATGTCCACCTGTTTGCCCACGATGCTTTCCACCATCTCGCGGGCGAGCGAAAGATCGATCTCCTGCCGAAGAAGGCTTGATCGGGATGCGAGGCCGATGACAGCGCCTTCGATCTGCCTAATGTCTCCTTGTATATGATCCGCGAGGTAATCGAGAACCGCCTCCTCCAGATGGACCCCCTGGTTGCGGGCCTTTCTGACGAGGATCTTTCGGCGGGTATCCCGGTCCGGCGGGTTGATGGCCACAAGGAGGCTGGAGGCAAATCTGGAGCACAATTCGCTGCATACCTCGATCTGGTTCGGTGGCTGGCACCCGGTGAGGAGAATGGTCTTTCCCTGTCTGAGGAGGCGGTCCATGGTCCCGGCAAGCTCCTTCTGGGTCCGTTCCCTGCCGGTGAGACCATGCACCTCTTCCAGGAGGAGGCAATCGCACTCCTCACTGAACCGGCGGGAGACCGCGTCCATGTCCCCGCCTCTGACCGCAGTGACGACCTGGCGCGTGAAGTCGTTGGCGGAAAGATACGAGATGCGGGTCGAGGGCCGGGCCTCGGAAATGGCATGGCCCACGGCCTGGGCGAGATGACTTTTGCCGAGTCCGGGCCTGGCATGTACATAAACGATTCGTCCGTCGTGCCCCTTGTCATATGCAGTGGCCCGGCAGACCTCATAGGCATGCCTGTTGGACTGCCCGACGACGAACTCATCAAATACGTAGTTTTTCATGAAAGGGGGTCTCGCAACCTCCCCGGGGGAAAACCGCGGAAGATGGATCTGGGTCCGGACAGGACCTTCGGCACCGGTTTTGGGGACCAATCTGATGCGGGAGACCGCCTTGCCCGCTCCAACCTCATCCGCGAGGAGAGAGAGGTAACTTTCCTGGACGCAAGAGGCGAAAAAGGCGTTCGGGCAGGAAAGGACGAGGACATCCCCTTCCTGCCCCGAATATTCAAGGGGTTCGATCCAGATACGAAAGCTGCTTTCGGCCAATCTTGAACGCAGAATATCTTTCAGCCTCTCCCAAGCTGTTCGCATATCTGTCCTTCCTCCGGGGATTGCCGGGTGAAAATTCGAAAAACCCGCTCCTGTTCCCTGCCCGGAAGTCTTACTTTTCTCCGTTTTACCTGTCAAAGGAGATGAGACTCGATTAGGCGGGTATCGGAAAAAGGGTTATAAACAGTTCCTATCATCACGAAAATACAGGAAGATCCACTGAAAAATTCATAACTTTAGACAACGAAAGGCGTTTTTTCATCAAGATATATTGTTTTATTTCAATAAATTGGATTGCATGCCCAAGTTTTCAACACTTCGTTCAAGCTCTTGTGATTTACTGTTTTCTTTCATTTTCTCGCTTTGCCGCCTTTTTGTAACACTTCCTTGATTTCATGCCCGGCCGAAGTTAATTTTTCTCCATGTCCCACTATTTCCCCCCGGTCTCCCTCCAGCGATCCTCTCCGGACAGGGAGACCTGTCTCGAGATCCTTTGCCGTTACGATGTTCCTTCCCACATCGTCGCCCACTCCCAGAGGGTCGCCCAGGTCACCGTCACCTTGGGCGGGCTCCTTGCCAGGTCCGGGCTCTGTCTCGATCTCGCTCTGGCCGAGGCCGGGGCCTTGCTCCACGACATCGCCAAGATGATCTCCATCGAAAGAGGAGGGGATCACGCGGCTGAAGGTGCCGAGATCGTCTCATCCTTGGGTTTTCCCGAGATCGGGGAGATCGTCAGGAGACACGTGCACCTTGGGCGGGAGGATGACGATTTTTCCCGCATCACGGAGGTCGTCCTCGTAAACTATGCGGACAAGAGGGTCCGGCATACGGAGGTTGTGGATCTGGAAGATCGATTCGACGACCTTGTGGATCGCTACGGCATAACAGCAGAGAAACGGAGAAGGATCCAGCTACTACGGGCCCAGGCCCTCCGGCAGGAGGCCCACATATTTCAGCGCCTCAGACAGGACCCGTCCTGTCTCAACCGGCTCAACCGGTTTGAACCCCACATCTTTTTGGAGGAAGACACATGCCTGCTGCAACCGTGACCTTTTACGGCCATTCCGCCTTTGGAATCAGGACTGGGCAGGGGGTCTCCGTACTCATCGATCCGTGGATGGAGAATCCCCAGGCCCCGGAAGGGGCTAAAAACATAAAGGCCGACCTTGTCCTAGTCACCCATGCCCATGGAGATCATCTCGGTAACTGCATAACCATCGGCAGGTCGCCATCCACTGAGATCGTCGCGATCCATGAGATCCAGCAGTATCTTCTGTCCCGGGGACTCCCAAACGTTACGGGCATGAACATCGGCGGGACCTATGTGACCAAGGGGGTCTCCATCACCATGGTCCCGGCCATCCACAGTTCCTCCATCCAGGAAGGAAACCTCTTCTTGTACGGGGGAGAGGCCGCCGGGTTCATAGTGGGCCTGGCCGAGGGTCTTTCGGTGTACCATGCGGGTGACACGGCCCTTTTCGGGGACATGGCCCTCATAGGGGAGCTCTACCGACCGCGTGTGGTCATGCTTCCCATCGGCAGCCACTATGTCATGGGACCGAGGGAGGCTGCACATGCAGTGAGGCTCCTCATGCCCGAGATGGTCATCCCCATGCACTACGGGACCTTCCCGGCCTTGACTGGGACAGTGGATGCCTTCATGCGTGAGGTAAACACCCTCAAACTCGACGTGGAAGTGGTCCCGCTCTCGCCTGGCGAGTTCATCGAACTCATATAGGCGCGAAGGAGCCCCCTCACCGAGTTTCCCAGGTAGATCTCCTCCGTCCCGAGGAGGTCCTCCATGCGTAGGATTCCTTCCACCGCATCCCCTTGCTCGAGGAGCTCCTCCCGCAGGGTCCCCGGAAGGAGCCCGCATGAGAGGGCCGGTGTCACGAGGATCCCGTCCCGCCTGAGAAAGACGTTCGTGATGCAGCCCTCCGTGATCTCACCCCGCGTGTTCACAAAGACCCGGTCAAAGAGCCCGCGCGCCCGGGCCTTTCCAAGCTCCCGGTCATAGAGCCCCCTCTGGGTCGTCTTGTGCCGGAGAAAGGGATTTTCGGGGTCTGTCCGAGCATTGGATATGTCAAAGAGGACGGGCTCCGGGATCGTTTCGAGCGGCGATGAAGAGGGCTCGATCCTCCCGTCTTGATGGAGAAGGAGCCGGACCCGGTGGGCTTTTTTTTCAGCCGTAAGGTCCTTTTCCCATGTTCTGAGGGCATTGCTTGCCGACACCTGGTCCCAGGGGATGCCGAAATATTGTGCGGAACGGGCCATGCGTGCGAGGTGGCGATCCAGGAGATGGAAGCCCATGCCCAGATCCCATCGCATGGTCTCAATGAGGGAAAAACCACCTGCCTTTTGGGAAGTTTTGGGCCTTTTCTGGAGATTTCCCTGGGCATTCGTGAGAAATCTGCCTTTTAAAAGGCACTCTTCGTACTCAGAGACTGGGTCCGAGTCGATGACGATCCCGCTTCCCAGGCCCATCTCCCCTGTTTCCCCGTCAAGGATCACCGTGCGGATGGCCACGTTCAGGACTGCATGTCCGGCCGGAGAGAGAAAGCCTATGGCCCCGGTATAGATCCCCCGGGGCGAGTTCTCGAGCCCTGCAATGATCTCCATGGTGCGGATCTTTGGGGCGCCGGTGACAGACCCGCAGGGAAAAAGGGCCGTCATTACCTCGCGGTGGGTGAGATTCGGCCTGATCTCACCCGAGACCGTGGATGTCATCTGGAAAAGGCCCTGGTACCTCTCGACCGCGAAGAGTTCGTCCACAGTGACGGTTCCGGTCTGGGCGAGACGACCGATGTCGTTTCGGATGAGGTCCACGATCATGACGTTTTCGGCCCGGTTCTTGGGGTCGGAGGCGAGGGCCTGGGCAAGACGCGCATCTTCATCGTCCGTTTTCCCCCTTCGGATGGTCCCCTTCATGGGCCGGGACCGGATGCGCGTCCCATCGAGACGAAAGAAGAGTTCAGGGGAAAAGGAGAGGACGGAAAGCCTCCCGGTCCTCACGAAGGCCGCGTAGGGAACGGCCTGTCCGGCCCTCAAGGAGAGATAGAGATCCACGGGATCCCCCAAAAAGCCGAACCGGAGCCGGGTCGTGTAGTTCACCTGGTAGGTCTCGCCCGAGCCGATGAGGTCCCGGATCCTTGTGACTGCATGGGCGTAATCGGCCCAGTCCACGTCGAGATCCGGGTCCCGTATCTCAAAGGGGGCAAAGGCGTGAAAGGGGTGGACGCCCTGGGGAGAAACTCCATGCTCCCAGATCCTCGGCCTGTCATACACCCCGAGCCAGACGAGGGGGGGTGCGGGATGTTTCCGCGCAAGGAGCGGGGCAAGACGCGGCTCCAGGCAGTACCCCCACTCGTACGCCCACCAGCCCGCGAGATATTTCCCCTGGTCAAGGGCCTTTTTCACTGCGAGGAAACAGGCGTCCCGGTCTTGGGGGCCATGCGCCGTGATGACGGCCTCGGGCCTCGTGAAGAGATAGGACTTCGTATCCTCCCCACGGGCAAGGGCCGTTTCGAGGAGGACGCACCCGTCCTCCTCACGGAGGGCCGGGAGGGCCTCGCGGATGTCAAGGGGATAGAGTCTTCCGCACAGATAGGGTAACATCGCCTGCCAAAGGTCGAATGGCGTTCTCTGCAAGTCAGTGATGAGTGATGAGGACTGAGTGTAACATCGCCTGCCAAAGGTCGAATGGTGTTCTCCGGCCTTTTTATTCCAAATTATGCACCACGCAGCCGAACGGAATAAATTTCAAAACCTTATGTGACTACAGAGTTTTTGCTGATAGCTGATAACTGACAACTGACAACTGATATAGGACTGCATATGCCCATTCTCGCCATTGACTGCGAAGGCCCCATCACCCAAAACGACAACGCCTTTGAGCTCTGCGAGGCATTCATCCCGAACGGTGGGGCGTTTTTTGCCCGCGTCAGCAAGTATGACGACTTTCTCGCAGACGTCGAGCGGCGCCCGGGCTACAAGGCCGGAGACACATTAAGGCTCATCCTCCCTTTTTTGAAGTCCTTCGGCGTCACTGACTCAGAGATGGAGTCCTTCTCGAAAAAGACCCTCCTGCTCCTTCCCGGCGCCCGAGACCTCCTCTCCCTGCTTTCCAGGCTCCTTCCCGCCTTTATCATCAGCACGAGTTACCGGCCCTATCTCCACGCCCTGTGCGCGGTCACGGGGTTTCCTCCTGACCAGGTCTTCTGTACGGATCTCGAGCTCGACGGCTACATCCTTCCGGAGGAGGAGGAAAGGGCGCTGCGTGCCCTGGCCCTCGAGATCGCCTCCCAGCCCCTCCTGTCCTGGCCGGAATCGGCAGGAGGCCGGGAGGACCTCTCCTGTCCCGAGCGAGAGGTTCTCGAAAGGCTTGACAAGATATTCTGGCAGATCATTCCGGAGATGAAGATAGGCCGTATATTTCGCGACGTGAACCCGGTAGGGGGTGCGGAAAAGGCGCGTTCCGTGGAAAAGGCCCTATCGAGGTCCTCAGCCCGGATTTCGGACTGTCTTTACGTCGGAGACAGCATCACGGACGTCCAGGCCCTCACCCTTGTCAGAGAGGGGGGGGGAGCGGCCATCTCCTTCAACGGAAACGCCTACGCACTGAAGGCCGCAGGGTGGGCCTGTATCTGCCCGCACACGGCCATAATCGGGGCCTTTTCGCGTCTCGCCGTACTGCGGGGGGCCGGGGCGATCGCCTCCCTCGCGCCCCCGGGTGCGGCCCTTCGGGGCAGGGAGCTCGTCCAACGGCTCCTTTCCCTCGGGGTCGAGGATACGTTTCTCGCGCCCCTCGCCCAGGCCGTTGAGGCGGGCTATCCGGCCTTGGTGAATCTTGCCGGCGGGGATTCGGCCCTTGTCATTCAGGAGAGCGAGGCCATGAGGAAAAAGGTCCGGGGGCTTGCCGTGGGAAGCCTCGGCTGACCAATCGGCTGATTCGTGACATTCCGCCGGTCCTTTTTCGCCACCTGCCCCAAGGGCATGGAATCCCTTAGCGCCGGGGATCTGCGGGGTCTCGGGTCGGAGTCCGTACGTGAGACCCAAGCAGGTGTTTCCTCAAAATCTGATCCCGCTCAAAAAGCCCGAGATGCCCTGCCTGCCGGCAGGCAGGAAGGTACAAAATTTTCAGGAATGAGGGCGAATCGCCATACTCTCCTGCAGCGTACATTGCAGTGACTGGAAAATTGATGCAATGCCGAGAGAATCGGGTTTTTTGAGCGGGATCAGGAATGACAGGGCGGGAATGAGGCTCCATCCAGGGCCAGCCGGGCCACTTCAACCACGTCGTCGGTGGTGACGATCCGCATGTCGTCCAGGATGTCTGAGGGGATTTCTCGCAGATCTGCCTCGTTTGAGAGGGGCAGGATGACGGTCTTCATCCCTGCCCGGCGCGCCGCGAGGATCTTGTCCCGGATCCCACCCACCGGAAGGATCCGTCCGCTTAGCGTGAGTTCTCCGGTGAGGGCTACGTCTCGCCGAAGGGGGCGTTTGGTTAGCAGGGAAACGAGGGCAATGGCGATCGTGAGCCCAGCCGACGGTCCATCCTTGGGAACCGCTCCTGCCGGCACATGGATATGTATGTCGTGACCTTCGAAAAAATTCTCGTCGATGTCAAAGGCCGCTGCATTGCTGCGCACATAGCTTAGTGCCGCATGGGCCGATTCCTTCATGACGTCTCCGAGGGAACCGGTGAGGATGAGATTTTCCTTGCCTTTCATGATGGTCACCTCGATGAAAAGGATCCTTCCGCCCGCTTCTGTCAGGGCAAGGCCCGTGGCAACGCCGATTCGTCCCCTTTCATCTGCGACCTCGAGGAAAAATTTTCGTGCACCGAGATATTTCTCCACCGAATCCGGCGTGATTTCAATGGATTTTATGCGACCGTCGCCGGCAAGGATCTCCCGGGCCGTTTTCCTGCAGATGGAGGCGATCTGTCTTTCCAGATTCCGCAGACCCGCCTCTTGTGTATAGTCCTGAACGATTTTCCGCACGGCCTCGCGGGTGAAGGTCAGGGAACGGGGCGAGAGACCCGCCTCTTCCATCTCCCGGGGGATGAGATGGGTGAATGCGATTTCTTCCTTCTCTTCATCTGTGTAACCGTGGAAATGGATGAGTTCCATTCGGTCAAGGAGGGGAGGAGGGATGGGGTCGATGGTATTTGCCGTGGCGATGAACATGACTCGCGAGAGATCAAAGGGCAGATCGAGATAATGGTCTATGAAATGGGTGTTTTGACTGTGATCGAGGACTTCAAGAAGGGCGGATGCCGGATCCCCTTTGAATTCCTGACCGATCTTGTCGATTTCATCCAGGGAGATGACTGGATTTTTTGTCCCGGCCCGACGGATTTCCTGTATGATCCGACCGGGAAGCGCCCCCACATAGCTGCGGCGGTGGCCGCGGATCTCGGCTTCATCCTTCATTCCAGCCAAGGAAATACGGATGAATTGTCGGCCAAGACATTTGGCGATGGACTTCTGGAGAGATGTCTTTCCGGTTCCAGGCGGGCCGACGAAACAAAGGATCGGACCCTTGGCGCAGAGCTGTCTTTTTTTGTTTGCCAAGGCCTCTGTTATGGTTTTTCGGAGATCTTCCAGTTGAAACGGCTTGGAAAGGACGTAAAAGGAGCCCTTTTTCATGGCCTCCACAGCGATGGGTGTTGTCGCGTATCCGGTGACGATGATGACCTCGGTCTGAGGATTCATGCTTTTTGCCCCTTTGAGCACATCCATTCCGTCTGCGCCGGGCATCTTCAGGTCGGTGATGACGAGATCGAAGCGTCTTTTCCCAAGTAGATCCAGTGCCTCCATTCCGTCAGCGGCTGTTTCGACATCGTAGCCGTCTTTGGTCAGGACGTGTTTCATGTTGGTGCGGGCGGTCTTTTCGTCGTCGACGAACAGGACCGCCTGAGGGGTTGTAAGTTTCAGGATGCGGACGGCCAGATATTCCATGATCCGTTCCTTCACATCATGGAGGCCGTAATGCTCCTCATCGAGGATTTTCTGGGCATGGACGATGTCCAGATTGTCTTCCGAATAGGTGTTCCATGGAAGTCCTGTGAGATATTCCAGATAATTTATGCCGATCGTGTACTCGGTGGCGGCGCAGCTCGTTCTTTCGAGCCTTTCGATCTCTTTCAGGGCCGCTTTCTCCACGAACGAAGGCATTTCCGCCAAGCGAACCGATTCGCGTAATTTATCCGTCTCAGGAGAGGTTTGTTCTTCCTGCTCAGACCCCTGCCATCGTGTAAACAACCCCATTCATTCCTCCTTCTTTCAGTGATTGCGAGAAGGCGCTGTTTCAGGCGTTACATATTGCAATAATAGTAGGAGATACAGGCAACACATCATAATATCTTGTTTTTTTGTAATAAATAAGTCTTTTCATCAAAAAGGGATGTTACATTCGGAAACATAAGAGTAAAGGAAATAGAAGTAAAAAAATAACAAAAATAGCTGTAATTTCGACAAATTAAACAACAGAATTTATTTTGGCATATGTTATGCATTAAAATTTAAGAAATAATGCACATCCATCTCATTTTCAAGGAGGATCGCACCATGTCGCAAGAAAAACGTCAGATCACCATGTGGGACAGACTTATGATGGCTGTCACCTTTGCTGAGGCAGGAGAACATCAAACCTCAAAAAGTTTTCTCCGTCCAGACGTCCAAAGGAAGCGTCCGGACCAGAGGATCGATGCAAGAAAATCCCATCGTCCTGAATTGAGGGTATGAAGGCTTCCTGGCTGGATCCTCAGGATTTTGTCGAATCTGCTTCGTTGCCTGCCTGTCCTGTATTCCTCGCATCGTCGCCAAACTTTTTGGGTTGATTCGATCGGACAACGGGTCTATTTCAATGGAGGTTATTGATGGCCTTTTTCGGTTTTTTAAGAAAAAAAAGAGGAGTTAACCAGGTCGATCTGGGAAAAAAGGGACATTCATCCCTTCAGGATGCCGCTGTTGCCATGGCTTTTGCCGAGCACGGTGAGCAATCACCTGCCTGTTGCATGACCGATCGGGAAAAGAGACGTCAAAAGATCCTTGTCATCGGCAGTGGAGACCAATTTTCTCAAAGGCTTGTGGATTATGCCATCCAGATGGCCAAACGTATGGACTATGAGGTTATTTCACTGAACGTCATGGCATCGCCTCATTCAATGACGAAAGACGGCAGGGATCAGGCCATTGCCAGATTCAGGGAGGCATGTTCATCCTGCGTAGTATCTATGAAGGAACGGGCACAATCCGCCGGGATCGCATTCCGCCACCTGGCGGAAATCGGCCATCAGGATGAGATCGTTGAAAAGTTGCATGCAGAGTATCCGGAATTGTGCTATGTGTTGACTGACCCGGATCCCGAGGCAGCAGGCGGTACGAAAGGGCATGCTGACATCCCGGTATTTACTCTGAGCACCTTGCAGGGTTCCCTTGCATGAAGATAACAATTTAAATTAAGATAGTTACGTTTTTCGTAACACCCTGGCGAAGATGGATCTTCTTCCCAGGGTGTTATTGTGTTTCCCTTTCACGTCAACAAAAGGGGATATGAAATGACGCCAGAAATCATCCTCGTCATGGCCGTGCTCGGTGTTGCCGTTCTCATGTTCATTTTCGAATGGGTGAGAGTGGATATGGTCGGCATCATCATGATGGTCGTCTTGCCTCTTTTGGGGCTCGTCACCCCGCAAGAGGCCATCAGCGGCCTTTCCAGCAATGCGGTGGTCTCCATCATTGCGGTCATCATCATCGGAGCCGGACTCGACAAGACGGGGGCCATGAACTCCCTTGCCCGACTCATCCTCAGGTTCGCCGGGAAGAGCGAAAGCCGCATCGTCATGCTCATCTCCTCTACCGTGGCCTTGATCTCCAGTTTCATGCAGAACATCGGCGCCGCCGCCCTTTTCATGCCTGCGGCCCGGCGCATCGGACGCCAGACCGGAATACCGGTCTCCCGCATCCTGATCCCCATGGGATACTGTGCCATCATCGGTGGCTGCATCACCTTAATAGGCTCCAGTCCCTTGATTTTGTTAAATGATCTCATGAAAATTTACGATTCCAACATGGAATCCTTCGGTCTTTTTTCCGTCACGCCCATCGGAATCGCCCTGACCGTTTCGGCCCTTCTTTATTTTGTCTTTATGGGAAAGGTCGTGCTGCCGAGCGCGAAAGGCGAGGAATCCGGTGGTCCAATGTCTGAGCTTCTGAAAGATACGTATCGGGGTATGGGAACCCTTTTCGAGCTCCATGTGCCGGATGAGATAGAGGAATCTCGGACCCTTGATGCATTAGGTATCCGTCCCCTTTACTTCACCAATGTCGTAGCCGTTTACCACAAGCGGCTCAACCAGAAAAACTTCTCGCCGAAACGTGACACCCTTGTCTATCCTGGCGATGATATCGCCGTGGTGGGAACCCGTGAGTTCGTAGAAAGACTCGCCCGCGATCTGGGCTGGACCCTTAGAGAGGAGCTCGTCACCTTTGCCGAAGATCTATCCCCCAACAATGCCGGCATTCTCGAGGCCATCATCACGCCTCGTTCCGAACTTGCCGGTAAGACCATGCGCGGATTCGAATTCCGTAAACGTTATCAAGTCAACCCATTGGCCATATTTCGGGCGAACAAGGTCTTTGTCGCCGGGATCTCAGATATCGTTCTCCATCCAGGGGATGCCCTCCTCCTCCAGGGTCGTTGGGAAAAATTCCATCTCCTCAAGGACAAACCCGATCTAGTCTTTACCGAACAGATTAAGGGAGAAATCATCAGAACGGAAAAATTGAAATTCGCCGTCGGCTGGATGCTCGTCTCCCTTGTAATGATTCTCGGCTTCAATGTCCAGCTTTCCATCGCCCTCCTTGCCGGTGCGGTGGGGATGATCCTTTCCGGCGTCATGACCATCGATGAGGCATACACTTCAGTGGACTGGATGACCGTTTTTCTGCTTGGCGGGTTGATCCCCCTGGGGATAGCCTTTGAAAAGACAGGAGCGGCGCAATTCATCGCAGAATCCATCATGGGCGCCTTGGGGACGGTCTCTCCCATGGTCCTTCTCACTGTCATCGGCCTTCTCACCTCCTTTTTTACCCTCGTCGCATCCAATGTAGGGGCAACGGTCTTGATGGTCCCGCTGTCCATGAACATGGCTGCGAGCGCGGGGGCCGATCCCCGTATGGCGGCCCTGGTCGTGGCGGTAGCCTGTTCCAATACCTTTGTCCTGCCGACGCACCAGGTTAACGCCCTTATCATGCGGCCAGGCGGCTACCGGACCGTGGATTACTTCCGGGCCGGAACGGGCATGACGATTATTTATCTGTGTGTCATGATGGCCATGATATATTTCTTCTATGGCGTCACCGGGTGAACCGGGAATCCGGTATCATTAAAATTTCATTAGTTACCTGTTACTTGAGGGTGCGTCGAACCCCGGTACGGACGAATAGTTACATCCCCGGCATCATTCCATGCAGCCTACAATAAGCCTGAGGGGTTTATCGCTTCATAACCTCAAGGCCATTGATTTGGATCTCCCGGTCGGGATACTCATCGCCATCACCGGGCCGTCAGGGGCGGGGAAGTCCTCCCTTGCCCTCGATACCCTCTACGCCGAGGCCCAGCGGCGCTACATAGAGACCTTTTCTCCGTACGCGCGTCAGTTCCTCGAGCGTCTTCCCCGGCCTCCGGCCCGGGCCATAGAGAACCTGCCGGCAGCGGTCGCCATCTCCCAGGCCAACCCGGTCAGGAGCGCGCGATCCACTGTGGGAACCCTGGCGGAGGTCACCTATTCGGCCCGTCACCTGTTCTTCCGTGCGGCCCGGCTCTTCTGTCCGGGCTGCGGTAGGCCCGTCCTCGACCAGGCCCCCAGGGACGTGGCCGTCCTCCTTGCCAAAAAAAGGGGGGAAGGCCAGGACGGGGTCGCAGTCATGACAGCACGCGTCCCTTTGGGTCGGATCCCCGAACTCGTGGCGGCAGGCTATTTCCGGCAACTTGTGGGGCAAGAGGTCATGGAACTCGGCCCTGGTGGATGGGGAAGAGGCGGGGAGGTCGAGATCGTGATCGACCGCTTTCCCCTGGCATCCGCGGACTCGGCGCGCATCGCAGATTCGGTGGAACAGGCCTACAGGATCGGAGGCGGAAGACTCGCCGTCCATATGCCGGACGGAGAGGTCATTCGGGCAAGCCGTGGGATGCACTGCCCGGAATGTGACAGAGCCTTTCCCGCCCCGAATCCCAATCTCTTTTCCTTCAATTCGCCGGCCGGTGCCTGTCCACGCTGCCAGGGTTTTGGGCGGGTCCTTTCCATCGACTGGGACCTGGTCGTTCCGGACCCATCCCTTTCCATTGCGGGTGGGGCCATTCGTCCCTTTGAGAACTGGGATGAGGAAAAGGCAGACCTCATGGAGTGGTGTCGGAAAGAAGGGATCCCGACGGATCGCCCATGGGGCGATCTATCAGAGGATGCGCAAAGCGGGATCCTTTTCGGACAGGAAGGCTGGAAAGGTGTCAAGGCCGTTTTCGAGTATCTGGAGACCAGGCGCTACAAGTCCCATATCCGCATCCTCCTTTCCCGTTACCGGGCCTATCACACGTGTCCGGAGTGCGGGGGAAGCCGGTTTCGGCCCGAGACGGGCTGGTACCGCCTCAGCGGCCTTCGGATCTTCGATTTTTATTCCCTCGACATCAAAAGTGCCCTTTCCTGGGTGGAGGGGCTCAGATCGAAGTCAAACCACGACCCTGCCGTACGTCAGCTCGTGGAGGATCTCTCTTCCCGTCTTCTAACCCTCTGCGGGGCCGGTCTTGACTACCTCACCCTGGACCGCCAGTCCCGTACCCTTTCAGGCGGAGAGGTCGCCCGGGTATCCATTGCACGGGCCATCGGGACGGAGCTTTCCGAAACCCTCTATGTCCTGGACGAGCCCACAGGCGGGCTCCATCCCATGGACACAGCCCGTATCTTCGGCCTCATGAAGGGGCTCACGGCCCGTAAAAACACGGTGGTCGCAGTGGAACACGATCCCGGGATCATCGGCGGATCCGATCTGGTCGTGGAGATGGGGCCGGGCTCAGGGGACCGGGGCGGGGAGATCACGTATCTCGGCCCTCCCCGTCCTCTCCCGCGTTTCCAGATTCCCGAAGGGAGAAGATCGAGGAGGCTCGTGACTTCGCGCACGCGTAGGATCGTGCTTCAGGGTGCCCGGGCGAACAATCTCAAGGACATCACAGTCTCCTTTCCCATCGGCCGCATCACGGCCGTGACAGGGGTCTCGGGATCTGGGAAATCCTCCCTCGTCGATGGGGTCCTTTACCGGGCCGTCCTAAGGGCACAGGGAATACCCACCGATCCTCCCGGTCCATTCGATGTCATGGAAGGGCTCGAACATCTCCGAAGCGTCATACTCGTCGACCAGAGCCCGGTAGGGCGTACCCCTCGGGCGTGCCCGGCATCGTATCTCCATGCCCTCGACGGCATCCGGAGGCTCTTCGCCGAGACCTCCGAGGCCCAGGGTCTCGGGCTCGGCCCCGGCGCATTCTCGTTCAACAGCGCGGCAGGCAGATGCGAAGCCTGCAAGGGGCAGGGGAGCGAGGTGATCGAGATGCAGTTCCTTCCTGACATCATGCTTCCGTGTCCGGTCTGCCATGGGACGAGATTTTCCCGTGAGGTCCTCTCGGTCCATTGGGACGGGCTCACGATCCACGACGTCCTCGCACTTAGCCTCGACGAGGCTTACGAAAGGTTTTCCCACCTTTCAGGGGTCTCATGGCCCCTCGGTGTGGCCATCGGCCTCGGGCTCGGGCACCTGCGCCTGGGCCAGCCTGTGAATACCCTCTCGGGAGGGGAGGCCCAGCGCCTGAAACTCGCCCGGTTCCTCGCAAAAGGCGTCAAAAAGGGCGACCTCTTCATCCTCGACGAGCCGACCCGGGGCCTCTCCCCGGGAGAGACGGGAAAGGTCCTTGAGGCGCTCCGGCGCATCACGTTCGCGGGAGGAACCGTGATCGCCGTGGAGCACGACCTTGCCATAGTGGCGGCCGTGGACTGGGTCATCGATCTCGGACCGGGCGGAGGCGACCGGGGGGGAAGGGTGGTCTACGAGGGGCCTCCGGACGGCCTCCTTTCCTGTGCGCCGTCCCTTACCGGATCCGCTCTCCGTGGCGGTCTCCCGGAGCCGCCCGCGCCCATCCTTTCGGAGGGCCAATGGCTCGAGGACCGGATCCTCATCAAAGGCGCCCGCCACCACAACCTCAAGGACATCACGGTCTCCATTCCCAAGGGGCGTTTTGTCGTGGTGACAGGGGTTTCGGGCTCCGGGAAATCCTCCCTCGCCTTCGACATCGTCTTTGCTGAGGGCCAGAGGCGCTATATCGAGGGCCTATCCTCCTACATGCGTCAGTTCATCCGGCTCTATGAGAGGCCGGACGTGGACCGGATCCGAGGCCTTACGCCCACGGTCGCCATCGAGCAGAGGACGAGCAGGTCAGGGCCGAAGTCGACGGTCGCGACCCTCGCAGAGATCGCCCACTATCTCAGGCTCCTCTACGCCAGGGTCTCAGAGCCTGTCTGCCCCTCGTGCGGACGGGCGATGGAATCCTCCGACGAGGACACCCTCGTCCGGGAACTCGTGGCGAGGGTCCGTAAGGAGGGCGTGATCCTCCTCGCTCCGCGCGTCCGAAGGCGCAAGGGCTGGCACCAGTCCGAGCTCGAGGCGGCCCTCCGGGCCGGGGTGAGGCGCGTCAGGATCGATGGGAAATTTTACAGGATCCCGCCGATCCCTGGGCTTTCACGCTTCGGGGAACACACCATAGAGTGGGTGATCGACCCAGCTTCCCGGACCGAGGACACTGAGTCGCTGGTAAGACGGGCGCTTGCCGCCGGAAACGGGGACGTCCTTATGATCGATGCATCCGGCCGGGAGTCCTTTACGAGCAAACGCCGTTTTTGTCCGGAATGCCGGATCGGGCTTCCTGAGCCCGATCCCCTTCTCTTTTCCTTCAGTACGAGGGCAGGGGCCTGTCCCGGATGTGACGGCCTTGGCCTCGACCCGGTAAACGGCACGGCATGTCCAGTCTGTGGAGGCTCCCGTCTCACTGCCGAGGCACGGGCCTGGCGAATCGGGGGTCTCGGGATACATGAGCTCTTCGCCCTCGAGGTGGATGACGCGGATGACGTCCTCGGAAAGTGGCGCAAGGAGCGGCCCTGGCCCCTGAGGCTCGACGAGATCGCCTCTCCCCTTGTGGAGGCCGCCTCATCCCGTCTCGGTTTTCTTACTGGCGTCGGTCTCGGTTACATCCCCCTTGACCGTGCGGGTGACACCCTTTCTGGCGGCGAGGCCCAGAGGATCCGGCTTGCGGCCCAGATCGGCTCCGGGCTCACGGGTCTTACGATCGTCCTCGACGAGCCCACCATAGGGCTCCATCCGCGGGACAACCACAGGCTTCTTGACGCCCTTCTCTCCCTTCGTGCAGGGGGGAACACGGTGCTTGTGGTGGAGCACGACGAGGAGACGATCCGGGCGGCGGATTGGATCATCGATCTCGGTCCTGGAGGCGGGACGAGAGGTGGCTGTGTGGTAGCGGAGGGGACGTTTTCCGATATCGTCGCGAATCCTGCCTCCGAGACCGGAAAGGCCTTCACCGATCCCTCCTTTGGAAGGCTCCAGTCCAGAGGGAGGACGCCGTCTTCCTGGATTCACTTCTGTGGCGCAAGTTGTAACAACATTTTGGACATCGACGTCTCGCTTCCCCTGGGTGTCTTCATCTGCATCACGGGTGTCTCGGGATCGGGAAAGAGCACGCTCGTCTCGGAAATCGTGGCCCCTACCGTGGATGCCCGTATCATCGACCCGACTGCCCTTCCAGTTCGGTGCCGGAGCGTGGAGGGCGTCGAGGCGATCTCCCGCCTTGCAGTAGTGGACCACAGCCCCATCGGAAGGACCCCCAGATCGTGCCCTGCCACTTACGTGGGTGTCCTTGGGACTATCCGGGAGCTTTTCGCCCAGGTCCCGGCGGCCCGGGGGCGGGAGTTCGGGCCATCCCGGTTTTCCTTCAACACGGAAGAGGGGAGGTGCCCGGCCTGCGCCGGGCAGGGGAGCAAAAAGATAAGCCTCGGTTTCCTTCCGGACGTCTACATCACCTGCGACCTATGCCGGGGTCGTCGTTACGAGCCAGCGACACTGGAGATAGTCTGGCGGGGAAAGAACATCTCCCAGGTCCTCGACATGACCTTCGAGGACGCACGGGATTTCTTCTCGCCGGTCCCTTTCCTTTTCAGGACCCTTTCCCTGGTCTGCGACCTCGGTCTCGGCTATCTCACCCTCGGCCAGCCGAGCCCTACTCTCTCGGGTGGGGAGGCCCAGCGTCTCAAGATCGTCCGTGAACTCACTCACCCTGGCAGGGGCATGACCCTTTATCTCCTCGACGAGCCCACCACAGGGCTTCACCGCCGGGATGTGGCCCGTCTTGTGGACCACATCTCCCAGCTTGTGGATGCGGGAAACAGCGTGGCGGTCATCGAACACAACCTGGACGTCATGAAGGCTGCGGACTGGATCATAGACCTCGGTCCAGAAGGAGGAAAGCGGGGCGGGAAGATCCTCTTTTCCGGGGGGATCCGGGAGTTTCTCTCCTCGGATGTCCCTTCCGCTACCCGGGATGCCATTCTGAGGTCCCTGGAGAGAAATGAGAATAAAGATAGATGATCTCTATTATATTTTTCCTATCTATCGATTAATTCAATTTGTTTTTACAATTTACGAATGATAGATTCCTAAATCCCTGAGATATGCACTCAACCTTTTGATTTCACGGAATAGGCCGACGGCCGTGGTATTTGTGGAGCGAGGCGCCCATGGACGGGGGCTATTTGCCGCCCTCCCCGCCAGGAAACGTCTTGAAGGTCCCAATCAGGGCCGGGGAGATACCATGGGAAAGGGAGTCATCGCATGAATAAGACACACGAGGCCATGTGGAAGGAACTGGACCTCGATCTCGGCGCCCACGAGGCACTTTTGACCGTACTCGGACGTTTTTACAACGACATTTATCTCTCCCAGTCAGGTAGGCTCCAGGGCATGGAGTACCTCGATTTCGTCATGGGAGAGGTCCATGGGCTCCGTATCCGGGAGATCCAGGAGGCCAGGTCGGCAGGGCGCAAGGTCATGGGTCTCTTTTGTGTCTTCGTCCCAGAGGAGCTGATCCTTGCACTCGACGGGATATGCGTGGGGCTCTGCGCCGGGGCCGAGGCGGGATTCGACGCCGCGGAGCGTCATCTGCCCCGTAACACGTGCCCTCTCATCAAGTCCTTCTTCGGGTTCCGACTCGCCCGTCTCTGCCCCTACACATCCTCGTGTGATCTCGTGATCGGAGAGACCACGTGCGATGGGAAGAAAAAGGCCTACGAACTCTTCGGTGATTTTCAGCCCACCTATGTGATGGAGGTCCCCCAGAGCAAGAGTGCCGCTGCGCGCGTACTTTTTCGGACCGAGATGGACAGGCTCCGCGAAACACTCGAGAGGCTCACGGGCAGGATCCTCGAACCCCAAAGGCTCCGGGACGCCATCAGACTCGTGAACCGAAGGCGCAGTGCCCTCAACCGGCTCGCTGCCCTCCGGGCCGCGGAGCCCGCTCCCATCAGCGGCAGAGATGCCCTTCTCATCAATCAGGTCGCCTTTTACGACGACCCCGTACGGTTCACTGAGACCGTCGAGCGTCTTTGCGCCGAACTGGAGGAGAGGGTGCAAAAGGGAGAGGGGGTCGCTCCCCCCCGCACGAAGCGGATCCTTGTCTCGGGATGCCCCATGGCCGTACCCAACTGGAAACTCCCCTATGTGATAGAGGGCTCAGGCGCGGTCATCGTAGGGGAGGAGAGCTGTGTCGGGGCGCGTCATACCAGGGACCTCGTCTCAGAGCAGGCAGAGACCGTGGACGGGATGCTCGACGCCCTGTGCGATAGGTATCTCAGGATTGATTGCGCGACCTTCACCCCTAATCCGGAAAGGCTCGACAACATCGTCCGGATGGCCAGAGAGCTCCATGCCGACGGGGTCATCCACTACGCCCTTGAGTTTTGTCAGCCCTATGCCATCGAGTCCAAAAAGGTGGAAAACCGCCTTGCCGCCGAGGGTATCCCCTTTCTCAGGGTCGAGACCGGTTATTCCCTTGAAGATATAGAGCCCTTGAGGACCCGAGTCGAGGCGTTTCTGGAGACCATTTGAGAGGGATGATCACCGCAGGGCTCGACATCGGTTCATGCACCATCGAACTCGTGGTCCTGGACGAGGACAGACCCATTTTCACGCGGCGTTCCGAGACCTCATTTGACTATCCCGAGCAGGTCCGGGCACTACTAAGTGAAACGGAATACGACAGGATCCTGGTCACGGGTTACGGGCGCCACCTCGTGGCCCGTGAATTCGGCATGGGGCACGTGACCGAGATCAAGGCGCATGCGGCAGGGGTGCATCATCTCGTTCCGGAGGCGAGGACGATCCTTGACATCGGAGGCCAGGACACCAAGGTGATCTCCCTGGACAAACAGGGAAAGGTCACGGCCTTCGAGATGAACGACCGGTGCTCTGCAGGGACCGGGCGTTTTTTCGAGGTGATGGCCCAGGCCCTTGCGTGCCGGATCGGGGAGCTTGGCGATCTTGCGCTTTCTGGGGCTGATCGCCTCCGTATCTCGAGTATGTGCACGGTATTCGCCGAGACCGAGGTCGTGGCCCTCCGTGCACGTGGCGAGGCCCCGGAGGACGTGGCCCACGCGGTCGTTGTCTCCGTGGTCTATCGTGTCTCCTCCATGATCAGACGGGTGGGACTGAGGGAAAAGGCGGTTTTTTGCGGCGGGGTGGCTCGAAACAAGGCTGTCGTACAAATTCTTGCTCAGGAGCTCGGTTGCGGGCTCTTCGTTCCAGAGGCCCCGGATTTTACGGGAGCCATGGGTGCAGCCATACTCGCCAGGGGTTCCTGATTGAAGGATGCCGTCGTCATCCATTGTGGCGGATCGGCCGGGAAATCTGGAGATCCTTCAGGGTCGATTCACGAAGGAAAAGGCCTGCTCCACCGCATCCTCCGGGTCTTTTGCGCCATGAACGCCTGGCAAGTCTCCCCATGCCCCGATCCCCACGACCGGCTTCCACATCTTGAGGGCGATGGCGATCTCGGAGAGCGTCCCGTGTGAGCCTGGCAGGGCGATGATGGCCTCGGAAGACCGGACGAGGATGACGTTTCGCGCATGTCCCATTCCGGTGACGACCGGGACGGTGATAAAGGAGTTTGCGTCCGAGGCCTTGGATCCCGGAAGGATGCCCACAGTGAGCCCGCCGGCCTCTGATGCCCCGCGGGCCGCGGCCTCCATCACGCCTCCGAGTCCGCCGCAGTAGAGGATGCCGCCCCTGCCAGCGATGAGTTCTCCCACATGGCGGGCGATATCTGCGATCTCCGGCGGACAGATGCCTGCTCCGATGACCCCTATCCGTCTTTTTGCGCCTTCCATCCGTGATCACCGATGAGTTTCACAAATCTGACGCCTTCCAGTTCCTCCTGGCTGATATGGCCATGGATCCGTCTTACCGTGACGAGTGTCTGTGAGTATTCGTCACCCACGGGAATGACCATAATGCCAGGGTCCTTAAGCTGCTCGAGAAGGGGTGGTGGGATCTGTGGAGAAGCGGCCGTCACGATGATGGCGTCAAAAGGGCTTTCGGCCTGCCAGCCCCAGGTCCCGTCGTCGAGCCGGAGATAAACATTCGAGCAACCGAGCTTGTCGAGGGTCTTTCGGGCCCGCGCGTGGAGGGCTGGGATGCGCTCGACGCTATAGACGGACCTGGCGATTTTGGAAAGGACTGCGGCCTGGTACCCGGAGCCCGTCCCGATCTCGAGGACCTTTTCTCCCCCTTTGAGGTTGAGCGCCTGGGTCATGAACGCGACGATATACGGCTGGGAGATGGTCTGTCCGTATCCGATGGGAAGGGGGTAATCTCCATAGGCCTGGTCCCACAGGGCCTCTTCCACGAAGAGATGGCGAGGGACCGTGCGCATGGCCTCGAGAACTCGGGGATCCGTGATCCCGCGGGCCTTTATTTGTTGGGAGACCATCCTCTCCCGTGCGATCCGGTACTGATCGCTATCCGTCTTGTCAGGGCACTGGGACATAATATCGGATTTTTTTGACCGTATCCCCCGAAAAGACCACCTGAAGGGCCTCTACGCGCTCCGTGTCGGCGAAGGATCGTATGAAGGGGATCCTGTCGAGAACGGACTGATGAAGGGAATAATAATACCATTCTTCGTCACCCGATGGGACGATCCTGGACGCGTCAGGAGGCCCGATGGCCTGGATGACCTCCTCTTTTCCCTGCCCCGGCGAGATGAGCGCGGCATCGGCCGCGAGATATCGTTTCGGTGCCCCGGAGCAGGATGAAAGGAGAAGGAAGACGACGCAGATAAGAAGAAAATGGTTCGTATTCTGTTTCATGGGCAGATCCTTGAAGGATCGATGGGGGTGGATGAACGTGTTCATGCTGGCATGAAATTTAGGAAAAATTCGACCTTTCAAGGTTTTTGCCGAAAAGGTGAAAAGGTGCAAGAATACAGCTGCCTTGAAAAATTCGAATTTTTCAAGGCAGCTGTACGAGAAATTTTCACATCTGCCGCAACCGACACGTTCAACGGATTCTTGCAGAGGAATCAGCATCTTTTTTTACACTGCAAAGGGGAAATTGTCATGAGATGTCCCAAGTGCGGAAGAACAAGCCATGATTTTAGGGTGACATGCGCGTACTGTTCCACGGATCTCTCAGGACAGGCGGCCATTCTCGGGATTTTCCCCCAGCGGAAGGGGGATTTTTCCTGGTTTGTCTCCCCGCCCGGCGATCCTGTCGGAAAAATGGGGACGTCCTCCGGTCCCGGCGCCTTCAGGCCCGACCTTTCTTCCATCGATGTCTCAGACCTGACAATCGGGGAAGGATCCTCGCCCGATCAGGTCGTTTCTTTTGAAGATATCGAGCCCGTGGACTTGGAACTCATTGCATCTGACGAGGCCTTTCAGAAGGCGCTTACAAAGGTGGTGGGGGAATAGGTCAGGGAATCCTTTCATATCTTCCTATCGAAGTTGTTTTTTTAAGGCCTGAATCCGTGGGCCGACGGCCGGGGCATTTATTGCGTGCGGCAAATAGCCCCTGTCCATGGGGGCGGATTTGCCGACGGCGTCCTGTCTGCCGACAGGCAGGCCGTCCATGGGCGCCTCACTCCACAAATATGGTTCTTCGTCATTTTGTGT
>DIFG01000046.1:28488-31798 GCA_002419025.1 Deltaproteobacteria bacterium UBA5754 | reverse complement strand
CCACACAAAATGACGAAGAACCAATAAGAGCCCCTGAAGGGCCCGTAGCCCGTAAGGAGGCAAGCAGAGAAACAAGACGGACAAAATCGTCTCAAATCCGGGTCAAATTTGATGGTCTCGTAAAAACTCGAANNCCGGAATCCAGTGTTTTCAATATGTTCTGGATGCCGGATCAAGTCCGGCATGACGAATCCGGCACTTTTTATGACGTCATCAAATTTCGTTGAGGCGATTGAACAAAACTGAAGGCGCAACAGCGCTGGATGAAATCGGGGCCCTGGCGACGGTCAGGACATGGACCTCCTTCACTCCGCCTTTCTTGAGTATCCTGGCGCACTCGGAGACGGTCGCGCCTGTCGTGTAGACGTCGTCCACCAGGGTCACCCTCCTTATCCCATGGGGAATGGGGCGGACGAGGGCGAACGCCCCCCGCACGTTTCCAGCCCTCTCGACGGCGTCGAGCCCGGTCTGGGGCCGGGTATCGCAGACCTTGGCGACAAGATCCACGCAAATCCTGTCGGCAGAGAAGATCCCCTGGGCGATCCGGACTGACTGGTTGAACCCGCGGGAACGAAGCCTGCGCGGATGAAGGGGGACCGGCACGACTAGACCGGAAACACGCTCATCACGTCCATCAAGATCTTCCTTGACAAGGGAACAGATGGCCCGCAGGGCATGTCCACAACCGACATACTTGACCCTGTGAACGAGTTCCCGGACCGGTCCGGCAAAGAGGAAAAGGGACCGCGCCCTGTCATAATGGGGAGGTGACGAAAGGCACCTGCCGCAGACGTGATCCGTCCCGAAAGGTCCGTCAAAGGGCTGTCCACAGCAAAGACATAGAGGAGAGACGATCCTCTTGACTGATTCACTGCAGGCGGGGCAAAGTCTTCCCAGCCGGGAATCCGCGACGGGTCTTTCGCACGCCGCACAGGAAGGCGGGAAAAGGCAATCAAGGAGATGGGCAAAGACGGAGGAGAGGGACCCCCTCCGCCCGTCCCCTACATGGCGGCTGTAATGGCCGCTGCGAACTCCGAGCACCTTACCTCTGTCGCCCCGTCGATCTGACGGGCAAGGTCATAGGTCACGGTCTTTCTGAGGATAGCGGCCTCGATGGCCCTGTGGACGAGATCCGCGGCCTCCCCCCAGCCGAGATAGTCGAGCATCATGGCCCCGGAAAGGATGAGAGAGCCGGGATTGACCTTGTCGAGCCCGGCGTACTTGGGGGCTGTCCCGTGGGTCGCCTCGAAGACGGCATAACCGTCCCCGATGTTGGCGCCCGGTGCCATTCCAAGCCCTCCCACCTGGGCGGCCAGGGCGTCCGACATGTAGTCCCCGTTCAAGTTGGGCATGGCAAGGACGCTGTACTCTCGGGGCCGCAGGAGGATCTGCTGGAACATGGCATCCGCGATCCTGTCCTTGATGACGACCTTTCCCTCAGGGGCCTTTCCGCCGTAAGAGTTCCAAAGGTCTTCTTCCATGACTGCAACGTCTGCGAACTCCCGGGCGGCAAGTTCATAGCCCCAGGCCCGAAACGCCCCTTCGGTGTACTTCATGATGTTGCCCTTGTGGACGATGGTAACACTCGAGCGCCCTGTCTCCAATGCATAGCGGATGGCCTTTCTCACAAGGCGTTCAGTCCCGAAACGGCTGATGGGCTTGATCCCGATCCCTGAGTCCGGACGAATCCGGCATCCCATCTCCTTCTCGAAAAAGGCGATGACCTTTCTCGCATCTTCACTTTCCGCCTCCCACTCAATGCCGGCATAGACGTCCTCGGTGTTCTCCCGAAAGATCACCATGTCCACGGCCTCCGGGTGCTTGACCGGGGAGGGGACACCCCGAAAATGACGGACGGGACGCACACAGGCATAGAGATCGAGTTCCTGGCGAAGGGTCACGTTGAGACTCCTGATTCCGCCGCCGACCGGGGTGGAGAGGGGTCCCTTGATGGCAACGACGTGCTCTCGAATGGCCGCAAGGGTCTCCTCGGGGAGCCACGACCCCGTCTCCTTGTGGGCCTTCTCACCGGCAAGGACCTCGACCCACGAGATCTTTTTCCCGCCGCCGTAGGCCCTTTCCACGGCCACATCGAGGACGAGTTTCGTGGCCTTCCAGATATCGGGCCCAATCCCGTCTCCTTCGATAAATGGAACGATCGGACAGTCAGGGACATGGATCGATCCGCCTTCGCCTATGGTAATCTTGCCGGGTTTCATCCTGTTTCTTCCTCCTCGCCCTGGTCGCGAAATTGGTATTTCACTATAGATAGTTCGGTGACCGCGGGACCTTGTCCGCCGGCGTTCGTGGTCCCGGCACCATAAAACAAAAGCCTTTCAGGATCAACGCGGAATGGACTCCGCCCCCCGACCCTGATACATTTGCCGGACCATGGAACCCTTTCTTCACACCTTGGCACTTCTTGTCATCGGCATGGGTCTCAGGAAGGTCCCGCAGTTTCCACGGGAGACCGCTCAGGCCCTGAATCTCTTCGTCATCTATGTCTCCCTGCCCGCACTCGTACTCCTGAAGGTCCCGTCCCTCCGATTCTCTTCGGACCTCCTCGTCCCGGTCCTTATGCCCTGGGCCATGCTCACCATCTCGGGGGCCCTCACCCTCGGGGCGTCCCGCATTCTTCGGCTGGACAGAAAAACCACAGGGCTCCTGCTCCTTGTCGTCCCCCTTGGAAACACCTCCTTTCTCGGCATACCCATGGTCACCGCCTTTCTGGGCGAGTCCGGAGTACCCTATGCCCTCCTATACGACCAGTTCGGCTCCTTTCTCGCCCTTTCCACCTATGGTTCTGCCATCGTCGCCTTTTATGGAGGGGACGGCCGCCTGCAGCCCTATGAGTTGACGAAACGCATCTTCACATTCCCTCCCTTCCTCTCCCTTGCCGTGGCCCTTTTCCTGGTCTCCTTTCCGAACCCGTATCCCAATGCCGTCCGGTCCCTGCTTGCGCTCCTCTCTGCTACTCTCGTCCCGGTCGTCATGATCGCCGTAGGGTTTCAACTCTCCCCGCGGCCGGCCCCAGGACACATTCGGCCCCTTGCTGCCGGGCTTGCCATAAAGCTCGTCGCCGCCCCGCTCATCGCCCTTATTTCATGCCGAGTCCTGGGCCTTGAAGGGCTGGCCACCCAGGTCGCCATCCTCGAGGCAGGCATGCCGCCCATGGTCTCGGCAGCGGCCATCGCTGCCATGGCCGGACTTTCTCCCGGGCTTTCGGCAGCCCTTGTGGGCTTCGGAATCCTCCTTTCGTTCGTGACCCTTCCTGTGCTCGTTCAACTTTTGATGGTTTCGTAAAAAGTCG
>DIFG01000046.1:18033-28424 GCA_002419025.1 Deltaproteobacteria bacterium UBA5754 | reverse complement strand
TGGGACTTTTTACGAGACCATCAACTTTTGTAAGGAGCCTACCCCCCACCTTGCACCACACACGGAAAGGGGGTACCTCAAACGCCATGAAACAGATTCCTCCCGATGGACGCATCATCCTCGAACCCGAGGCCCCAGATCCGGCCGTCACGGCGCTGAAAGGCGCGATAGCCGTAGCCCGCATGGAATCTTGAGGCATGCCGATCCATCTCCTCATCGTGGGTGCCGGCGGATTTCTCGGCGCCATCGTCCGCTACCTCATCTCAGGCTGGTGCGCCAAGGCCTGCGGAACCCGGTTTCCGGCAGGGACCCTCCTCGTGAACGTCACAGGAAGCTTCCTCCTCGCCCTTATCATAACACTCCTCGTAGAGCGGCTCCTCGCCGCCCCCGAATGGCGTCTCTTCTGGGGTATCGGCTTCCTCGGGGCTTACACCACGTTCTCCACTTTCGCGTGGGAGACGGACGCACTCGTTCGTGAGGGGAGTTTTCTTCTCGCCGCTGGAAACATCATGGGTAATGTGGTCTTCGCCCTCATCGCGGTAAAACTCGGCACAATGCTTGCCCGGCTCTGATCTAAACGGAGGGATGCCATGACGACTGACCAAGGCTCAGTGAAGATCCTCACCATCTACGTGGACGACGGGGACCGACACAATGGCAGACCCGTCCACGAGGCCCTGCTTGAACTCTTTCTTTCGCACCGCATCTCCGGAGCGACCCTCTTTCGTGGAATCGCCGGATACGGCTCGGACAAGGTCTTTCACACCCCGAAGCTCCTGCGGCTTACCGAGGACATGCCCCTCAAGATCGAGGTGATAGAGACCGATGAGAAGATCCAGGAGATAATTCCGGAAGTCAAAAGGATCATGGAAAAGGGAATCGTGACCATGAGCGATGCCGTAGTGGTCCACGCCCCTGAAAAGTGAACCCGCTCAGGCATGAACGGGCCCCGAACAGAAACGATTCAGATGTCCTCGGCAGCCCTGTAGTATGTTTTGCCTTCGAAAGGCTCCTCGCGGACACGCCCTTGGGCAAGAAGCCCGGTAATCACCCTCGCGACGGCGTCCCCGCCGCAGCCGAAAAGGTCGGCGATCTCGTCCCGGCGCATGGGCCTTCGCAAAAGCATGTCGAGGATCTCCCGCTCGAGGAGGGGATGAAACCCTTCTGCAAGACGCCTTTTTGTATCGACTACGATCTCGATAGGGACATCGAGACCCTGCTGGAGAAATGCCCTCGCCTCCTCGAGTTCGCGCCCGATGAGGGGACGGGCCCAGGAAACAGCCGGAGGCCGGGCCACGGTGTTGAGATGGACTGCATCGGGGCGAATGCGGGCATAGGCCTTACGCAGAGCAGTTAAATCTTCTTCCGTGTCATTCACCCCCTTCACAAGCAGGGTCTCGAGCCAGATCCTGCCTGTGAATTCCTTTCTCAAGGACTCGAGTCCGAAAACGATCCCCTCGAAATCTACACATAAGGCAGGGCGATTCACCCTTCTAAAACTCCTTGCCAAGGCCGCGTCGAGAGAAGGAAGCACAACGTCGGCCGGCGCCACGTCCCTGCGGACGGCCGGATCGACAAACAGGGTGCCGTTCGTAAGTACAGTCAGGGGCCGGTCCGTCAGCGCCCTTGCACACGCGAGGATCTCCCCAAGGGACGCATGGAGGGTCGGCTCTCCAGAAGCAGTGATGGTAAGGGCATCAAAATCCGCTCCTCCCGCAATTACCTCATTGATTTCCCTACATATTTCCGAAACAGAGGTATATTCCGCACGCCCACAGGTATAGGTTTTCGTCGGCCCCAATTCACAGTATATACAATTGAGATTGCAGGTCTTGCGTGGAAGGATGTCCACCCCGAGAGAGCGGCCGAGTCTTCTTGATGGCACTGGACCGAAACAGAATCGCATTGTGTCAGGCGGAGTCCATGGCGGAGAGCACAAAATTTACAAAAAAAGACCTCTTGTTCATAGGAACGAATGTCCTGCTTACCATCCTCTTCACCCTGCGGCAAGGCCCCTTAGAGACGGTGATCTGGGATATGGCCAAGCGACTGTGGGCGTACGGGATTTACAGCCTCGCCACTGTTCTCATTATCATAGGTCTTACAAAAAAGATGTTCAAATACGACCTCAACAGGGTCAAGATCGCCCGATGGGCCGCGATGCTCGCGGCCTTTGCAGCCGTCTCCCAGTTCATCCACGAGGCTGTGACCACGGTCATCAATGGGGGGGCGCCTCCGTGAAGGGGACATCACCCGCCTCATCGCACGCCATGGCCCGCATCATCTCCTGGGCGGTCACCCTTCTTCTTTTCCTCATCGTGGCTCTTGTGTGGGGTCTTGCCGCCGAGTCCCTGTCACATACCTCGGACAGGCCTGGGAGACTCCAGACGCCACTCATCCTCCTTTCGGTCATCGTCGGGGGCCTCGCCCTCTTCTCCGGCATCCTCATCTGGCGCATCCAGGCCGTCGCCTCTTCATACTCACGGGCCGTCGCCCTTTCCAGAGAAAGCCGCGAGCGTTACCGGTTTCTTGCCGAAGGCCCACCGACCATCGGCATCATCCGTTTCACCATACACGGAACGCGTTTCACAGACGTCAACCGCGCGGCCATAACCATGTTCGGCAGCCCCAGATCCGCCCTTGTATCGCACCCAATAGAACCCTTCATCCTGCCCGAGGATCGGGATGCCTTTTTTCAAAACATCGCAAACCTTGCGCACGGGGTGCGACACGCGGAATTCACCGTTCAGATGCTGCTCGCCGGCGGCAAGAGACAACATGTGACATGGCACGTCTCCTGCCCACATCAGTCTGGTCACAATCCCGGGGCCATCGCCGTCCTGATCGACGCAACGGAGCGGAAAAAGGCTGAGAGCGAGCGTCTCGAACGGGAACGGCTCGCCGGGGTCCTCGAAATGGCAGGCGCGGCCGCTCACGAACTGAATCAACCCCTCCAGGTCGCGCTCGGCAACGCCGAACTCCTCGCATCCCGCATGTCTTCCGAGGACCCCTCCTTTCGCTACGTCGCAAAACTGCGCGACGAGATCGAAAGGATGACGGAAATCGGACAAAAGATCGCAAACATCAGCCGCTACGAGGTCAAAAAATATCCGGGAGACATCCACATAGTGGACATCGACAAGGCATCGTCCGGCATTTCCCCGACCCGTTGATGGATCCATCTCCATGAAGATTCTGAAGGACCTTTGGTGGATCTTTCTCGGCTACGCCATATTCCTCGGGCTTTATGAGTCCGCGCTCACCTTGGACCGGTGGATGAGGCCCCTGGAACCCGATTCGAAGGTGACGATCTCCATCTCTATCCCAAGAGGAACGGGGCTTACGGAAATCGCCCGACTCCTCGAAGATGAAGGGGTAATTGCTTCGCACCGCGCACTGGTCATTCTCGCCCTTTGGAAAGGAACCGCCGGGAAGATACAGGCGGGGGAGTACCTTTTTTCACCTGCCCAAAGCGTTTCCCAAATCCTTGATGATCTCGTGGCCGGAAACGTCCTCAGACACATAGTGATGATCCCTGAAGGGTTCACCATGTTCGACATCGCCCGACTCATGGAGGAGGCCGGACTCGTCTCTCAGGACTCATTTCTGCTTGCGACCCGGGACCGTCGGCTTCTCGATGACCTACGTATCCCAGCTGAAAGCGCCGAGGGATATCTCTTCCCTGACACGTATGCATTCACCAGGGATGTCACTGCAGAGTCCATAGTCAGGACCATGGTCGGCCGATTTTGGGAAATCTGGCAGGAGGAGGATTTTGCACGTCTTGCGGAGGAACGCGCCATCTGCGCACAAGAGGCCGTCACCCTCGCTTCCATTGTGGAAAAGGAGGCGGCGGTCTCCGAAGAAAGACCTCTAATAGCAAGCGTCTTCTGGAACCGGCTCCAAAAATCCATGCCTCTCCAGGCGGACCCAACTGTAACTTACGGCATCCTTGCAGAGGGAAACGCCGCCCCGGAACGCATCACCACGTCACTCCTTAGGCGCCCTACCCCCTACAACACCTATCTCGTAAAGGGCCTTCCCCATGGCCCCATCTCCAACCCCGGACGAGATTCCCTACGCGCCGTTCTGAACCCCGCTAGGACCTCCTATCTCTATTTCGTCTCCAAGAAAAACAGGAGACACCATTTTTCCTCCACGCTCCAAGAACATAACCAAGCGGTCTGGAGGTACTTGAAAAAACCGATGGATGAGGCAAAACCCGAGTCTGATACGTCTCGGGAAGACAAGGGCGTCGATCCCCCCTCTTTTGAAGAAAAGACCGCTTCAGAGGCTGCGAAGTGATCTTCCCGGCTTAAAGGTGATACGTTTCCGTTTTCTGCACGGAAAAACGGCCCCGGACTTGGGGTTTCTGAAGGCATCGGGCCCGGACTCATGGACCTGAAAACTCCCGATTCCACGGATCTCCACCCGATCTCCCGCGGAAAAGGCGCCTTTGATGGCATCAAAGGCGATTTCGACAACGAGTTCTATATCGTCTCGACGGATCTCTTTGAAATCCTTGCTTAAACGATCTACGAGGTCCCTCTTTCGAAAGACCTCCCTGTCAGGGGACATATTCGTAGGAAAAACCCTTGGAAATCTGCGGTGCAGAGGCGACACCACCGGAAAGGACACCGGATAAAAGGGCGGATACCTCCTCTCTGAGCATCTTCCGCAAGAAACGGAGACGATCCTCTTGCGGATAAACGACCTCCGGGCGGCCGGAGATCTTGGCGTATTCCGCACCCCTCTCGACGGCGCGCTCGAAACCTCCCAGTTCGTCCAAAAGGCCCAGGTCATGGGCCTGGCTCCCGGAAAAGATCCGCCCGTCCGCCAGACGCTCCACGTCTTCAAGGGGTAGCCCACGGCTTTCGGATACGGCCGAAACGAACTGGGCGTGGATGTCATCCATGACCCCGGCAAGCACTCGGCGTTCCTGCTCCGTGATCTCCCTCGTCACTGGGGAGAGATCTTTCAGATCGCCGCTTTTTATGACCGTTGTGCTGATACCGATCTTGTCAAGAAGAGGACCGATGTTGGGAAGCTTCATGATTACGCCGATACTCCCTGTGACGGTCCCTGGATTGGCGACAATGTGCCGTGCGCCGAGAGCGGCGTAGTATCCGCCGGACGCCGCCATGGAGGCAAGGGACGCGACCACGGGCTTTTCCTTGTCCACGGCCTGTATCTCTTCGTACAGCTCCTGGGATGCGCCTACGGCCCCGCCCGGGCTGTCGATCCGGACAATCACGGCCTTGATGTCCGAGGCATCCCGGAATTCGCGCAGCATCTCGAGATAAGGCTCCACATCGGCGATCATGCCCGCAATCTCCACGACCCCGATGCCTTGGCCGGAGAGCACCGGCCTCTCGCCCACCGACCTCACGATCCACATAAAAAAGAGGGTGATGAAGAGAAATCCAAGGATCGTAAGGCCACCAATGGTGGCCAAGACCGTCGTTAGGAGACTTCGAGGCCGTTGCCTGTCGTTTATATCCGAATCCGTCACGTTTTCCTTCTCTTTCAGGCCTCTTTGGCCTTGGCCCTAGTCCGTTCGGGAACGGCTGTTTCCGCGATGAATGAGTTCCTCCTGCAAAAGGCTGCCGATGGTCGTCCCTCCCTTGTTGCCGCGGGCTGATGAATACTCTGCGAACATGGCGCGTTCCTCGTCCTCCCCGAGCCTCTTGATGGAAAGCCCGATGCGCCGCTCAAGGGGAGCTACATGGATCACCTTTGCCGTCACCTCGGTCCCGGCCTCATACATGCCGACAGGGGTTTTCACCTTACCTGGCCCGATTTCAGAGACATGGATCAGCCCTTCGACGCCATCCTCGATCTCGACAAAGACCCCGAAGTCGGTCACATTCGTGACCTTTCCCGTCACAAGGGAACCAATGGGATATCTGTCCGTGACGATCTGCCAGGGATCCGGGGCAAGCTGTTTCACACCGAGGGAAAACCGCTCCTTTTCAGCGTCGATATTGAGCACAACGGCCTGGATGACGTCACCCTTCTTGTAGAGATCCCCTGGATGCTTGATGCGTTTGCTCCAGGAAAGATCCGAGATATGAACGAGTCCGTCAATGCCCTCCTCGATCCCGATAAAGACACCGAAATCCGTGACGCTCTTGACCGTACCCTCAATGACGGTCCCGACCGGATAGCGTTCGTGGAGAAGGGTCCACGGATTGGGCTCGATCTGCTTCAGCCCGAGGGAGATCCTGCGGGAGGCCGGGTCCACATTGAGGACAACGGCCTGCACGTGGTCCCCTGGCTTGAGGAGCTGAGAAGGATGCCTGATCCGTTTCGTCCAGGACATCTCGGAGATATGGACAAGACCCTCCACGCCATCCTCCAGTTCGATGAATGCACCGTAATCGGTCAGGCTCACGACCTTTCCCTCCACACGGGAGGCGACCGGATATTTTTCCTCGACGCGGAGCCAGGGATCCTCGGTGAGCTGCTTAACCCCCAAGGAGACCTTTTCCGTAGCAGGGTCGAATTGGAGGACCTTGACCTTCACGGAGTCGCCGACCTGGAAACGCTTTGAAGGATGCTCGGTCCGCCCCCACGAGATATCTGTCACGTGGAGAAGACCGTCGATTCCGCCAAGATCGACAAAAACCCCGTAATCGGTGATGTTCTTGACAATGCCGTCTCGGACCTGATCGACCGCGAGGGTCGAAAGGGTCTTTTTCTTTTCCTCTTCCCGCTCCCTTTCGATCAGGGAACGGCGCGAAACAACCACATTATCCCGTCTGCGGTTACACTTGATGACGAGGCACTCCATGGCCTGACCTATAATGGAATCAGGGTCGGCTACAGGGCGCAAATCCACCTGGGAGAGGGGAAGAAAGGCCCTCACTCCTGTGGCCGAATCCCCGATGCTGAAGGAATACCCTCCCTTGACCCTGGCAACAGGCCTTCCCGAAACAGGTGTCTGGTTCTCGTGGGCGGCGATGATCTGGTCCCAGGCCCGGTTCCTCACCAACTTGGTATGGGAGAAACTCAGGATACCCTCCGATGGCCTCCATCTGTCTATGAGGAGTTCGATGCCCTGGCCGGGCTCCACGGTCATGGTGCCGTCTTCGGCGAGAAACTCCGTGATCGGGATCTGCGCCTCGGTCTTGTAACCGACGTCCACCATGACTGTGTCCCGGTCGTAACGGACGACCTTGCCCTGTATGATTTCCCCTTCCTGGAAACCCTGGAAACTCTCCTCGAAAAGGGCTTCAAACTGGCTCATGTCCCCCGATTCCTCTGATGTGGGGGCGTTTCGTGCGGCCTCCTTGCTGGAAGCCGGTTCTTGGGTATGCTCCTGGGTTACCTGATCCACTTTGTCCATTGACCAAATTCTCCCTATAAGTAAAGTACTTTTTTATACCAAGAGGGGGGATAAACTTCAACGTCGCCCTCGAAAATGCCACGTAACGGCCACAAAAAATTATGATAACCAGCCACAAACCGAGGGCGGTCTGTCTCGTGAGCGGCGGCCTTGACAGTTGTGTCTCCGCTGCCATCGCAGAGGAGACCTGCCGCCTCGCCTTTCTGCACGTAACTTATGGACAAAGGACGGAAAAACGGGAACTCAAAGCCTTTCGCGCCATCGCCGATCACTACCGCGTCCAGGAGCGCTTAGAGACATCCATCTCCTATCTCCGTGAGATCGGCGGATCGGCCCTGACCGACAGGCGCATCGCTGTTCCCCCGGGAAATCCCGCCAGAGAAGGGATACCGGCCACCTATGTCCCCTTCCGAAACACCCACCTCATCGCCATCGCCGTATCCTGGGCCGAGGTATTAGGGGCGCGTTTCATCTATATCGGGGCGACCGAGATGGACAGCTCCGGGTACCCAGATTGTCGCGCGACCTATTTCCAGGCATACAACCGTCTCATCGAGGAGGGAACAAAGCCGGGTACATCCATCCGGATCGTGACACCGCTTTTACACCTCGACAAGGCCGGGGTCGTGCGCGAAGGCATCAAAAGGGCGGCTCCACTTCATCTCACGTGGTCTTGTTATGCCCAAGAGGATGCCGCCTGTGGTCGCTGCGACTCCTGCCTCCTCCGACTAAAGGGATTTCGGGAGGCCGGCGCCGAAGATCCTATCCAATACAGTACAAAGTACAGTACAAAAACATGAGCCATCACCAAAAACCAACCACCAACCACTAACCCCTTAAAAGCCCTCATCACAGAGAGCACCAGAGAATACAGAGAAACCCTATCCACTACTGCATAACAAGAGACTCAGCATGAAAGAGACATTTTCCTGCCGGTGCTGCGGGCACTGCTGTCACGGAACGAGCACGGTCTCACTCACGCCGCGCGAGATCGAACGGATTGCGGCCCATCTCTCCCTGACCGTTGAGACGATACGTTCCCGCTACCTTGTCCAAAAGGGAATCCGCACCGAGATGAAGGTCGTCGATGGGCATTGCATATTCTTCGGGGAAGACGGGCTCTGCGCCATCCATCCCGTCAAACCCTTTCCGTGCAGGCAGTGGCCCCTGCACCCGAGCATCCTCGACGACCGGCAGGCATGGGAAGCGATTCGGACGGATTGCCCAGGGTTCGATCAAGACGCCACGTACGAGGATGCATGCAAGCTGGTGAGGAACACACGCCATGGATATTGAAACACTCAAGACGAAGGTCTTTGTGAGCTGCCCATATTCATTGCTCGTCACCACGTATTTGGACCGCATCAGGATCGAACGCCTCCAACCCGAAATCAGCCTTAATGATGGATCCCTCGACCGTTACACGCTGCGAAGTTTTGCCGAAACGGCCCGAATCCTTGCAGAAGAAGGGCTTTCCTGCACGTTTCATGCCCCGTTTCTGGATCTTTCCCTCGGGGCGATCGATCCAAAAGTCAGACGGGTCACACGGGACCGACTGGAATACACCTTCGAGATCGCCAGGATCTTCGGACCGCGAAGCGTCGTCTGTCACACCGGGTTCGACCATCGGCACTACGGGCCCTACACAAAGGCCTGGCTGAAAAACGCAGTCCAGACACTCCTCCCTCTTACGGAACAGGCATCGTCTGCGGATATTCCGATCATGCTCGAAAACGTCTTCGAACTGGATCCCTCGATTCATGCGGAGATCTTTACGCAAATTCCGTCTCCGCACCTGGGATTCTGTCTGGACCTGGGGCACCAGACGGTCTTCTCCCGGTCCGATCTTGCCACCTGGATGAATGCATGCGGCAGGCGGCTCGGTCATGTCCATCTACACGACAATCGGGGAGAATGGGACGAACACCTGGCCCTGGGATCAGGGATCCTGGATTTCGACGCCCTCTTCTCTCGGCTCAAGGAGGATGGCCTCTCCCCCATCCTCACCATCGAGGCCCACCGCTCGGAGGACATACTGCCGTCCCTTGTCGCCCTTTCCGGCCTCCTCGATCGTTATCCCCTCTGGCCGTAACCATTTATGGGACGCGGCGGAGGGACGAGACGATCGCTTCTATCCTCTCCCGATCCTCCTGGGTAAGGTCCTTGAATCTCACCCCCATCCCCCGTCTTTCGTTCGCGGCGATGGCCCTTTTGCGCGCCCACATGACCTCCGCCTTCACCTTGAGGGTCTTCTGGGTGACGGGCAGGATGAATTCGATGATGATGAAGGAACCCGGATCCAGGGGACGCGGTGTCGAGATGAACATCCCGCCCGCGCTCAAATTCTCCGCAAAATCGGTGAAAAACCGATCGACTGTTCGATAGTCCACCTTGAAAAGCACTGGAGCACGATCGAACTGCCGTGTGGGTGTCGTAGCAGCCATGGACCCTCCTTAGTAAAAACTTGATGGTCTCGTAAAAAGTCGAAAATTCCAATTTGGCGTCNNCGGCGGAGGCCGGAATCCAGTGTTTTCAATATGTTCTGGATGCCGGATCAAGTCCGGCATGACGAGTTCGGCGCTTTCTACGAATCCATCAAAACTTGAATCCGCGGGCCGGCGGTCAGGGTGTTCGTGGAGTGAGGTACCCATGGACGGAGAGCTATTTGCCTCACGAAACAAACGCCCCGGCCGCAGACTTATCGCAAAAAACTTGCACCCGTGACATCTACGGGTTAAATGTTTCCCTTCTTATCGGTAAACAAAACGAGGAGAATGAATCATGGCCAAGATATGTGAAATATGCGGGAAAGGTCCTGTGACAGGCTGCAACGTGAGCCATGCCAACAACCATACAAAGAGACGCTGGATCCCCAACCTTCAGCGGGTAAAGGCCGTGATGGGCGGTAAAACCTGTCACATCCGGGTCTGCACCCGCTGCCTCCGCTCTGGAACGGTCGTCAAGAAGGTCTCCTGAAAACCGGGCACATCAGATCGGCCTTTTTTGAGCGGGGTCAACGTTGATGGTTTCGTAAAAAGTCGAA
>DIFG01000046.1:0-17967 GCA_002419025.1 Deltaproteobacteria bacterium UBA5754 | reverse complement strand
CTGGGACTTTTTACGAGACCATCAGCGTTACGAGGCAAAGACCCGCTCCACCTGCCTAACCCCTTCCACACGCCGGATATTCGAAAAGAGCCGGTTCAGGTGGCTGGAATCGTTCACCTCGATCACGAAGTGGAAAATGGCCGAGCCGTCGGGCTTTGTGGTGACACGCGCCGTCATGATATTCGACTCCCCCGCACTGATAGCGTTAGAAACTGCGGCCAGCATACCCTTTCTATCCTCGGCCCATACCCGAATCTTGACCGGATAGCCTCGCGGCTGGACCGGGGCCCAGCTCACATCGACCAGACGATCGGAATCGAGATTCTTCACGTTCGGACACTGTTCGCTGTGAACGGTCACCCCTTTCCCGCGTGTAATGTATCCGATGACGTATTCCCCGGGTATGGGGGTGCAACACCGTGCCAGATGGATCATGATGTCATCCATGCCCTGGATGAGTATCCCCCGGCCTCCCTGCCTTTCCGCTTCCGCAACGACCTTGGCCTCCGGAAGAGGCTGAACCTCTTCAGCAGGCCCTTCCTTGACGAATTTGCGGACGATCTGGATCGGAGAGACCTTTCCATAGCCCACTGCGACCAGGAGATCCTCCACCGTCTTGAAGGAAAACATCCGGGCGGCATCCGCCCCTTTTTCCTTCAAAAACTCGGCGAAGTCGATTCGGTGTTTCCTGAACTCACGTGAGCAGAGATCCCGTCCGAGGGCAAGGCCTTTTTCCCTCTCCTCCGCATGGATCCACTGGCGGATCCGGGCAATGGCCTTACTCGTCTTGGCGAGCTTGAGCCAGTCCCGGCTCGGAACGTGGTGAGGTGATGTTATGATCTCCACCACATCCCCATTCTGAAGCTCGTAGTTGAGGGGAACGAGACGTCCGTTGACCTTGGCCCCGGAACAGTGATGGCCGACCTCGGTGTGGACTCCGTAGGCGAAATCTATGGGCGTGGCCCCACGGGGGAACTCCTTCACGTCTCCTCGGGGGGTAAAGACATAGACCTCGTTGGGAAAGAGATCCATCTTTACGGACTCGAGAAACTGCCTCGGGTCTTCCAGTTCCTTCTGCCACTCGATGAGTTGATTGAGCCAATCGAACGACTGCTGCCTCTCCTTCGTGACGATCTCCCCTTCCTTGTAAAGCCAGTGGGCGGCTATACCCTCGCGGGCCACCCTGTCCATGTCCTCGGTGCGTATCTGGACCTCCATCCGCTCCCCGTACGGCCCGATCACCGTGGTATGGAGGGACTGGTACATGTTGGCCTTGGGGAGACTGATGTAGTCCTTGAACCGGCCTGGAACCGGCCTCCAGAGGGAGTGTATGAGTCCGAGGGCCTCGTAACATTCCTGAGGGGTGTGAAGGATGATCCTGAAGGCGATGAGGTCGTAGATCTCGTCAAGACCCACGTTTCTGAGACGCATCTTGCGAAATATGCTGAACAGGTGTTTAGGACGGCCAAGGACTCTGCCCGACAGGCCGTATTCGGCCAGTTTTCGTGCGATGATCTCCTTGACCTCCTCCACGTAGGCCTTCCGTTCCCCGAGCCGCTCCTCAACCGCGGCCTTGAGACTCCGGTATTCATCCGGGTAGAGGTGCTCGAAGGCGAGATCCTCGAGCTCGCGTTTGATCCAGTCGATGCCGAGCCGACCCGCAAGGGGTGCATAGATGTCGAGGGTCTCCCTGGCGATGTCCGCCCGCTTGTGCTCCTTCTGGAATCCGAGGGTCCGCATGTTGTGGAGCCGGTCGGCCAGCTTCACGAGAAGGACCCGGATGTCCTTGGACATGGCCAGAATCATCTTGCGGATGTTGTCCGCCTGCTTCTGGACCCGGCTTTGGACATGGATCTTGGAAAGTTTCGTGACTCCGTCCACGATCCTGGCCACATCAGGGCCGAACAGGTCCTCGATGGTCTCTATGGTCGTGAGGGTATCCTCGACGGTGTCATGCAGAAGGCCTGCTGCAATGCTCGCGGTATCGAGCTTGAGCTGGGCAAGGATATAGGCCACGGCAAGCGGATGGGACAGGTAAGGCTCTCCGGAGAGCCTCACTTGCCCCGCATGTACCTTGGCAGAATAGACATAGGCCTTTTCAACAAGGGCCGTATCCGCCTTGGACGAATAGGAGTGAATCAGGTCGATGATTTCGTTGATACGTATCATCGGACCAGGAGACTGGATACCCTCTCCAGGACCTCAACCATGGGACACATGACCACCTCCCCGCTTCTCCGCTCGCGTATCTCCACGATCCCATCTGCCAGTAGCTTTCCCAATGTGACCCGGACCGGGACCCCGATGAGGTCCGCGTCCTTGAACTTCACGCCCGGACGCAGATCCCGATCGTCCAGGAGAACCTGGAAGCCGGCCCGGGTAA
Source organism: Deltaproteobacteria bacterium UBA5754 (assembly GCA_002419025.1). Classification (GTDB taxonomy): domain Bacteria; phylum Desulfobacterota; class Dissulfuribacteria; order Dissulfuribacterales; family UBA5754; genus UBA5754. Next base: position 15,584 of record DIFG01000046.1, on the reverse strand, counting down.
GGGCGTGTAAAAGGTCGTCTGCCGCATGAATGTACGCCGGATCCTCGGTCTTGAGGGGACAGACGATGACATCGAAAGGGGCGATCGGCCGGGGGAAGACGATGCCGTTTGCGTCGTGGTTCTGCTCGATGGCAGCGGCGAGTGTACGCCCGACCCCTATGCCGTAACAGCCCATGATGATGGGCTTCTCGGTCCCGTTTTCATCCAGGAACCGGGCCCCCAGGGCCTCACTGTACGCCGTGCCGAGCTTGAAGACATGGCCGACCTCGATCCCCCGACGGATCTCGATCCGTCCACCGCATCGGGGACAGGGGTCATGGACCGTGATATTTCGGATGTCAGCGGTCTCAGGAACGGGAAGATCCCGGCCCCAGACGAGCCCGACAATATGATAGTCCTCTTCGCCAGCCCCTGCGGTAAATCCATCCATGGAAAGGACGGCGGGATCCGCGACGATGCGCACACCGGAAAGCCCCACGGGGCCGACGAAGCCGGGGCTGACCTTCGCAGCAAGCCTCACCTCCTCGTCCGAGGCGAGCCGGATCTCCTCGACCCCGAGAAAACGGCCGAGCTTGATCTCGTTGATCTCGTGATCCCCTCTGACAAGGGCAGCGACCGGCCCCTTATCCGTTGCGAAGACGAGGGTCTTCACGATCCGATCGGGCGGGATGCCGAGAAACCCGGAAACCTCCTCGATGCTACGCTTGCCGGGGGTCGAGACCTTGCGCGCCTCTTCGCGGGATTCAGGGGAAACCAGAGGCGGTGGAGAGGAAACGACCTGGGCGAGCTCCACGTTCGAGGCGTAGGAGCAAGCGGTGCAACAGGCGATGGAATCCTCGCCGGTCTCCGCCAGGACCATGAACTCGTGGGAGGCATGCCCGCCGATGGTCCCTGTGTCCGCCTCCACAGGACGGTAATCAAGTCCGCATCTCTCAAAGATCCGGCAATAGGCGTCGTACATGGCCCGGTAAGTGCGATCGAGCCCCTCGTCATCCACATCGAAGCTGTAGGCGTCCTTCATGAGGAATTCCCGCGCCCGCATGAGCCCGAAACGCGGCCGGATCTCGTCCCTGAACTTGGTCTGGATCTGGTAGAAGACGAGGGGAAGATCCCGGTAGGACCGGACCTCGCGCCGGACGAGATCCGTTATGACCTCCTCGTGGGTGGGGCCGAGACAGAACGGCCGGTCGTGCCTGTCCGTGAAGCGAAGGAGTTCACGACCGTATTTCTCCCACCGGCCGCTCTCCTGCCAGAGCTCCGCGGGCTGGACCATGGGCATGAGGAGCTCCAGTGCCCCGGCCGCATCCATCTCCTCGCGGATGATGGACTCGACCTTTCTAAGGGAGCGTAGCCCGAGGGGCAGGTGCGTATAGAGCCCGGAGGCAAGACGCCTGATCATGCCCGCCCGGAGCATGAGCTGATGGGAAATCACCTCCGCGTCTGCGGGTATCTCCTTGACCGTCGGAAGAAAAAACCTGGAATATCGCATGGACAAACGTTTCTCCTATCTTGATGGATGATCGTACTGCAAAAACCTCAAAATCTGATGATCTCGTAAAAAATCGAAAATTCCAATTTGGCGTCATTCCGGCGTTGGCCGGAATCCAGTGTTTTCAATATGTTCTGGATGCCGGATCAAGTCCGGCATAACGAGTCTGGGACTTTTCACGAGACCATCAAATCTGATCCCGCTCAAAAAGCCCAAGATGCAAGGCGCGAAATTTTCCAGGAATGAGGCGTACTTAGCGTACGCCGCATGGGCTGGAAAATTGAAGTAACGCCGCAGATCGGGCTTTTTCAGCGGGATCATGGATCGGAAGCCCGGCGTTCGCGAAGGACCTCTTCCACCTCATGCCAGAAGGCATCGAGAAGATCCTCCTCCTTCACCTTGCGTACGATCCTCTCCCCCCGGAAGATGATCCCCACCCCCTTGCCCCCGGCCACACCCACATCCGCCTCCCGGGCCTCGCCAGGTCCGTTCACGACGCAGCCCATGACCGCGATCTTGATGGGTTCGGCAATGGCCCTTGCCCGCTCCTCGACGGAACGCGCAAGGGAAAAGAGGTCGATCTCGCAGCGGCCGCACGTTGGGCAGGAAATTATTTCCGGGCCACGCTGCCGAATCTTCAGCGCTCGCAGGATCTCGTAGGCAACGGCGACCTCTTCGACAGGGTCCCGGGTGAGGGAGACCCGAAAGGTATCCCCGATCCCATCACGAAGGAGCCCGCCGATAGCGATGGCGCTCTTGACCGTCCCTGGGATGAGACCGCCGGCCTCGGTGACACCGAGGTGGAGGGGGAAATCGGTCCGTTGGGAGAGAAGCCTATAGGCCTCAAGGGTGGTCAGGACATCGGAGGACTTGATGGAGATCTTGACGGCCTCCCAACCCCTTTCAACGATAAGGCCGACGTTTCGCAGGGCGCTTTCCACAAGGGCCTCTGGGGTTCCACCCCCATGTTTTACGCGGATATCCTTCTCGAGGGACCCGGCGTTGACCCCGACCCGAATGGGGACGCCCCGGTCCCTGGCCGCATCTACGACACGGGAAAGCCTTTCCGCCCCTCCGATGTTTCCTGGATTGATGCGGATCCCGTCGGCCCCGGCCTGGATGGAGGCTACTGCAAGACGCCAGTCGAAGTGGATATCTGCAATTATAGGCACAGAAATTGCTTTCTTGATCTCTGAAATCGCCACGGCAGCGGCTCCGTCCAGGACCGCCACCCGGACGATCTCGCATCCGACCTCCTCGAGACGCCGGATCTGGGCAACTGTCGCGGAGATATCCCGAGTGTCCGTGTTGGTCATGGACTGGACGACGACCGGGTTGTCGCCTCCTATGGCGACTGGACCGACATGAATGACACGGGTTTTTTTCCGGAGGGCTGGGAAAAGGCGTAGCGTTGACATGAAACGGCATGATATATCAAAGCCATATCACAGGCAATGAAATGTACAGAATTATCTTTATAGTATTATTACAATATAATATTATTACAATGAGGTATTAACTATGAAAATAACACCTGAAATCGCCTCCATGCTCGCAAAGAAGGGCACATCCTCACCTGTCGACGAGGCCCCCAAAACCCCGGCGCAAAACTTCGGCGCATTCTTCGAAAAGGCCATGGCCAGCGAAAGCCCCTTTCCACAAAAGGGGATCTCCGAACCCTCCCCTCTCCTCGCCCCACCACCCCCTGACACAGCAGGATCAACCCGGCTCAGCCTGATACAGACAACCTCACTTGCCGTTTCAGATCGAGCGCTCTCTCTCCTTGACAGGATCGAGGGTCTCCTGATACATCAAAAAAATTCATCATCGTCGGATCTCGTGTCCGCCATCCGGGAAGGGGTGGAAGACCTGCGAGAACTGCGGGACCGGCTCGACCCCGCCGACCCCCTCCGGGAACAGATGGACGCGATCGGGGCCCTTGCCTACACGGAATCGGAAAAGGTGACAAGAGGTGACTACGACACCTGAGAAGAAAAAGCGCATTCTCGTCATCGAGGATGATCACGAGGTGCTCGGAATGCTCGTCGATTATCTCTCGTTCATGGGCTACGATGTCTCCGCATCTCCGGACGGCCTCGACGGCCTGAAAAAGATCAAGGAAAATCAATACGATCTCATCATAACGGATCTCTCCATGCCCTACGTGAGCGGGATCGGGATCATCACGGTCCTCAAAAAAGGCCATCCGGAAATACCTGTCATCGCCATCACCGGTTTCGGCTATTACGCGGAGGAACTCGCCCACGAAAAGAAGGCCGACGCCATCCTGAGCAAACCTTTCGATATCCAGAAGCTAAAAGAGACCCTCACGGGTTTCCTCGAAAAATAACGACCTTCTTCCGCGCCCCTTCTTCTCGTGGACTGCACGCAGATCTTTACAGGGCTCGCAGCGAGCCTCGTTCTTTCCCTCCTGGGACTCGTCGGAACCATCCTTCCCGCCCTGCCGGGGACCCCGCTCATCCTCGCGGGCATCCTTGCCTACGGCCTCATGGCTGGCTTTTCCCGCCTCACTCCCGGCTTTCTCGCCGGCGAATTCGCGCTAACCGGCATCACCTTCCTCGTGGACTACATCGCAACGGCCTATGGGACACGTAGGGCCGGAGGCTCGCGGGCCGCAGTCTGGGGTGCGGTGGCCGGGACCTTTCTCGGCTTACTTGCCGGTCCTTGGGGAATACTTGTCGGCCCCCTCCTCGGGGCGATCGCCGGCGAGCTCCTCATGGGCAAGGAACTGGCGGATGCCTTCCGTTCCGGGGTGGGGAGCTTTCTCGGTTTCCTCGGAGGAACCGTGGTCAAGCTCCTCATTGCAGGCATCATGATCGCCTGGTTCCTCAGGAGGATCGGGCCGGACGTAAACGCCTGCATGCCTTGGAACGGCGGCATCCATGCCATCTGATCATATCCCGGACATATCGATCGTCATCCCCGTTTACAACGAGGCCGAAAACCTCGCCCCCCTCGTCCACGCCGTGAGAAATGCCCTGAAGGCGGACCGGATGTCCTACGAGGTCCTCCTCGTGGACGACGGGAGCACGGATGGAAGCGCCGGGATACTGAAGGACCTGGCTCGGGAATTTCCCGAGGTCAGGGCCGTGATCCTTCGCCGGAACTTCGGGCAGAGCGCGGCCATGACCGCGGGCTTCGACCATGCCAGAGGCAGGATCCTCGTATCCATGGACGGGGACCTCCAGAACGACCCGGAGGACATCCCGAGGCTCGTCTCCCGCCTCAATGAAGGCTACGACCTGGTGATCGGCTGGAGGCGGGACAGGAAGGACCCCTTTCTCTCCCGGAGACTACCCTCGATCCTTGCGAACCGGATCATAGGAATGGCCACCGGGGTGAGGCTCCACGACTACGGATGCTCCCTCAAGGCATACAGGCGTGAGGTGACGGAGAACCTCCTCCTCTACGGTGAACTCCACCGGTTCATCCCGGTACTCGCCGATCTCTACGGGGTGAGGATAGCGGAGATGGAGGTCACCCACCATCCGCGGACGAAAGGCAGAAGCAAGTACGGTATCGGCAGGACCTACCGCGTCATCCTTGACCTCATTCTCATGCTCTTTTTTCAGCGCTTCGCCACCCGTCCGCTCCAGTTCTTCGGCCTGAGCGGAGGAGCGCTCTTTCTTGGCGGGTTCGCCATCGAGAGTTATCTCGCGTGGGTAAAGCTTTGGCTCGGAGAGGACATCGGTTCACGCCCGCTCCTCCTTCTCGGAGCGCTTCTCGTCATCACGGGCATCATGCTCTTCGGAACCGGACTCATCGCCGAACTCGTGATCCGTACCTACTACGAGGCCACGGGAAAACGGATCTACTCGGTCCGGGAGATACTCGAGTGACCATGACGCGTGCCAAATGGGGCCTGCGGGCCAGAATCGCCTTGAGTTGCGCCCTCATCGCCTTGCTTCTTGCGTGGGCAGAACCTGCGAACGTGATCGGCATCCTGAAGGCCATCCCCCTCTGGTGCTGGATCTCGGCCTTCCTCCTGCATCTTTTCTCCCAGATCGTGAGTGCGTTCAGGTGGCACGCCGTCTCCCTCGGCATGGGGATCGACGGGACCGCAAAGGCCTTTCTCGGTGTCTATTTCATCGGGATGTTCTTCAACCTCTTTCTGCCCACAAGCATCGGCGGAGACGTGGTCAAGGCCGTCATGATCGGAAAAGGAGGACGCACGGCCCTTTCGGCCACAAGCGTCCTCGCTGACCGCCTTCTCGGCATCCTTGCCATGTTTCTCCTTGGGGCCTGCGCCCTCTGCGCCAGACCCGATCTCCTGGGCGAGCCCTTACGCACCCTTCTCCTCGGCACTGGATCTGCCTCACTTGCGATCGTCCTTTTTACACCGCTTCTTCACTCCTGGGTGCGATCCAGGCTCCCCACCCTTGCGGAGAGGACCTCCTGGCTCCTTGGCGTCTGGAGAAACCCGCGCCGCCTCGCCGAGGCATTCGGCCTCTCCCTCGTGGTCCAGCTCGCAGGCATCGGCATCCTCCCCATCCTGGGAAAGGGGATCGGAATCGATGTCGCACCACTCGTCTATTACATTATCTTTCCTTTCATCGCCCTCGCGACCTTTCTACCCCTCAGCATAAACGGCATCGGCATCCGCGAAGGGGGCTTCATCTCTCTCCTAGCCCAGTACCATGTGCCCTCCGAGGCCGCCCTCACCCTGAGCCTCGCCTTTTTCGGCATCCACGTCATGGAAGGCCTTCTCGGAGGGATCGTCTATGCGACCGGATTCCACAAACGCCTGTGCGCAGCCCCCACCCCCTGCCCGTGACAAAGGACCACTGGACACGGCGTTTCATCGCCCTCCTCCTCTTTCTCCTCGGCCTTCGCATCCTCTTTCTCTTCGCTGCCCCCCTCGATCTCTCCCCTGACGAGGCCTATTACTGGGACTGGTCGAGAAGGCCTGACTGGGGGTATTACAGCAAGCCCCCCATGGTCGCATGGATCATCTGGGCCTCGACCTCCCTCCTTGGAGACACGGCCTTTTCCGTGCGCCTCCCGGCCGCCCTCCTCGCCACGTGCTCCCTCGTCCCTGTCTATCTCCTCGGACGCCGTCTCTTCGGGGAGAAGGCGGCCTTCTTCTCTGCGCTCGGAGCGGCAGCCATGCCAGGGACAGCGGTCCTTGGTCTTGCCATGACCATAGATCCACCCCTCGTCTTTGCCTGGTCCATTGCCATGTATGCCTTCTGGCGGGCCGCGGCCGACCTGGGCAGGCCCATCTGGTGGATCGCAACCGGGCTTGCCTGCGGCCTCGGGCTCCTTTCCAAACAGACCATGGCGGCCTTTCCCTTCCTCGCCTTCATCTTCCTCATCCTCACACCCGGCCCCCGCTCGGCCCTCAAGGGTCCGTGGCCATACGCGGCAGCAGCTCTTGCCGTGTCCTTTCTCATCCCGGTCTGCCTCTGGAACATGGGGCATGGGTGGATAACCCTTGAACACACCGCCCACCACTTCGATCCCCATAAACGAACCTCTCTTTCCGTGGCAAGCGCCCTCTCCTTTTTGGGGTCCCAGGCCGGAGTCGTCTCCCCCATCCTCTTTTTCCTCATCTTTGCTGCAGGGTCCGTCCTTCTCGTCCGTATCCGATCCCTTGCCCCGGAGACGAGATATCTTGTCGTCATGAGCTGTCTCCCTCTCCTGGGGGTCACGGTCCTTGCCCTTCGCCAGGACATCAACGCCAATTGGCCCGCCCCTTTTTACCTGGCGGCCCCCATCCTCCTGGCCGGGCTCTTTTCCGGAAACAGAGGGGATCTCATGCCCCTCCTTTATCCGCTGAAACGGCTTTACGTCCCAGGCATCCTCCTCGGCGCCACCCTCACCGGCCTCCTCTTCGCCTCCCCCTGGGCGGTTTCCATTTTCGGGATCGAGGGAGGGAAAATGGATCCCACCGTCCGGCTGCGTGGATGGAAAATGCTCGGAGAAAGGATCGGTGCCATCATCGACACCTTTCCAGAGGGGGAAAAACCCTTTCTCCTCGGGGTCAGGAGACAGGTGACGAGCGAGCTGGCCTTCTACTCTCCGGGCCAGCCGCGGACCTACCGCTGGACACCGTCTCCCCACAAGGTCAAGACACAGTACGAACTCTGGCCGAATCCCCTGGAGGATGGTCTTGCAGGAAAAGACGCCCTCATAGTCCTTGACAAAAGGGATCAGCTCCCCCAAGGTCTTGCGGCGAGTTTTGAAAAGGTCGAGGACCTGGGCAGAATCCGCATCCCTTTGGGCCGACACGGCGAGCGAGACTACCGGATCCATTTGGGCCGGGGACTCCGCTCCTGGTGACGATCACTCAAGGCGAAAGACGACTGAAGTCTCGCACCAGACCGGGACGGCCCGCCCCTGGAACCTGCCCGGCCGGAATTGCCAGCGCGAGACCGCGTCCCGGACGGCCTCATCGAATACACCCGACGGGGAACTATCCACGATGCGGACGGATTTGACATGTCCGGACTCGTCCACGAGAAAACGGACACGAACCTCACCGGTCAGATTCCTTCTGCGGGCCGCCAGGGGGTAACGGGGGGCCGGACGGTGAATGGCCACAGGAGGCACGTCCACCACACGCTCCTCAAAGCCTCCCTCAACAACAGGGAGCACGTCAGACCCGGCCGCGCCGCCCGAACCCGAAGCCACCGGGTCAGGCGTGGATTCCGCGTGTCCGGTCAGCCCTCCGGTGGAGGGGGCTTTGTCCGCAGGAACAGGATCTGTCTTCGGTCCTTCCAATGGATCCGGGGCGATTTTCTTTTTCTTCGGCGTGGACGGAAGGGGCGGCGCCACAGAATTCACATCCTTTTTGACCACCGGCATAGGCCTCGGGGTGGAGGGGGTAGTGCGCGGCTTGACCCGGGCACTGGGAGGGGTTTCCTTAGGCCTTGCCTCTGTATGTGGCAAGACCTGGGGTGCCGGCTGCGCGCCCGGTGGGCGCCCGATCTCGCAGATGCGGACAAAAATGGGACGCCCCTGACCGGGCGGGACAGAAAACTCCATGTGCCAACGAAACAAGACCCCCGCCAGGAACGCATGCGCCACCACAGCGACAAGGAATGCCGCCAGCCAGGGCTCCCGAAAGGATGCCGCGCGCCCTTCGCCTTTTTCGCTCATGGATGCCCCGGGTCCGGAAATGGCGCATGGATTTTCTAGGACGGACGCCATGCACACAGCAGATCGGTTTTTTTCAGCGGCATCTTGAGACATGATTTTCAAAAAAATAACACGAAAGCCAAACCCCGGCACATTTCCTTAAATTAGGGCCGCAAGGGACAAAGTGCGTCCGGAATGTGATTGCGAAACAGCAGATAGAGAGATTTTCTCTGTGTTCTCTGTGCTCTCTGTGGTGAGATATAAATCAATTGATGGATTCGTAAAAAGTCAAAAATTCCAATTNNCGTCATTCCGGCGTAGGCCGGAATCCAGTATTTTCAATATGTTCTGGATGCCGGATCAAGTCCGGCATGACGAGTCCGGCACTTTTTACGAGACCATCAATCAATTGGTTGCATGTATCACATTGAGAGAGAAAGTTCGGTTTTCGGAACTCGAAGAAACTGATATGTATAGGAACGGTCACAGCACCCGAGGAGGAAAACCATGAATCTGACTCCAAACGAGATCCTCGAACATGAATTCGAGGTCAGATTTCGGGGATACGATCGGGATAAAGTCCGCGCATATCTCGAGGAGATCGCCTCCCAGCTCACGGCCCTGCTCAAGGAGCGAAACGCGCTCAAGGGGCACGTGGCCACCCTCAAGGCCCAGGTGGATGAGCTCAAAAAACGGGATGAAGAGGTGCGTATAGCCCTGACCACGGCCCATTCCGTCTCAGAGGAGCTTAAACGCCAGTCCGAAAAGGAAGCCGCACTCGTCGTGGAGCGGGCGAAGCTCGACGCGGAGCGCATCGTTGCCGACGCGCACCGGGAGGCCATTGTCCTCGAAGAACGAATCCGCGCCCTGAGAAGGCTCAAGAGGGAGACCGTCCACCGGATCCGGTCCCATGTGGAGGGATATCTTCGGGTCCTCGACGAGGAGACCCTCCCCGGAGAAGAGATAGACTCCCTCCTCCATTTCACCGCAACGGAGGCCCGTTCCCTCCAGGATTCGCCTCCTGTCCTCGAGGGTCAGGAAAAGACCCAACCATCATGGATGCACGGGCTTCCCGAGTCCGGACAGGAACGCCCTGACGAGGGGTAAGACACCTCTGTCACGTCGTAAGGAGCCGGTAGATCTCCGGGACCTTCCGTGAGAGCCGGGATATCCCTTTCACGAGGATGTCTTTCACCCCAAGAAGGGCTTCAAATTTATGCACTTGTCCCCAAATGACGAAACGCGCCCGTTACCGCCTGTTCCTGCCCAAACCGCTTCCTCGGAAGCCCTCGGTCCCTGCCTCTATAGCCACCCGTTACGAAAAACGCTTATCCTGTCTATGGGGGCGTTGGGCGTGGTATTCGGCGACATCGGCACGAGCCCTCTGTATACCGTGAGGGAATGCTTCCACGGTTCCCACGCGGTGGCCCTCACCCCAGTCAACATCCTCGGCATCATGTCCTTGATCTTCTGGTCACTCATGATTGTGGTCACCATCAAATATGTGATCTTCATCTTGAGGGCGGACAACGACGGTGAAGGAGGTATCTTCGCCCTTGCCGCCCTGTTTTTAGGCAAAGGCGGCAAGGAGGTCTCGCAAGAGATAGTGAAGAAGCTCGTCACCCTGGCGATCTTCGGAGCCGCCCTTCTTTATGGAGACGGCCTCATCACGCCGGTGATATCCGTCCTCTCGGCGGTGGAAGGCCTCAATGTAGCCACTCAGGCAGCCAAACCTTTCGTCCTCCCGATTGCATGCGGCGTCCTGCTCGGCTTGTTCCTGTTCCAGAGCCAGGGGACGGAGCGCATCGGCAAGGTCTTCGGCCCCATCATGCTTTTCTGGTTTTGCTCCCTCGCCATCCTCGGACTCTCGGAGGTGCTGAAGACGCCCAAGATTCTGGCAGCCATGGACCCACGCTATGGAGTCGCTTTCTTTGCCGAAAACCGCCTCCACGGCTTGGTGGTCCTCGGCTCGGTGGTGCTTTGCATTACCGGTGGCGAGGCACTTTACGCGGATCTGGGGCATTTCGGCCGGAGTGCAATACGTCTTTCCTGGACCATCTTGGTATTCCCGGCCCTTTTGCTAAATTATTTCGGTCAAACCGCGCTTCTCCTGGAAGTTCCGGGGGCGGCCGCCAATCCCTTTTATGGCCTGGTCCCCAAGGTCCTTCTCTATCCCATGGTCGCCATGGCCACCTTAGCCACGGTCATAGCCTCCCAAGCCATGATCACCGGGGTGTTCTCCATCACCCAGCAGGCCATCCAGCTCGGCTATCTCCCCAGGCTCCAGATCAGGCATACCTCGGTCGAGACAAAGGGACAGATCTTCATGCCGTGGGTGAATACCGTCATGATGCTCGGCTGCCTGGCCCTCGCCCTCTCCTTCAAGGAGTCCAGCCGGCTTGCCTCGGCCTATGGCATCGCGGTCACCGCCACCATGGCCATCACCAGTCTCATCTTTTATTTCGTCACACGCCACAATTGGAAATGGCCAACTTGGAAGGCGCTTTCGCTCAGCGTCATCCTGCTCGTCGCCGATCTTTCATATCTCGGCGGCAATCTTCTCAAGTTTTTCCACGGCGGCTGGTTTGCCGTGGCCGTTGCCGCGATCCTGACGGTGATCATGGTCACCTGGCGTGATGGCCGGGCCATCTTGGCGAGGCGCTTTGCGGATGAACAAATCCCCGTGGAGATCATCCTGAATGACATCAAAACCTATAACCTCATCCGCACCCCAGGCACCGCCGCCTTTCTCTCGATTTCACCGGTCGGCACCCCCAGGGTCCTCCTGCACCTTCTCAAACACACCGAGTCCCTGCCCGAAAGGATCGTGCTTCTGTCCATCGTCTCTTCAGGCAACACCCCCTATGTCGCCCGGGAAAAACGTCTTGCGATCACACACCTCGGGCAGGGTTTCCACCGCATCGTGGCCCATTATGGCTTCATGCAAACCCCTTCTGTCCCGGAGATTCTGGAAATCGCAACGGCGTACGGCCTTGATCTGGATATTTACTCCACGTCCTTTTATCTCAGCCGTGAAACCCTCCTCTGCAGCGGGAAAGAGAAAATGTCCTCCTGGCGCAAACAGCTTTTTGCCTACCTCTCCCGCAACGCGTGGAACGTTTCCACCTACTTCGGCATACCCCCCAACCGGGTGGTGGAACTCGGCATCCAAATAGAAATCTGAAAAGGCGACGAGAAAGACACCCCTGTCACGTCGTAAGGAGCCGGTAGATCTCCGGGACCTTCCGTGAGAGCCTGGAGACATCGTCCACGATGACATAGTTCACCTCGCCGTACATGTGCGGGAGATATTCGTGCGCCTCCCTGTCGACCGTTATGCAGAAGGGGCGCACCCCCTGCTCCTTGGCCTCGACCAGCGCCATTCTCGTATCCTCTATGGCATAGAGCCCCTTGTACTCGTCATAGTCCTCGGGCTTTCCGTCACTCAGGGTAATGAGGACCTTGAACCGGGCGTCCACGTCTGCGAGAAGCCTACTTGCGTGGCGGATGGCCGGCCCCATTCGTGTATAGTCGCGCGCGTCGATCCCAGAGATACGCGCCTTCACCTCCTGGCCGTAGGGCTCACCGAAGTCCTTGATGCGGTAGAACTGGCACCCGGTCCTTCGCATGCCGGAAAAACCGTGGACGGCATACCGGTCACCAAGGACATGGAGGGCCTCGGAGAGGAGGACGAGGGTCTCCTTGATGGCCTGGTTGACCCAGCCCGCGGTGGAGGCGCTCATGTCAACGAGAAAGAGAACGGCGATGTCGCGCTCATCGCGCCTCTGGCGGATGAAGAGACGCTCCGAGGGTGTGACGCGGGCCTGGAGGTCGGAGACGGCCTCCACCACGGCATCGAGATCGATATCTTCTCCCTCCCTCTGGCGTCTGTTCAAACGGTAGGCGGGACGGAGCATCTCGAACTGTTTCCTCAGGGCGAGGACCTGTCCCCGGTAGCGGCGGAGGGTCTGGAGGACGAAATCCCCCCCGGCGGCTGGGACGTCAGTCACTCGTACGGTGCACCAGGACTTCCTATGGGCCCCGCGACGAAAATCCCATTCGTCATAGAGGTAAAACTCCCCGCCATGCGCAGCGGACTGCTCCTCCATGGTTGCCTGCCGGGCGAGATCCACTGCGGCCCAGCCCCTGCTTGCAAGGCCCATGGCGCCAGAGACATAGGATGAAGGGACGGAGCCGAGATCGCTTTCGATCTCGGAAAGGAGGGCATCGAGTTCGGCGCTGGGACCCGATTCTTGCCCGAGCAGGGTGAGGCACTCGAGAAGATCGCGCGGCCCCCCCTTAGCCTCTGTTTTCTTCCCAGGTACGATCACGGCTATCCCCTGATCCCCATCGGTGAGGCAGGTAAGGCCCGGGCCATCCTCCCCCTTTTCGCCCCCATCCTCTTTCTTTCCTGCACCACCCTTCTCGAGAAGGATCGTCGCAAGGGCCTCCACGAACCTCTCCCGGCACTCGATGCGCCGGGCGAGGAGGACACGGGCGACCGCCTCTGGACGGACGGTCCCGACGTACGGGAGGACCTCATCCATGGACTCGATCCCGACACAAGACGGATCCCGGCTGGCCACGAGATACGCAAGGGAAGCGGAATCGACTGCAAGGGACGTTGGCCCACAAAGCCTTTCCGCAGCCTCCTGTTCTTCCTCGTCCGGCCATGGATAAAGGGCAGGATACCCTTCGAGGATCCATGTCATGAGCCGGGAGATCGGGGGCTCGGCCGGAAGATCCGGAGACTCGCGCCTCAGGATCGCCTTGAAACGGGCAAGATCCCGGTCGAGCCCAGGAAATTCCCGACGCAATCGCGCCTCTATCCGAATCGTGTCCACAAGGGCGTAGAGCCGAAAGGCCTCCTCACGGCCGATGGCGTCGGCAAGGAGTTCGAGAAAGACCTGGATGCCGGCCCGCTCCGGGTCATCCACGGACGGCAGGGACAAGGCCTGGATGCGTGTGTGAACAAGGGACTGGGGAAGATGAAACGACCGGTACCGGACCTGGCAGCAGGCATGAATGAGGGCGGATCGGGCATGAAGTTCGTTCGCATCCCCATCTGCAAAGCGGCTGAAGACCTCTGGGGCATGGATCGTCTCCGTATCCGTATACTTGACCTCAGAGGTCCTAAAGGCCATGTCCCGCCCGGCGAGGCCTGAGATGAGGAGACGGAGACGATGAACCACTTGCTCCCGCGTGCGGGCCCTGTCGCTCGAGGAAAATGGAAGCGCGGTTTCGGAGACGCGCGCCAGATAGGAACGTGCGGCATGAAGCCCTTCTGACTCATAAATGGCAATGGCCCCCCTCACCCATGCCTCGAGCCCTTCGTCTGCGAGAAGCCCGCAGGCCTCGTTCACGTTTTCGAGAAAGGTGAACGCAAGGAGATCCGAGACCGAGGAGGATATGAGCCTCACGAGGGAGAGGACACGGGCCGTCCGTTTTCGGGAGACGCGGAGAAGGTGCTCCACGGCCGTATCCACGTGGCATCCCCCGACAGATTCGGCGAAAAAGATCTCGATGAGTGCGGCCCTAAGGGCATCCGCCTCCCACTGCCCAGGGCCTTCGGGGATAAATACCGCCGCGCCCATGGGATCAGAATACCGCGTGGATCATCTCGAGAAGCCCTGCAAGGAGCTCGTGGTCGTCCGTGAGGGGCTGACAAACGGCCACCTCGCACGCCCTCTGCGGACTGATGCCGGCCCGAATGAGACGACCCGCATGCACGAGGAGACGGGTGCTCGCGCCCTCGGGAAGCCCCTGGTCCCGGAGATTTCGCGTAAGCTTGGCCAGCCTCACGAGGCCTTCGGCGATCCCGGTCTCGATCCCGGCCTCGTGGGCCACGATCTCCGACTCGACACCCGGCTCGGGATAGTGAAATTCGATGGCCACGAAACGCTGGCGGGTGCTCGGTTTGAGATCCTTGAGAACGCTCTGGTACCCCGGGTTGTAGGAGACGGCGAGCATGAACTCGGCAGGCGCACGAAGGAGTTCTCCTCGCTTCTCCATGGGAAGGAGCCTACGGTCGTCTGCCAGGGGGTGGATCACCACAGTGGTATCCTTGCGGGCCTCCACGATCTCGTCGAGATAACAGATGGCCCCGGCCTTTACGGCCCGCGCAAGGGGACCGTCCAACCATACCGTTTCCCCGCCCCGAATGAGGTAGCGGCCCACGAGATCGCTCGTCGTGAGATCGTCGTGACAGGACACGGTCACGAGCGGACGATGTACCCTCCAGGAGAGGTACTCCATGAAACGGGTCTTCCCGCACCCGGTCGGCCCTTTGAGAAGGAGGGGCAGGGCGTTTTCGTAAGCGGCCTCGGCAAGGACGACCTCATCTCCCTGGGGCAGGTAATACGGCTCACTTTCCGGGACGTATTCCTCAAGCTGAATGGTGTCCATTGGTTTAGAACATCCCTTGGATCGTTTCTCGGGTCCTCGCCTCGATGACGAGACTGTCGAACTCGGTACGCGGGACCCAGCGCGCATCAAGGGCGTCATCCCTGGCCTCCGGTTCCCCGCCATGATATGACGCGCAGACATAGACTATAAGATAGTGGTAAAGGATGCCTCCGCTCCCGTCTTCATAGATGGCGTCGACGGCGGTGAGTACTTTTTCTGCCTTGACCGATACTCCGGTCTCCTCCCAGACCTCGCGCTCAGCTGCCTCCAGGATGGTCTCCCCGATGCGCACCTTTCCTCCTGGAAGGGACCAGGTCTTTCGGGCAGGCGGCGTCCCGCGCAGGACCATGAGTATCTCTCCGCCCCGTTCCACAAGCACGGCAACCGCCGGAATGGGCCGTTCAGGATAAGAATGGGAAGGCATGCTGGATTGAATGGGGATGAAAGGTGCCTGATGTGATCATGTCCGGCTCTTCGTCATTTCGTGTGGAATTTGATCGGTTTCCAGTGCGCAGTTGCATACCGCCTCGTCATTCCGGCGGAGGCCGGAATCCAGTATAGAACGTGAATTATGAAGCCGTGCGTCTAT
>DIFG01000030.1 GCA_002419025.1 Deltaproteobacteria bacterium UBA5754 | reverse complement strand
GTATAGCTCCAATCCACACAAAATGACGAAGAACCCAAATTCCACACAAAATGACGAAGAACCGAAAATCTCTCAGGATACACGCAACCAATTGATTTATATCTCACCACTATCATCATTTCTGCCTCAGACATCCCAGTGCAAGGGTATTTGCAAGGCAGATGAATGAATGAACATCGAGTTCCTCGGCCCTGCTCCTTCCGGAGATGCCGCAGGAACCGAGGACCTCATCCAATTCTTCCAGATCGATCCCGGCAAGGGTCTTAAGGTTGTTTGCGAGCATCTTCCTGCGCCTGGAAAAGGCGGCTTTTACCACCTTTTTGAAGACGTCCAGGTCCAGCACCGGGGTCGCAGGCTCACGGAACCGGAACCTAAGAAGGGTCGAGGTCACCTTGGGAACCGGTCTGAAAGATCCCGGCGGGATGTCAAAAAGACGGTCTATATCCGAAAAAGACTGGGCCATGACGGAAAGGATCCCGTAATCCTTGGTTCCGGGCCGTCCCTGGATCCGCTCCGCCACCTCCTTCTGAAACATGAGGATGGCCCTTGATATCCAGGCCCGCTCCTCCACGAGCCGAAAGACCATTCGGCTTGCAATGTTGTACGGGAGGTTCCCCACCACCGCAAGCCCCGGACCGAAGCGGTCGGCCAGCTCCGAAAAGCAAACATCGAGCATGTCCTGATGAAGGACCTCCACGTTTTCGGGAAGGCGGCCGGGCTTGGTGAGCCAGGAGACGAGCCTCGAATCGATCTCAACTGCTATCACCCGGGATGCGCAGGCCGCAAGCCCCCAGGTGATGGCCCCGAGACCGGGGCCGAGCTCTATGACCGTTTCGCCAGGTCGGATGTCCGTGATTCGGACAATGGCCTCAATGGTCTCCCGGTGCACGAGGAAGTTCTGCCCGAGGGACTTGCGGGCCCAAGGGCGTGTCTCTGATTCGTTTCTTAGCCTATACATCAGTTCCATTTGTCTGGATTGTCCGAGAAGAAATGTCCGAGTAAAGCCTTTGAGATCGCCTTTGGTGGAGGGCGATATAGAGCCGGAGGGCGATAAAATAGGAAAGGATGGCGGGGAGAATGGCGATAAGAACCCCTCCCACGAAAAGTGGGCCAAAAATCCTGAGACCACAGTCAAGGAGCGCGGACATATCCAGCAGGGAGACATGGGAAAGCTCCTTGAGCATGCCCGAAACCCGATCCCAGGATGTCACATCCGGGAAAAAGAGAGAGCCGACCATCCAGGCCGCTGCGTAGTGGAGAGGGATGGTAAGGGGGTTGCTCACTAGGACGTTGCAGGCAAGTCCCACCAGGACATTTCCCCGGACGAGAAGACAAAAAAGGACTGTCAGGGCCGCGTGAAAAGGGATGGTCGGGGTGAGCCCCACGAAAACCCCGATCCCCGCACCCCGAGCCAAGGAAAAGGGATCCCCCTTCAGGCGGAGCATCCTTTTGACCCGGGATCTCATCCACCGAAGCGGTGCGAATCTGGCCTTCACCAGCCCATCTCCCGGTTAGCGGCCCGGGAATAGACGTCGTCTTCCGGGGTGACTGTCCTTCCTGCCCGAATGAGGTGAAAGCCTGCGATCCCGACCATGGCGGCGTTGTCAGTACAGATGAAAGGGGTTGGAAAATGGACCTTAAGCCCGGCATGGAGACACGCCGCCCCCATCTTTTCCCGAAGCCTGCGGTTCGCTGCCACGCCACCGGTGACGCAAACCACGCGGACCCCATGCATTTGGGCTGCATGGATCGTCTTTTCCGTGAGAACGTCTGTCACCGCCTCCTCGAAAGATGCGCAGAGGTCCGCGACGAACCGATCAGAGAGGGGCCTTGGGGCCTTTCTCAGCACGGAGATGACAGCGGTCTTGAGCCCGCTGAAACTAAAATCGAGGGGGGTGTCCGGAAGCCGCGGACGCGGAAGGGAAATGGCACCAGGGTCTCCCTCCTCTGAGAGCCTGCTCACCACAGGCCCCCCGGGATATTCGAGCCCGAGGACCGTCGCCACCTTGTCAAAGGCCTCTCCTGCGGCGTCATCCCTGGTGCGGCCAAGGGGCTTGATGGAGAGGTGGTCGCGCACGAGAAAAAGGCTTGTGTGCCCACCGGAGACCACGAGGCCCACATAAGGAAACCCCGGAGGATCGGGTTCGAGAAACACCGACAGGAGATGGGCGTGAAGGTGGTTCACGCCGGCCATGGGGATCCCCAGGACGGCGGCCAGTGCCTTGGAGAAGGACCAGGTCACCACGAGCGAGCCCACAAGCCCCGGGCCCTGGGTGACAGCAAGACCCTCCACGTCAAAAAGCCCGATCCCTGCATCCCTGATGGCGGTGTCCACAACCAGAAGGAGGGCCTTGAGGTGGTGACGGGACGCGATCTCAGGGACGATCCCCCCGAATTCCTTGTGAATCCGGATCTGGGAGGAGACCACGTTACTCAGGGGGGTCAGGCCGTCCTTGATGACGCTTGCCGCTGTCTCGTCGCACGAGGATTCAAGGGCAAGAAGGAGACAAGGACCGGTATGGGATGCGATCTCTTTCATGGAAGGCATAGCCATCAGGCAATATTCAGGCTTGATGCGTCGTGTTCTGATAAAAACCCGCCCACATAAAATTCCACCTTTCCCGAAATGTCACAAGCACCATCCCGTCAGGCTCGAAGACCAATGCGATAATCTGCTGCGAGCCAAGTGAAAAAATACACAAATATTTCCGAACTAGCGTAAAAGGACCTCTTCTCCCTGATTGGCTAAACGGAAGATAACATTCCGAATTCAAATAGCTTCTTCATCTTGCAAACATTCATGACAAAACCATCATGCGTAGGGTATCTTTACGAAGAGACATTGTGACCAAAGTTACCGGAAAGATTAGGCCGCCGAGGGATTTTCGAAGGACTCAATGGAATAAAGTCTATGCAACAAAGGGAATCGGGGCCATCCTCGAAACTCATGCCACCGTCAGCCGGGTCATATACCTCACCGGCTACGAGTGCGGAACCGCAGGATCTGGTTCCCTTCTACACACCGAAGAACGAGGATGGGGGTGCGTCCCGAGAGGCCGAAGCTCGACAGGTATCCAGGCCGCCTGACAAGGATGCAAAAAAGGGCAGCGTTCTGACACGGGCCATACGAATCGTTCTCGATGCGGACCCCGATGACCGAATCAACCTCCTGGAGGTCATTCCACCTCTAAAAAAATTCTTCATCAATCGAAAAATTCATGCCGCTGTTCGGATCATCGGAGAAAACATCTTCTCCTTTATCATAATCTCAGGGTTCCTTGGCCCTCAGGACCCTTCCCGTAACGTGGCGTTGTTTATCGCCTGGGGCATGTGGTGGCCGTCTGTGGTCCTGAGCTGGTTCCTCCTGGGGAGATTTTGGTGCGGTATCTGCCCGTTTCCAGGCATTGGACGCATACTCCAATCCGGTGGTTACAGTTTTGATCTTCGCATACCTCGCTTTTTGCATCGTTACGGCATCTACTTGGCGGGCTTTCTTTTCGCCCTGATACTGTGGGCCGAGGAGACCATGGGCCTCAA
Source organism: Deltaproteobacteria bacterium UBA5754 (assembly GCA_002419025.1). Taxonomy (GTDB): domain Bacteria; phylum Desulfobacterota; class Dissulfuribacteria; order Dissulfuribacterales; family UBA5754; genus UBA5754. Next base: position 3,473 of record DIFG01000030.1, on the reverse strand, counting down.
GGAGTCTCCAATAGGGACAGCGTATCTCATGCTCGCCATACTGGCGGGGGCACTGATCTGCTCCATTATCTTTCCAGGACAGGCGTGGTGCAGATATCTATGCCCGATGGGAAGGATCATAGGGGTCGGATCCGTCATGTCCTTTACGGAATTAAGGGCGGATTACCACAAATGCCGTACCTGCACCACCTTCGCCTGCAGAAAGGGTACCGAGGACACCGATGGCTGCCCGGTCTATCTCGGGGCCGTGGGGGTCCACAACAACCAGGAATGTCTCGTCTGCGGTAAGTGCATCAGTCTCTGCGACAAGGATTCCCCGGTGTTCAACCTGCGGAGTCCGTATGTGGAACTCATCAAGCATAAGGGAAGGTCCATAACCTGCACCTACATAATCCCCCTTTTGATGGGATCTCAACTTGCCAGATACGCCCAGGATGGCGTGCTCGCCCATTGGATCGCGTCCTACGGACCCGATTTTCACATGTTGATCTTCACCATCCTTCTGGGAACGGGCTTTCTCTTCATTCTTGCCGTCGTCCACATGGGCGGAATGATCTTCGGGGTGACCGGGGATGCCATGTTGGGCAGGTTTTCACCCATGGTGCCTGTGCTCGTCCCAATCTCCTTTGCTGGCGAACTCATTATCAGGCTCCGTTATACATTGACTCATCTTCCTGATTTTATGCCCACATTGGGCAGACAATTCGGGATGGATCTGTCTTCCATGACTTTCCCTATTTCTTATAAATTTTTGGCCTTTCTGGATATATCGATATTCACGAGCGCCACCCTTGCAGGATTGCACATACTTTTTGTCTTCACCGAAAAAGAGTTCAAGGGCTTGGTCACCCATGGAAGGTATCTATTGGTAATCTTTCTCATGATCGTTGTGCTGGAATTTTATATCGTTTTGGGTATAGCGCCCATCCTGAGCAAAGGGTTTTGAAAACATGGATCCTCATCAAGCGTGGTGATGGCCTACCACGCATATAACCATACGTACTTGGCGCCATGCCTTTTTAAACTTTTCAGGCCTTCGCCTGCCTGTTGGCGCGGGGCATACTCAAGGACCTTTTCAGTACGAGCAGGAGAGCGGTTCTTGAGCAGGATCAGGGACGAAGGACGGAAGTGGCGTCCTGATCCAGGATCCACAGGACTGTTCCATGATACGGCTGGATCAGGGATGAGCGATGGATTGAATCCGTCGCGGAGAGGACGTCCCTGACGACATGGGCCTTTCCCTGCCCCGCTGCGAAAAAGACGATGTTTTTTGCGTGGTTCAGGAAGAAATGGCCGAGAATGAGCCGGTCAACCGGCGACTCACCCCCTGATGCCGAAACGATAAGACAAGGGGAATCCCTTTCCCCTTCTGCAACGTAATGGGGCACGGTCATGCCGCCTTCAGGGTCCAGACCAAGAAAGACCGCATCAAAAGAGGGGATCCCATCGCCCGTGAGAAGGAGCGTACGCATGATCTCCCTTTCGTATCTCACCGCCGCTTCCTCGGGGGGAGAATCCACGGGAATGGGGTGGATGTTGGAGGGAGGGATGGGAACGCGGGAGAGAAAATCCAAAAAGGCCGTTCCATACCGGCTTTGCGGATCCCGATGCGGGACAAAACACTCCTCAATCCAAAAAATATGTGTGCCTTCCCACGGGACGAGGGAGCGAAACGGCTCTGCCGCCATCAACCTATGCATGGATCTCGACGTTTTGTCCCCTGACAGGGCGACAAAGCACCTCCCTCGGGCGGAGACCGCTTCGTTGGATATTCGACAAAAGATCCGCGCCCCTTCGTATGCCACGAGATAGGCGTTTTCCTTGATAAGGATCTCGCGTGCGTGGGTCATGACATTCCAAACAAACGGATTATCCGCCAGTGAGGCCCGCTTTTGGGCCCTGATCCGGCGGATCAGATGCCGGGGCTCACGGATTTAGACAAAAGATACAACCTGCGACGCCTTGATGTCCAGGCGCCCGAATAAACGTATGGACTTTCTGCTTCCCTCGCCTATACTGCCCGAAACGAAGCCCCGGCAGGCCCCTGGAGGGAACCTGGAAACGAGGACGTGAACCAGCCTCCGACACACAGAAACCCCGGATCCACCAGCGCGGACGATCAAAAAACGTTTCGTGCCCATGAGCCACGCCCACGTCCCATGCCGGGTCCGGAATTCATGGCACCGGCCCTCTTCCTCGCAGGCATCTTCTTTTTCAACTTCACGTCAAGGCTCCTCATCGCCCCGCTCATGCCCGTGATCGAAGAGGACCTTTCCCTGGGGCACGGGGCTGCGGGAGGACTCTTCCTGTTCATCACAATCGGCTATTTCACTTCCATGGCTGGCGCAGGGTTCATTACGTCCCGCATCACACACAAAAGCACCATCGTGCTATCCTCTGCGGCCCTGGGATTCGCCCTTGTGGCCTCGGCCCTGAGCACGGGAGCATCCGGGATGTATGCAGGAATGACCTTTGTCGGAATGGCTGCTGGGCTCTACCTTCCCTCGGGAATCGCGACCCTCACATCCCTCGTTGACCAACGCCGCTGGGGGATGGCCGTGGCAATCCACGAACTCGCACCCAATATGGGATTCGTCATCGCACCCGTCGCATCAAACCTGCTTCTCGCCCCGCTCGGATGGAGGGGAATCCTTTTACTCACCGGCATCCTCGCCCTCGCGGCCGGGATCCTCCACCTCTTTTTCGGACGCGGGGGGGAATTCCCCGGCACCCCACCCAATCCCACGACCATCAACAGATATTTCAGCACGCGCGAGGCATGGATCATGGTCGTCCTCTTCGGCCTCGCCATCGCCGGGAGCCTCGGGATCTACACCATGCTCCCCCTTTTTCTCGTCTCCAGCCATTCCCTGTCCATGGGAGAGGCGAACACCCTCGTCACCCTCTCCCGCATCTCCGGCATCGGCATGACATTTGCGGCAGGATGGGCGGCGGACCGATTCGGGCTCAGACAGGTGATCCTGGCAGTCCTCTTTGCGACAGGGATCACGTCCCTCATGATCGGACTCCTTTCCGGTCCATGGCTTACGGTCGCTGTCTTTCTCCAGCCCGCCTTCGCGGTCTCCTTCTTTCCCGCCGGCTTTTCCGCCCTCTCTCGCATTGGAGGTGACGCACAGGCGAGAAACGTCGCCGTATCCTCGACCGTCCCCCTGGGATTCATCCTGGGGGGCGGACTGGTCCCGGCGGGAATCGGACTTTCAGGCGACCTCGGCGCCTTTTCCGCCGGAATCACGATCACCGGCGCCCTCATAGTTGCCGGCGCCTTCCTCACCTTCCTGCTGCGGATCCCGAGATGAACGGGTAGGAGAATCTTCCTCGTTGAACCTTGATGGCCGCAAAAAGTGTCCGACCTCCACCAGAATGACGACAAATTTGAAATTTTTGAGTCTTTACGACACCATCAACTTTTGCAATCGCACGAAAAAAGGGCTCCTCGACGTTTTGTGTGGATT
>DIFG01000042.1:5083-6524 GCA_002419025.1 Deltaproteobacteria bacterium UBA5754 | reverse complement strand
AATCCACACAAAACGTCGAGGAGCCCTTTTTGATTTTATAAGAAAAATATGGCAGGGAATGGGAATGATGTCCTCGGAAACCTCGAAAAATGGTCCTTCGCAATTCGATGTGCCTGGGGTTCAGTGGGGTGTCACGATCGGCACTCCTCGGGAGGTAAACGAAATACCCTGGGTTCCGATCATGATTGATTCAACAAGGGGAGGGTTAACAGGTTTTTCAGATTTCCATTCCACGAGAAAGTTGGCCCCTGATCCACCTGATACGTCCTTATGGGGGATGATGTAATGTGTTGATTCAAGCGGGCGAAGAACGAGGGGTTTGTCCAAAAATTTTTGAATGAAATCTCCTTTTGTTCCGTAATAGTCAATCAAAGTAATAGTGACTGAAGAGAGTGGATCTGTGTTTCTCAAACTCAAGGTTACCGTCAAAAGGATTTCCATTTGACGATTTCCGGCATAAATGTGGGAATAAGCAGGAACATAGAGAGTTTGTCCTTTTGAGAGGATAGACTCTTCATCTGCACATGCAAGTGATGAGATCCCATGTAACGATATAATTACAAATAATATGATCATGTACATATTTTTCATTATGGCCTCACTTTTGAGCCTTTCTGTGTCTGTTTGAGGAGATTATAGATATCTATCGGCGTGCGCTTATTTATCTCCGCGATCTCTTTGAGGGTCATTTCTGTTGTGTAGGTCACACCTTCTGCCGCTAAAACGGCAGTGACCTTTTCTCTCTCCAGTCCGTATTCCAGGATTATCTCTTCGAGATGCCTCTTGCCTAACCCGGAAGGGGGTTGCGGGGGAAGAGGCGGAAACTCGTTCTGTGGCAGCATCAATGCGTAGAGCTCCTTCGGAGTGAGTCCATGAGAGGACGCGGCGGCGAGGACGGTGTCCGTTTCCTGGACATCGATTCCATTTCGACCAAGACGGACGATGACGTCTTTTCCGTCGAGCCCTGTCCTTTGGACGAATTCCCTGATTGTCGAGAGTTCCGCGTGGCCATAGGGCGGCTCTCCGAGGGTCCTCCCCCAGTATGCCTTGACTCCATCGGCGATCTCTATGATCTGCCGAAAGGGAGGAAGTCCCCAAAAAGTCCCGAATAAGCAGATAACGGTGAGAAACATAGCTGCCCAGAGCTCCCTGGAGGGACTGAATGTCCCCCGGATTCGAGAGATATAGGCGGTGATGGGGCCCCAGTTGAGGACGATGTGGACTCCCCCGAGGACGAGGAACATGCAGCTCGCCGTCACGTGGATCTGGGACCAGGTTTCCTTAGCAAGTCCCAGGACCTTCCAGTCGGACCAATAGGCGACTCTGCCATGGGGCGAAATATAAAGGACAATGCCGGTCACGGAGATGAGAAGAAAAAAGAAAAGTGAGCTGAGGGAGACGAATTTTCGAGTATTCATATCTTGATGGTTTCGTAAAAAGT
>DIFG01000042.1:0-5076 GCA_002419025.1 Deltaproteobacteria bacterium UBA5754 | reverse complement strand
CCGGAATCCAGTGTTTTCAATATGTTCTGCATGCCGGATCAAGTCCGGCATGACGAGTCTGGGACTTTTTACGAGACCATCATATCTTGGACCTTTGATTTGAAAAATGGAGCATACTCCATATATGTGAGCATTTTCAGCCGATGAGCAATGCGGTCATCGAGCGAAAGGACCATTTATCGAGGGTTCCATGTCGGTATCGCTCAAGAGATGTTCCCTTTTGGTGAGGGTGGGGTCATCATCCGTTCCGTAACGTATGGGAGGCCGGTCCCCTGAGTTCGTATTTCCCGCTGTAGCCCCGGGAAGTCACCATGTACCCGCAGTGCACGAAGGTCGCGGAGTTTCCGACGATCACGATGGTCTGCATGTCGATTTCGTGACCCGCGAGGTCGTGGAGGGTGGTGATGAGGCTCTTTTCCCCCTCCCGCATGGCCCGGCTCACGATGCCGACAGGTGTCTCGGGACCGCGATGGAGGAGCAGGATCTCTCTTGCGGCCCCGAGCTGCCAGTCCCTTCGCGAGCTTTTGGGATTGTAGAGGACGATGACGAAATCCGCCTCTGCGGCGAGCTCGACGCGCCTTTTGATGTCTTCCCATGGGGTGAGGAGGTCAGAGAGAGAGACGGCGGCAAAGTCGTGCATAAGAGGGGCGCCGAGGAGGGAGGCCGCGGCGGAAAGGGCCGGTATACCCGGTATGACCTCGAAGGCGAGATCCACGCCTTTTGCTTCAGGCGGTCCCACAGTAATGCCTCGCGAGGCCGCGATCTCGATGACGAGCCCTGCCATGCCGTAGATCCCGGCGTCTCCGCTCGAGACCAGGGCGACGCGCCTTCCGTTCCGAGCCTCGTCCACGGCCCTGGCGCATCTTTCCACCTCTGAGCGCATTCCGGTGGAGACGGCCCTTTTCCCATGGGTGAGGGGCGCGATGAGGTCCAGGTAGGTCTTGTATCCTATGACCGTGTCAGCGGCCTTGATTGCCTCTACGGCCCTCGGTGTCATGTGCCCCATGGCCCCCGGCCCGATGCTTACGATGTAGAGCATAATCTTGCCACGGCCATGGTCACGTTTTTTGCCTTTCTTTTGGGGACGAGGAGCCGGGAGGCGCGGGAGGCGGCAAGGGCCGCTGCCTCTGCCACACTCGGTGTTCCGAGGTGCCGTCTCACCGTCTCGGACGGGTTCGGGACACTCATCGCCGTAAGCGTCACGGCAGGGAACCACATGATTTCGGCATGGAGTCCCTGGGCCGCCTCGAGGATTCCGGGTTCGTCTTGTTTCTCCGAGACACTTGCGAGAAGACTGACGGAAAGCGGGGAGAGATCCGCCTCGTCAAGTACCTCGTGGATGAGGTCCAGGATCTCCTGTGCCCCTGTCCCACGGTTGCAGCCTATACCGAGGACGAGCGTCCGGGGCCGGAGGACGAGCCAGTCGGAAGGAAGATGCTTCGGGGATTCCCCTGCGTACACCGTCGGCTGACTGCCCGTGCCTCCCTCTGGGATCTCGTCAAAAAATGCGAAAAGATCTTGATGAGCCGCAAGACGCGGGCAGAGGACCCCCACCGGATCCACTACCTGGACGGTCCTTCCCTCGAGGAGGGCGGAGTGGATCGACCGAACGGCGGCGAGGTTTTCGATGCGGCATCCGGTTTCCTGGGCCAGGATATCAAAGGCGGGAAGACCGCGCGTGTCAGTGGCTGTGGTAATAACGGGTGTCCCTCCTGTGATGGACGCCACCTCCCTTGCGAGCAGGTTCGCCCCGCCCATATGGCCGGAGAGAAGGCTCACGGCAAAGCGTCCTTCTTCGTCCAACACGACCACGGCCGGATCCCGGTCCTTTCCCTGGAGAAGGTGGGAGATCCCACGGACCACGATGCCGCAGGCCATGACGCAGACGAGATCCCTGGATTCGTGAAAGGCGTCCCGGGCAGCCTCGGCAAGGCGCGTGAAGGGAAGGGCGCCGGGTTCCATTGCCGCGATCCGTTCCGGAAGGCGAAGACGGGCGGGACGGGCCAGACCCTGCGCGATCCTACGGGCAAGCCTTGCCCCCCGTTCGGTGAGGGCAGCCACGTCAACCGCCTTCACCGGTCCGGAATCCATGGGAGAATTTCCTGTCATAGAGGCGGGAACGGGCCGTGCCGCTGTCAAGGGCGGGCCCCACGAGAATGATCGCCTGGCGCGTGATGTCCGCTTTCTCTACCTTTTCCGCGATGTCTGAGAGGGTGCCGAAGAGGATCAGCTCGTCCGGCCAGCTCACCCGGTGGGCCACGACGACAGGGGTTTCGGGGGGATAGGACGCAAGGAGGTCCTGTACGACCTGCCGGATTCGGGCCGCGCTCAGATAGATGGCCATGGTGGCGCCGTGGGCCGCGAGGGATCCCAGGGCCTCCGCCCTGGGCACAGGGGTCCTTCCGGCTGCGCGGGTGAGGATCACGGTCTGGGTGAGTTCCGGGATGGTGAGTTCCCTGCGTATGGCTGCGGCCGTAGCAAAGGCCGCGGTCACCCCTGGGATGATCTGGAATGGGACCTTTTCTGCATGTAGGAGGTCCATCTGCTCCTGAATGGCCCCATAGAGGGACGGGTCTCCGGAATGGACCCGGACGACCCTGCGGCCTTTTCGATGGCCTTCGATCATGCGGGATGCGATCTCCTCGAGCGCAAGCGGGGCTGTGTCCATCCTCTCGGCATCCGTCTTGCCCCACGCAATGACCGATTCGCTTACCAGGGAGCCTGCGTAGAGGATGAGATCCGCTGCCTCAATGGCGCGTTTTCCTTTGACTGTCACGAGCTCCGGGTCCCCTGGGCCTGCCCCGAGGAAGATGACCGGGTGAAAGGTCACGGGTTTTCCCCTTTTGTTCCGGCGATGATCCAGACCGGGTTCATGGCCTTCACGAAAACGTCTTCGGCAAGGGGTTCCCCGCGAGCCACCTGTACGAGGGTCACGTCTGGCGTGCAACCCAAGGCCCTCAAGGTGTCCATGGCAGTGGAAAGGGTCCGCATGAGGACAGCACTTGCCACAAGCCTTCCACCGGCCGGGAGCCTTTTCCACGAAGACCGGATGATCTCTTCAAGCATATCGGTAGAGCCTCCCACAAAGACCCGATCCGGATCGGGAAGGGCATGGAGACAGGCCGGGGCCTTGCCGTTCACTGGTATTACGCCCGTGCACGCGAAGGTATCCAGGTTGTGCCTGATGAGATCCACGCGAGCTAGGTCCTTTTCCACGGCATAGACCCTGCCGCCCGGGGCAAGCAGTGTGGCCTCGATGGCGATTGAGGCGCATCCGGCCCCCACGTCCCAGAGGGTTAGGCCCGGGGAGAGGGCGAGTGTGGCAAGGATCACGGCCCGGATCTCCGCCTTTGTGACGAGTCCCCGTTCATGGGCATAGGAGTCATCCGGCATGCCGAGATGGAGGGAGCGGGCGGGTGCGGGCGGACGGCCATTGATGAAGACCATGGCGAGCCGGGAGAACCGCGCCGATTCCGCTTCTTCGAGCCCCATCCAGCGGATACGTTCGTTCTCGAGGCCCAGGTCCTCGAGAACACAGATTCGATCGGTCCTGCCTAATTTCAGAAGGTGTCGTGCGATCGCACCAGGGCCGTTTACAGGGTCCGTATAGACCATCACCGACCTTTTAGAACAAAGGGCTTCGTCCAGGGAGGATAAGTCTTTTCGTCCGTGGAGACTCACGACCCTGACGTCCGAGAGAGATTGTTTCAGACGGGCGCAGGCCGCCTGTACCGCAGTTACGTTGGGGTGGATGACGACGTTTTCAGGCCCGAATTCCCTGACAAGCCTTGGGGCGATGCCATACAGATTCGGGTCACCCGATGCAAGGACCACGACCCGTTTTCCATGCGCGCAGGACCTGATCCTCGAGATCGCTGCATCGAGCCCGCCCTCGAGGAGGATCTTGTCCGCCTGGTGATCAGGGAAGAAGGCGAGATGCCTGCTGCCTCCTGCGAGGACCTCGGCCTCCTCGATGATTCGGCGATGGGCCTCTGTGAGGTCCTGAGGGGACATGCCTATGCCGACCACATAGACAGGCCTCATGACCCTTTCTCAGGGGCATTTTCCTGGAGAAACCGCCTCCTGCACTCCTCACTGCAAAAATAATGGGTCTCGCCCTTGATCCGGAGCATGAGGGCGTCCCGTTTTGGGCAATAGATGCCGCAGACCGGATCCCTGACGAGTTCGTCCTGGATGGGAGTTGGTCTCCTCTGGTCAGCATGGGGTCTTTGGGTGGTGGCCCGACGTGTAAATATCCTCTTGAAGAGGAGATAGAGGAAAAAGCAGAGGAGGATATACAGAAGGAAGCGGATCATTCCGCAGTCTCGCCGAAGGGCAGGTCCGCCGGGCCATGGGCAGGGAGGTCCTCAAAAAGTGCCATGACGGTCCGGCCCGCGCCTGTACCCGGTTGAGAACGCTGACAGGGCACCAGGAAATCCGGGGCGATCTCTGCCCAAGGTGCAAGGACGAAGCGGCGTTCATGAAGCCTTGGATGGGGGATGGAAAGACCCTCTTCTTCCATGGCGAGCCCGTTGTATGCGAGGATATCGAGGTCAATTGTCCTGTCCGGCCCCCTGGATCGGTCCCGGCCCAAGGCCTTTTCGATGGCGCCGAGCTTGCAGAGGAGTTCGCGGGGGCCGAGGTCCGTCTGTATCTCGGCGACGGCGTTCAGGAACCAGTGAGCAGTTTTCACGCCTACGGGTTCGGTCTCATGGAGACGCGAGGTCTGTATGAGGCGGATTCGAGGGTGCCTGTCCAAAAGTTCGAGGGCCTTGACGATGTTTTTCCCCCTGTCTCCCAGGTTGGATCCGAGCCCGATGAAAACCTGATGCATCAAGACCTTTAACCCAAATTATGCAGCTCGCAAGTTTGCCGAAGATGCGAGGCGGAAGGGGTGAAGGCATACTTTGGTATGTCGAGCCCTGACAACGAAGCAGATTCGGCAAAATCGCGAGCCCATTGTGGCTTCATATGCCGACCGGATCATAACTATCTGAATCACCTTTCAGGTGGTGAAAAATAAGGCATATTGCATTCGATATACAAGAAAATTATGGCTCCTCGACGTTTTGTGTG